>JBBRCR010000600.1:0-4854 GCA_038204695.1 Opitutales bacterium | reverse complement strand
GATGCAGGCGGTCTTCACGGACAACTGGATCAAAACCCGCGCCAAGGTTTTGTTCGGCCCGGAATATTTCCCCGAACTCAAACCCGCCGGTGATTCGTTGGCGCAAGTCTTCAAGAGTTCGCGCAGCGAAGGCAGCGAAAGCGTGCGCCTCATGTATTTGCTCTCAATTGCCTCGGCCACCAACAGCATTCGACTGCAGGCGGCCTACTTCGTCCCGGACGGCCTGGCTATCGAGACCTTCCTGGCCGCGCGCAAACGCGGCGTGAAAATTGAAATCATCATGCCGGGTCCCCACTCCGACGTGAGAATCGTCCAGAGCGCGAGCCGCTCGCGTTGGGCCGAGTTGCTGGATGGCGGCGTGGAAATCTACGAATACCAGCCCACGATGTATCACTGCAAAGTCATCATCGTGGACGACGTATGGGTGTCGGTCGGTTCGACCAACTTTGACGACCGTTCCTTCCGGCTGAATGACGAGGCCAATTTGAATATTTACGACAGCCGCTTCGCCGCCGCCCAAGTCAAAGTGTTCGAGGCGGATAAACAGCAGTCGCGGTTGATGACGCGGGCGGAGTTCAAGAACCGATCGAAGATTGGAAAGTTCCTCGACGAACTGGCGGGCTTGTTCCGCCGGCAATTGTGACCCAGCGAGCACCCCGAATGACCACCATGCCAACAACCCCATCCACCAGACCGCCGCCGCGTTCGTTCTATTTTTATCTGCTACTGGGTGCCGCGTTGTTGGTGTTCATTGAATCCTTTACCCTGCTTTCGCCCATCCTGCTTTCCTTCCTGCTGATTCTGCTCGTGTCGTTGGCGGTCAATCCGGTGATCCTGCGGATGCGGACGTGGCTGGGCGGAAGGAAAATCGCGACCGGCGTGGTCGCGGTTGCCTTTGTTCTGCTCCTGGCCGGGACCGGCTGGGCGTTCTTCGGGCCGATGCGAAATTCCGTCACCAAGCTGGCGGAACGGCTGCCCGCTTATTGGGAACGCCTGCAAAAACCGCTGATCAAAATGGAAAAGCAGGCGGTGCTTTCCGAGGAGAAACTCCAGACGGAAGTCACCACCGAAATCGTGCGGGAAAAGTCTGCGGCGGGCGACTCGCAAGCCGCCCAGCGCGCGGCGGAATCGCCTGCCCCCAAAACCCCGAATGAAGCGGGATCGCTGCGGTCCAGCTTGAGTCAGATGTTCCAGGGCGTGGCTGGCAGTTTCACCGCCGTGGCGTTCAATGCCGCGCAGATCCTGGTGGTGTTGGTGACCGTCTTCTTTGGCGTGACCTTCACCCTGATGAATCCGCGTCCGATTTTCGGCGCGATATTTTCGTTGGCGCCCGAGCGCCACCATGAACGGACGCTGTCCATCCTGCAACGCATTGGAAAATTTGTGCCCGGCTGGGCCTTGGCGACGCTGCTGGGCATGGCGACAATCGGCACGCTGGTGTTTCTGCTCATGTGGCCCATCTTCGGATTTGCGGATGCGTTGGTGCTTGGACTGATCGCCGGCGTCCTCGAAGCGGTGCCTTTCCTGGGTCCGCTCCTTGCCGCGCTGCCGGCGTTGTTATTAGCCATGGGTGAGGGAGGCATGACCCTGCTTTGGGTGGTGCTGGCGTATCTCGTGATCCAGGCGTTGGAAAACAATGTTATTCTCCCGCTCATCATGGCGCGCAGCATGAAACTGCATCCGTTGGCGGTCATCTTTTCCATGCTGCTCTGTGTCGCCGCCTTTGGGGTGCTGGGCGTCCTGGTGGCCGCGCCGATGGTGGCCATCGTGAACATCCTCCACGATGAATTGTATCGGAAGCGTTTTCTCCCCACGGTGACGGATGGAGATTTGGAGCGTCTGGCTCGAAACGCTTTGCGCGAAAAGCTGGCCGACAAATGAGCCGGAGACAATTCACGGTTGCGAATTGGAAACCAGTCTTATGAATCTCACTTCGAGTCATCCGTTCTGGTCGGTCAACAACGATCCCCCCGCCACCTCCCAGCCCCGGCAAAGCAAAGTCTCTTGCGATGCTTCCTTGTTGTGGGCGGTATTCTCGCGGAACTCGCGGCGCGACGCGGAAGCTTTTTCGCGACCGGGTCCACCGACCCTTGGCGGCTCACGGAGCGGCAGCCAAACGGGCTGGTAAATCGCCCTGATCCGGGAAAACATGAGGGCGTCATCATGAAACCAAAGCCGCCCATTCCAACCGCTGCCGCCGCCTTGCGCCGCCACGCCGAAGGCCGGCTGCGCGCGCAGCAGCGGAATCAGAAGTCGGCGGTCCCCGGTCAGCGGCTCGCTGCCGACGCCAAACGGACGCTGCACGAATTGCAGGTCCACCAGATCGAACTGGAGATGCAGAACACGGAACTCCAGGAAGCCCGCGACCGACTCGATGCCCAACTGGAGAAATACACCGACCTCTACGACTTCGCCCCGGCCGGCTATTTTTCCCTCGATAAAAAGGGCGTGATCCAGGAGGTGAACCTGACGGGGGCCGCCTTGCTCGGCGTGGAACGGTCCCGACTCATCAATGGGCGCTTCGCGCGTTTTGTGACCCCGGCGAGCCAGCCGGACTTTCTGGCCTTCCTGAAACGCGTCTTCGTCGAGACCGGCCAGGAAGTCTGCGACCTCGCCATGGTCAAGGAGGATGACGCCGCTATGTGGGCGCGCCTTCGCGGCACGGTGGCCGTCTCCGCCGGCGATTCACGAAAATGGTGCCGGGTGTCCGTGGCGGACATCACGGCGTTCCAACACGCGGACGAGGCGCGCGCCCGGCTCGTGGCCATCGTCGAGTCTTCCGATGACGCCATCATCGGCAAAGACCTCCACGGCATCATCACCAGTTGGAATCGTGCGGCGGAGCGGCTCTTTGGCTACACCGAGGCGGAAGCGGTGGGCCAGCCCGTCACGATGCTCATTCCGGCCGACCTGCGGATGGAAGAGACGCGCATTCTGGAGATCATCCGTCGCGGAGAAGCCGTCAGCCATTACGAAACCACGCGCCGCCGCAAAGACGGCACGCCGGTGGAAGTTTCGCTGACCGTTTCTCCGGTCAAGAATGCGCGCGGCGAGATTGTGGGCGCCTCGAAAATCGCCCGCGACATCACAGAGCGGAAGCGCAGTGTGGCGGAACTTCAGCGTGTCAGCGTCTTGCTCGACACCCTTCTCCACACCGCGCCCATCGGCTTTTGCTTCCTCGATCGGGATCTGCGCTTCGTGCGCATCAATGCACGTCTCGCACAGATAAACGGCTTCTCCGTCGAGGCGCACCTGGGCCGGCATGTCTCCGAGATCGTGCCCGCACTCGTCGACTCTCTCGGCGACGTGACGGGCCGCATTCTGGCGACGGGCGAAGCCGTGTTGAATCACGAGTTCTCCGGTGAGACACCCGCCGCGCCCGGCTGGATGCGCACCTGGAGTGAAAGCTGGTATCCGGTGCGCGACAACGCGGGTGAGGTCCTGGGTTTCGGCGGAATTGTCGAGGAGGTCACCGCGCGCAAGCAGGCGGAGGAGCAAATCCACCGGCTCAACGCCGAGCTCGATCAGCGCGTCGTGGAGCGCACTGCGGCGCTCGGACTGGAAATCGCCGCGCATCGCGAGGCCGAGGAGCGCGTCGGCCAGCTCAACGGGCAGTTCACCGCGCGCGTCGCCGAACTGGCCGACACGAATGCCGAGCTGGAATCCTTCAGCTACACCGTGAGCCACGACTTGCGCGCGCCGCTCCGCCATGTCCTTGGCTTCGTACGCCTGCTGGCCGAAGGGGCCGAGGGCAAGCTCGACGCCGACACCGCGCAATACCTCCCGCGCATCGCGGACGCCGCCACGCGCATGGGGCAGCTCATCGATGCCCTGCTCGACTTCTCGCGCCTTGGCCGGGCCGGCCTCCACCAGACCGAAGTGCGACTCGATGCACTCATCGAGGAAAGGCGCGCCCACCTCCAGCCCGACCTTGAGGGCCGCGCCATCGAGTGGAAAATCGGTCCGCTGCCCGTGGTGCAGGCCGACCCCGCGATGCTGCGCCAGGTGCTGGCGAACCTGATCGAGAACGCCGTGAAATTCACCCGCGCGCAGCCAGCCGCGATCATCGAGATCACCTGCGAGAGTGGGCCGACGGAGCACGTCGTCCACATCCGCGACAACGGCGCGGGCTTCGATCCGCGCTACGCGGACAAGCTCTTCGGCGTCTTCCAGCGGCTGCACTCGGTGAAGGATTTCGAGGGCACCGGCATCGGCCTCGCCACCTCGCGCCGCATCATCCACCGCCACGGTGGCCGCATCTGGGCCGAGAGCCAGCCCGGCCAGGGCGCGGACTTTTACTTTTCGTTGCCCAAGAACGGTCAGATCACTGCCATTACCCCATGAAACACCGCCATATTCTGCTCGTCGAAGACGACCCCGACTCCGCCGAGCTCGCCATGCTGGTGCTCAAGAAAATCGCGCCAGATGTCAGCATCACCCAGGTCTCCGACGGCGTGGCGGCGCTCGATTTTCTCGAAGGCCGCGGCGAACCTGCCGGGCGCGAGCCACAGCGGCCGACCGTGGTGCTGCTCGATCTCAAGATGCCGCGCGTGGACGGCTTCGGGGTCCTGGAGCGGATGCGAGCCATGCCGGCGCAACGGCTCACCCGGGTCGTCGTGCTGAGTGCCTCCCACCACGACCGCGACATCCAGCGCGCCTACGAACTCGGCGCCAGCGGCTATGTGGTCAAATGCATCGAGTTCGACCGCTTCCGCTCGTCGCTCCAGGCGATTTGGGACTTCTGGGGCACTTACAACACGCCGCCACCCGCGTCGGCGCACACCTCCCATTCTTGAAAACCGCCCCGCGCATCCTCCATCTGGAAGACAACGACGCCGATGCGCAGCTCATCCG
>JBBRCR010000599.1:0-4860 GCA_038204695.1 Opitutales bacterium | reverse complement strand
AGTCGCGCGATGCGTCGTACGCGCCCGGACTTCTCGCCCGCATGCCAGATCCACAGGCGGAAGGTACTTTCCGGTCGGCACGGTTGCAGTGGGATGAACGGGAGGAGCGACCAGGTGCGGGGGTTTTGGCGCTGTATCGGGAGTGCCTGCGCATCCGCCGCGAGCACCGTGTTTTTCAGTCGGCGCCGCCCACCGAGTGGCAGGTCCGCCGCTTGGGTGAGCATATGGTTGGCCTGCGCTGGCGCGATTTTGGGCACGACTGGCTCCTGCTGCTCGCGCTCGCGGCGGGCGAACACCCGGCGCCCGCCGATCTCTTCACGCGGCCGCACAACGATCGCAACTGGCGGGTCGTGATCGACAGCCGTGACGCCCAGTTTGGTGGCACCGCACGCACCAGAACTCCGCTGGTGATGCACGGTCCGGCGGCAGTGCTGTGGCGCGAGGAATAGATCGTCGCGGTCGATTCGATCAGTCAGCGGCCCGGTCCGCCAGTGGGCGTCTGCCCCGTACACGGACACGCACAATTTCGGAAACTTTTGCCTGCTCTGGGCAACCATCACGGGCGGACAGCATGAAAATCGAGGATTACGGATTTATTGGCAATATGCGCACCGCGGCGATCGTCGGCCGGAACGGCTCGATGGACTGGCTCTGCCTGCCGCGGTTCGACTCGAACGCCTGCATGGCGACATTGCTGGGGGAGGAGAAAAACGGTTGCTGGCGGATTGCCCCGGCAGGCGCGGAAGAGTTGGGGCGGCAGTGTTACCGCCAGGACACGCTCATCCTCGAGACGGATTTCGAAACCGCCAGCGGTGCGGTGCGCGTGATCGACTTCATGGCGCCCCACTCGGCCCATCGCGAATTGGTCCGAATCGTGGAGGGGCTGCGGGGCAGCGTGGCGATGCACATGCGGCTCATTTTGCGTCTGGACTACGGGCGAACCGTCCCGTGGGTATGGAAGGACGCGGAGGGGTTGAATGCGGTGGCGGGCCCGGACGCCTTCGTCTTGCGAACCAATGTGGAGACGCGGGGCGAGAATCTGTCCACGGTGGCGGATTTCACCGTCGCGGCAGGGGAGCGAAAGACGTTCGTCTTCACGTGGTACCCGTCGCACGAGGGGCCGCCGCCGGCCATCGATGCTCTGCGCGCGCTGAACCACACCGATCTTTACTGGCGCGAATGGTGCGCGCGCTGCACCTACACGGGGGAATGGCGCGAGGCCGTCATGCGTTCGCTGTTGACGCTGAAGGCGCTGACGTTTGCGCCGACCGGGGGCATTGTGGCCGCGGCGACGACCTCGCTGCCCGAGCAATTGGGCGGAGTGGGCAACTGGGATTACCGGTTCTGCTGGTTGCGGGACGCGACGTTCACGCTGTATTCATTGATGGAAGCGGGTTTCACCGAGGAGGCGAAGGCGTGGAGTGAATGGCTGCTGCGCGCCGTGGCCGGGGACCCGGCGCAGCTGCAAATCATGTATGGGGCGGCGGGGGAACGCGGACTGCCGGAATTCGAGCTGAAACATCTTCGTGGATACGAGGATTCGCGGCCGGTGCGGATTGGCAACCTGGCGGCGGAGCAATTCCAGCTCGATGTGTATGGCGAAATCATGGACGCGATGCACCTCGCGCGAAAGGTGGGCATCCGGACGGGCGCAAACTCGTGGCACCTGCAACGCCACCTCGTGGAGTTTGTGGAGAAACACTGGATGGAGCCGGACGAGGGCATCTGGGAAATCCGCGGACCGCGGCGGCATTTCACTCACTCGAAGGTGATGGCCTGGGTCGCCGTCGATCGCGCGGTGAAGGGCGTCGAGGAGTTTTATCTCGAGGGTGACGTGGAGCGCTGGCGCGCGCTGCGGCAGCAGATCCACGAGGATGTGTGCCGCCAGGGCTTCCACGCCGGCCGCGGTGCCTTCACCCAAGCCTATGATTCGGATCAACTCGACGCCAGTTGCCTGATGATTCCGCTGGTTGGCTTTTTGCCCGCCACCGATCCGCGTGTCGTGGGCACCGTGCAGGCGATTCGGCGCGAACTCGTCTTTGGCGGGCTGGTGTATCGCTACCACCCGACCGAGTCGGTGAACGTCGATGGGTTGCCGCCGGGCGAGGGGGCGTTTCTGCCGTGCTCGTTCTGGCTGGTGGATTGCCTGTACGTGATGGGCCAGGCGGACGAAGCGCGAAATCTCTTCAACCGACTGCTGGGGATGCGGACGGGCCTTGGGTTGCTGGCGGAGGAGTACGATCCGAAGCACCGGCGGCTGGTCGGAAATTTTCCGCAGGCGTTCTCGCACGTCGGCTTGATCAACTCGGCGCAGAACCTGTCGCCGGAAGTGCTCGGCCCGGCACAGGTTCGAAGTGTTCCGTAGCGCGCCGTCGTCAACCCATCACCCTGAATGTGGCTCACGCGAATACGGCGTTTCGGTCCGCGGGGCCGAGTTCCCGCCATTGGCCGGGGCCAAGTTCTCCGAGCGACAGGCGGCCGATTCGTCCGCGAATCAGCCGCAGCGTCGGGTGGCCGATCGCCGCAGTCATTCGGCGGACCTGGCGGTTCCTGCCCTCCGTGAGTTCAAGCGAAAGCCAGCAGTCCGGCACATTCTTGCGAAAACGGATCGGCGGAACCCGCGGCGCGAGGGTGGGCGCAGGATCAAGTACACGAGCGCAGCAGGGGCGCGTTTTATAATCACCGAGGTCGATGCCGCCACGCTCGAGCTTCGCAAGTGCGGCCGCGGATGGCACGCGTTCCACCTGGACCCAATACTCGCGTTGATGCGCGTGCTTTGGATCGAGCAGTTGCGTGTTCAGCCCTGGTTCGTCGCTCAACAGGAGCAGACCTTCCGAGTCGGCGTCCAACCGCCCCAACGCATAGACGGCGCGGGGCAGACCAAATTCGGCGAGCGTTCGCCAGCGAGAACCTGGTTCCGGGGTGAACTGCGACAGCACGCCGTAGGGTTTATGGAACGTGAGCAGCACGCCGGGAGTGACGAGCGCGACAAGACGAGTGACAAGTTGAAACATGACCACGGTCGCGCGCTCCCGACCGCGGTCCGACGCGTCCATTCTCGCTGAACAATTCCCCCGAGTTGCATGTGGTCGCCGATGGCTTCACTTTCACTTTTCCGTTCAGCTTCCCGTAAACGCCCACCCTCTAACATCCCATGCGTGCGATCCAACTACCGGCCATCAATCAACTGGCAATCGTCGATGTGGCTGATCCGAAGCCGGCGGCAGGTGAAGCCGTCGTGGCTTTACGGGCGGCGGCGCTCAATCATCGCGACGTTTGGATCAAGCTGGGGAAATATGCGGGACTAAAATTCCCCGCGCTGCCGGGATCGGATGGAGCGGGAATCATCGAGGCCTGCGGCGAGGACGTTGACGCCTCATGGCGCGGCCGCGAAGTGATCATAAACGCGAGTTTCAATTGGGGTGACCGTGAGATTGCGCAAGGTGGCGACTTCACGATTCTGGGACTGCCGCGCGACGGCACGCTGGCGGAGAAAGTGGCCGTGCCGGTGGGGCAGCTTGCGTCAAAGCCGGCGCACCTGTCTTGGGAGGAAGCGGCGGCGTTGCCGCTGGCCGGACTCACCGCGTATCGGGCGGTGTTCTCGCGTGGCCAGTTGCAGCCGGGCGAGCGTGTGCTGATCAGCGGAATTGGTGGTGGCGTGGCGCTGTTTGCTTTGCAGTTTGCGATTGCGGCGAAAGCGGACGTCTGGGTGACGTCGGGTTCGCCGGAAAAGATCGCGCGTGCGGTGAAACTGGGTGCGAAGGGCGGGTTCGATTACAACGACAAGGAATGGGCGGCCGCGGCGCTGAAAGCAGCCGGCGGCTTCAACCTGATCATCGACAGCGCGGGCGGAGAAGGCTTCGGGCAGCTCATCGACGCGGCCGCGTCCGGAGGGCGCATCGTGTTTTTTGGCGCGACGCGGGGCGATCCGCCGGTGTTGCCGATGCGAAAGGTTTTTTGGCGCCAGCTTTCCCTGCTTGGGACCACGATGGGATCGCCTGCGGATTGGGAGGCGATGCTCGCGTACGTGAGCCGCCATCACCTCCGACCCGTGGTGAGTGACATCTTTCCGCTGGCGCGGGCTGGGGATGCCTTTGGGCTGATGGAGCGCGGTGAACAGTTTGGCAAGATCGTGATCTCGATCCGTCGGTGATACGGTGCTGGGCCGGCCCGTGAGTTGATGGGGCGGCGTGGCACGGGTATCCGAGAACCAACCACGATCAACCAATAACCAATAACCAGTAACCCATAACCAACAACCGCCTCCACCCTCCGCCCTCAACCCACGATTTCGGCTTGGCGTGAGTGCCTGCGGCGGGAGAACGTGGGTCATGAAAGACGCCTCGAGTCACTTTGCCTGCATCATGGCTGGCGGCAGCGGTGAGCGATTCTGGCCGATGAGTCGCAGCCGTTTGCCGAAGCATCTGCTGAAGCTGTTCTCCGATCGAACGCTGCTCGAGGAAACCGTCCGGCGGATTGGGACCGTTGTGCCGCGCGAGAATATCTTCGTGCTGACCAACGAGGCGCAACTGGCGGGCACCCGCGCCGCGCTCGAGGGACTGGTGCCGGTGCAGCAGATCGTGGCCGAGCCGGCGAAACGGGATACTGCCCCGGCGGCGGCGCTGGCCACCGCGCTCGTGCGCGCGCGGGGCGGCGAGATGGCGACGCTCGCGCTGCTGCCCGCCGATGCGTTCATCGCGGACACGGCGGCGTTTGCGCGCCAGTTGCAGGCGGCGCTGCCGCGGGCGTCGGCGTCCGGCGCCATCCTGACCATGGCGATCAAGCCAGACCACGCGGCGACTGGTTTTGGGTATCTGGAACTTGGTGACGAGCTGGCGCAGACCCCGGGCGGGTTGATTC
>JBBRCR010000598.1:0-4861 GCA_038204695.1 Opitutales bacterium | reverse complement strand
GTTGGGGCGGTTCACGGGTTGCGTGGATGGCTCGATCGTGGCTGCGAGCGCCAGCGAGTGGATGGGGTCTTCTGCGTCTTCCACGTCTTCCCAGTCTTATGCGTCTTCCGCCGCCCTCCACTCGCTGTCGCTCGCAGCCACCTCGCAGCGCCCTACCGGTCCTGATCGCCCTTCTGTTTCTGCTTTCCCGTTTTCTTCTGCTGCTTCGCCGTGACCATCGGCTGGAGCAGATGGGCCGGCCGGGCCTTCGCATACTGATCGAGTGCCGCCTGGAGCTTCTTCGCCGCGGCGGCGTACTCACCCGAAAGCTTCGCGACCTTCAGCGGCCTTTCCTCGAACGGATCCCTGGTCAGATCGAAAAACGTCCCATCCCGGTAGAGCTTGTGCTGTGTGCTCATCGCGAACTCGTGCTTCGCCTCCACGCCGCCATCCGGCGCATACCAGAAATAAAGCCACTCGCGCGGGTGGCCCTTTTGCCCGAGGAGCTGGGGCAGGAAACTGCGGCCATCGATCGGTAGCTGGGCCGGCAATGCCACGCCGGCGGCCTCACAAATCGTGGGCAGAAAATCCACGCTCCCCACGAGATCGTTGCTCACTTTTCCCGGCTCAATCCGCCCCGGCCAGTTCGCGACCATCGGCACGTGCGTGCCGCGCGCGTTGGGCCGGCCTTTGCCGCCGGGATACGGCTGGCCCTTGAACGTCGACGTGATGTCGACGCCGGTGCCGTTGTCGCCGAGGAAAAGAACCAGCGTGTTCTCCCGCAGCCCGAGCGCCTCGAGCTTCGCGACCACGCGACCGACCATCTTGTCCATGTAGTTCGTCATCCCGGCAAAATGCTTCACGTTGACTCCCCCGCGTTCGCCGCCCTTCGGATTCCAATCAGGGCTCTCCGGCGTCGCCTGAAACGGGCTGTGCGTCAGCAGCATGGGGTAATACAGAAAAAACGGCCGGTCCTTGTTTCGGGTGATGAAATCCAGCGCAAAATCGTTCACCACCGTCGGGCCGTAACCGCCGTTCATGTAATCCTCCGGCTTGCCGTTTCGCTCGAAACCGGGATTCGCGTAACGCGAGGTCCGCCGCATGTGGTGCCAGAGAAACGATTCGTCGAAACCAAATTTTTGGGCCGAATCAGGCTCCTGCCCCAGCTGCCACTTGCCGCAGACGGCCGTGGCGTAGCCGGCATTCTTCAGCAGGTGTCCAAAGGTCGTCGCCTTTTTATCCATCGCGCCAAACTCGATGTAATTTCGGACATTGTAGATGCCCGTCATCAGTTGCACGCGCGTCGGCGTGCAGAGCGGCTGCACATGGCCGTGCTCGAAACGCATGCCGGTCGCCGCCAGTCGGTCCACGTTCGGCGTCTGATAGGATTGCCCGCCATTGGCCGTGATGCACTCGAAACCAAAATCGTCGGCCATGATCAGCACAATATTCGGTTTCCGGGTGGAAGCGCAGAAAGCGGCCGAGAGAGTCGCCATGAAGACGGCGACGAAACGAAAGAGGCGAATATACATGGGGAAAACGAAAACGTGTTCGGACCGGAGATTCAGCGCAGGGCGCGCTGACCGCGCCACGCCAATCATTGCGCGGCGGGTGCGCCACCTACCTGAAGCAATTTTCGAAATATCCGATCAAGGTTGGTTGAGATGACGGTCGTGCAGCGAGCGAAGACGTGCGACCACGTCGGGACGTTGCTGGGCCAGGTTGTTCTTTTCGCCGACGTCTTCCTTCAGGTTCGCCAAAAACAGTGGCACGCGCCCGCGCTCCTTGTCGTTCGCGCCGGTGTCGCGCGTGTTGGCAATCAGCTTCCAATCGCCCTCGCGCACCGCCCATTCGGCGTTGGCGCCCTGGCCAAGCTGCCAGTGGAGGGCCGAATCGGCATGCGGACTGGGCGCCTGCGAGTTGCGCACGACGGCGGCGAGGCTGCGGCCGTCGAGCGGGGCCGGAGGCAATTTTGCGCCGGTCAGTTCCGCGAGCGTCGGCAGCCAGTCGCAGCCGTGGGCCAGTTGACCGCGCACTTCGTTCTGCGGCAACCGGCCGGGCCAGGAAATGATCGCCGGCAGTCGGATGCCGCCCTCGAACAGGCTGAACTTCGCGCCGCGATAGGGACCGGAATCGCCGCCGCCGAAATGCGCGCGCTCCTCCGTGGAATAACCGTTGTCCGATTGGTACACGATGATGGTGCGCTCGCGGAGTCCAAGCGCGCCCACCTTGGCAAAGAGCGCACCCAGCCGCTCGTCCTGGCTGGCGATAAACGCGGCGTAGAGATTCCGCGGATACGGCAGGTGCTTGAAATGCTCCAGCCACTTCGCGTCGCCCTGGTAGGGATAGTGCGGCGTGTTCAGCGCGTAATAGATGAAAAACGGCTGCGCGCGATTCCGCGCCATGAACTCGCTCGCCTCGCGCAGCATCAGGTCGGGAAAGTACTGGCCATCGTGATGCACTTCGACGCCGTTACGATGGAGATCGTGGATGTTGGGCCCGACCCAGTAGAAAAAGTGCGAGTAGTTGTCGATGCATCCACCCATGTGACCGAACGAGTGATCGAAACCCTGCGCATTCGGCATCGTGGCCGGAGTGTATCCAAGATGCCATTTCCCGATGTGCGCCGTGGTGTAGCCCGCCGCCTTGAACATTTCCGCCATCGTGACTTCCGTCGCCGGCATGGCGCCGCGACCGCCTCGCTGCGAGGCGACATTGCCCGGCACTCCCGCCCGCACGGGATAGCGGCCCGTGAGCGTGCCCGCCCGCGACAGCGAGCAGACCGGCGCGGCCGAGTAAAACTGCGTAAAGCGCACACCGCGCGCCGCCAGCGCGTCGGTGTTGGGCGTCACGAGATCCTTCGCACCATAGCAGCCGAGATCGATCGAACCCTGATCGTCGGCCATGATCAGAATCACGTTGGGCCGCGATTCGGCCGCCGTCACCGCCGAGGCGGGCACGAGCGCTGCCAGCAGGCCGGCGCACCCGTTCAAAAAACGGCTGCGAACGGCAGAGAGGAATGTAGTCACCGGTCTCATTGGGCGCAAATCAGCTTTTGAACAGCGCGCAACGTGGCACGGGCATCTTGCCCGTGGACGGCGCTCCGCGCCGCCAACATGGGCTGGAAGCCCATGCCACAACACGGGCGAGACGCCCGTGCCACGACAGGCTCCGACGCGCTGTTCAAAAGCTGATTTGTGCCTGGTCTCATTGCTGCTTCTTTTTGCCCTTGCCGGCTCCTTTGCCTGCCCCCTTCGCCGGTGGCGCCTTGATCGGTTGGGCGTTCACCGATTTGAGGTAGCGCAGCAGCGTCGCCTGCAATTCGTCCGCCCGGGCCGACTCCGGCTGCGTGATGTCATGCTCGGCCTCACGCGGATCCGCCCCGACTCGGTAAAGTTCGCGGGAGCCAACTCCACCGCTGCTGTCCCACTTGAGGAGCAGCTTGTAGTCACCCTGCCGAATCGCGGACACACCCCGTTGTGGCCGGTGGAAAAACAGGGCGCCGTTCGGCCGTGCGAGTGTGCGCTGCGCAGGCTGTCGCAAGACCGACTTCAGACTAACACCATCCACGGCCGCCGGCAGCTTGGCCGTACCGCCGGCCAAATCGTAAAAGGTCGCCAAAAAATCATACGCGGCCACCGGCACATGACACGTTTCGCCAGCCGGGATTCCCGGCCCTTTCACGAGAAACGGAACGCGAATGCCGCCTTCATACAGCGTGTGCTTTTCCCCCGTGAGCGGGTGGTTCGCCGGCCGGCGATTCACATCATAACCGGGCATGCTGCCGCGCCCACCGTTGTCAGCCGTGAAGACGACATACGTGTCATCCTCGATGCCGAGTTCCTTGATTCCATCGAGCAGCCGACCGATCCCGGCGTCCATTTCCTCCAGCATGGCCACCCACGCCTGGGTGTACTCGCGATCCGGTGTGCCGCGCGCCTGGATGCGTTTCAGGGTTTCTTCGCGACACACAATCGACAGGTGGACCGCATAGTAACTTGCCTGGACGTAAAACGGTTTGTTCGCCTGCACAGACTCACGCATGAACGCGAGACTGCGGTCAGTGATGTGGCCGGTGAGCTTCGGATCCTTCTGGTTCGTGTAGAACGCGGGCGTGTTCTCGTGGCCCGCACCGGCCACGTCCTGGTTCAACGTCGTGGGCATCCCACCGGTATTATTGCCGGTGAGCCCGTCGCTCGCGTCATAGCCGCATTGCTCCGGGGTCGAGATCATCTGCTCGCCCCATTTGCCAAAGTGAGCCGCGCGATAGCTGGAATCGACCTGCTTCAGGACTTTCGGAATGGTCGCATGTTCGGCCGGAACCCACGGACTTGCGAATTCTCCGCCGCTCCGCGCGGCCGATGTGCCGCAAAGAATGCTGCGCCGGGTCGGCGTGCACAGGGGCGCGGGCGAATATCCGCTGCTGAAACGCACGCCCTCGCGGCCGAGGCGATCGATGTTCGGCGTGCGCAAATACGCCGACTGGGCTTCGCGGACATCCGGATGCATCGCGCGTGACACCTGGCTCCAGCCGTGATCGTCCGACAGGATGAGCACGATGTTAGGGCGCCGTTCCGCGGCGGATGCAGACGCCAAAGCGCAGCACGCGACGATGAGGAAAAATGAGGATTTCATGGGGGGTGTAGCCGTAATTGAAATGCAAAGAGCAACGGAGAGGAGGCATCCGACGCGCGGGCCGGTTTAGCGACCGACTCGCACGGATCCCGCCAAGCCTGTGTTTTGTTGCGAGCGTCTCAACCGGCGAGGGTGACACTCGACAAACCGGGAGTTAACCGCGAATGGACGCGAATGAACGCGAATTCAAGGCAGCGACTCAGCGCACCCGCGGCGCGCACTCCGTTTCAAGTTCATTCACACGAGG
>JBBRCR010000597.1:0-4882 GCA_038204695.1 Opitutales bacterium | reverse complement strand
TTCTCGAACAGGCGGATGTCACCCCGGACGTAGGCCGCTGAGATGGTTTCCTCGATGGTCTTGGTCAGCGTCGCATGGCTGATGTAGGCGGCCGGGGCATTGAAAACAAACCATTGCGGGTTGGCATCGTATAGGCCTTTCAATTTCGCCAAGTTCGCCCATTGCACGGGTACCGCCTCGTCGTTTACATCGGTGAACACGCTGCGCGCCGATACTTTATCGGCGATGACGTTATAATTTCCCGCCACCGACGCCGCGGTTCCGCCGGGCGGAGTAAACGTCCAACTGCTCGCTCCCGCGTCCGTATCGTTGTGCCGCTGGCTGATGACGGCCCCGGCTTTGATGGCCACGGGAAACGCCAAACTGAGATCGCGGCCGATGTTGATGGCAGCGCGACGCATTTCGTCGACGATATCCTGCGGAGCACTTCCGACGCTCACGATACTGTGGACATGCCCGTCATGAATGTCGATTGGCGCGCCGGTGCGCGTCGTCGCCGTCACGGCTGCAATCTTCCGGGATCCCGTCTCGGCGATCTTATCCAGCCCGTCATCGCGTAGCACAAGATTACGTACTTTGGGCACGACGTAGACGACCTGCTCGCCGGACTGCTCGACAAATTGCCTCAGCGTCGTCGCCGCATCGCCCGCGGACAGGGTGTAATGTTTCTTCACCGCAGTCACCGCGGAACGTACTGCCGGTATCAGTGCGGCGAGCACGAGAAGGATCACCAGCCGGCGCAGGACATTAACCGAGTGGCACACGCGAAGAAAATACGAGGTTACGGTTTGCAGCATCCACGACCGGCACGCGGCGATAAACCACTGGAAGAGACGGGCTGGTCATATTTTCAGACGAAGCACAAGCAGACTTGGGCTACGCTGTTTTTTCGCTGGCGCGAAAAAATTAATCGGGCGGGCGGGCTGGCCCGGATCTTCGGAGAACGATTCGGTTGGCGGCCGGCCGCTCGACCACGACGTCGCCACCCGAGGAGAGCAACCGCACGAAGGCGTCGACATTCTCCGCCCGAAAGCTGCCGCCAATGGGCAGTGCGCCGAGTTCGGCATCCGCGATCTCGAGTTGCACCTGATTTCGGCGGTTGAACTGCCGGATGGCGTCCGCCAGCGGCGTGTCCACGAACACCAGCCGTGGCCCCTGCCAGGCCAACGCCTCGCGCACCCCCTCGGAGTCGACCTTCTCGATCGCCGGCGCCGACGCCGGGCCAGCGGACGAGCGGCCGGACGAGGGCACCATCGGGATGACCGCACGCTCGTTGGCCGCGAGCGATAACGGCGAGGCGCGTGGTTCCGGAAGCCCCTGGTTCGGTTTCGTCGCTCCCGAAAGCGCGTTGGGGACAACGCGCTCCCGCTCGGGCTCCAGTTCCACCTTCCCTTCCGTCACGAGCACTTCGACATCATGGATGCCCAGCCGCACATTGAACGCCGTGCCGACCGCGCGCACGGCGACACTTCCCGCTTCGACCAGGAACAGCCGCTCGGGATTCTTCGCCACGGTGAAGTGCGCTTCACCGCGCACCAGCCGGACGCGCCTTTCTGCAGGAGAAAACGAGACGCTGACCTCACTGGCCGAATTCAACTCGACGACGGATCCGTCGGCGAGCGAGACGCGTTCGTACCCGTCGATGGTCGTGGCGTAAGTCTGCGACGCGGGCTCCACGCTTCGTGTCGCTCCCGAAAACCACCACCCGGCAGTCAGCACGAGCGCAGCGGCCACCGCGATCGTCGCCGAAAGCGCGGCAATGGGGAGAAGACGTCGACGCTGGATCGACGGGCGCAACAGGTCGCGATCCGGATGGCGCGCCGCCTCCGGCCGAAACTCGCGCAAGTGCTGGAGCGCGTTCCACGTCGCTTCGAGTCGTGCCACCGCCGCCTCGTGGCGGACGTCGGCCGAACGCCATTGCATGAACTCGGACGCCTGCTCCGGCGTTATACCGTCATCGCGCTGCGCCAGCCACGCCGCCGCCGTCGCCTCGATGGACTCTGCTTCGGACGGTCGGTGATGACGGGAATGGTTCATGCAGGTGATTGGGGGATTGGGCTGTTCGGTTTTTCGCGTGGCCTCACGGCACGCCGCGTGCGGCCATGAACTTCGCGCAACGCCGCATGCCTTTTGCGAGTTGCGCCTTCACGGTGTGGTTGGAGATCCCGAGTTCGGCGGCCATTTCCTTGTGTGACATGGCATACATCAGCCGGAGGGTGAGCACCTGGCGACAACGAGCCGGCAGGGCATGAACCGCCTCGGCGAGCAGCGCGAGTTCCTGCTGCTTGTTGACCGCTTCGGCCGCATCCAGCCTGTCTTCTATGACGCACAACTCGTCCAAATCGGCTACGCCATCAATCGCGACAACCTTGCGCCGACGTAAAAAATCGAGCGCCGCGTTGCGCGCCGTGGTGAACAAGAATGCCTTGGCATAACTCACGCGACCGGCCTCGCGCGCCCGGATGAGCCGCGCGTATGACTCCTGCACGAAGTCGTCAATGTCCGGCAGCGTCGGGAAAAGCCCGCGCAGATAGGAGCGCAGGGAGGTTTCGTGTGGCTGGACTTCCTCGACGAACCATCGCGACAGCTTCGGCCCGCTGTCGTTGGCGAGCCCCACCGTTGGCGCCGTGGCCGGAAGCACGGCTTGATCGGATGGGGTTGTGCTGATGGCCGGCACCCTCCCGTCATCTGCGTCCATTCGGGTCGAGTCGAGCGGGATTCACTGGCGAAGAAATTTTCCTTGTCACAATAGCCCGACCTGTCGCGTCGACCGTCTCAATCGCGGCATCACTTCATCCCTGCGTTCAACGGGTCAGAGGATGATCGGAGTCCACCTTACCGCAGCACCGCCGCGCAAACGCGGCGTTGCGTCCCGTGCTTCAACGCTCCCCTCCTGCAGTTACTTTCATGTCATGCATCCGCGGCAATCGCCCCGCATGTTTTGGCGTTGATTGGCCAGCGATGAATACGGTGTTGTGGTCATTCCGATGCGCTCCGCGATCACCGTGTCTCTTGTCCCGGAAACCACAGGCGGACCTTTCGTGTTCTCCCAAGGGTTGGAGGACGCGTTTACCCAAGCGGCCGACCTCGGTTTCGACGCCGTGGAGGTTTTCCCTCCTGCGCCCGACGCGCCGCCGCTGACCGAATTGCCGGCACTGACGCAACGTCACGGTCTCGCGGTGGCGGCGATGGGCACCGGCGCCGGCTGGGTCGTGCACAAGCTGACGCTGTCGCATTATGATGCCGCGGTTCGCGGCCGCGCACGCGAGTTCGTCCGTCAGATCATCGACACCGCCGGCCGGTTTCGGGCTTCCGCGATAATTGGTTCGATGCAGGGCCGCTGGGAAAACGGGGTTTCGCGTGAGCAGGCGTTGACCTGGCTCGGTGAAGCGCTCGACGAACTGGGGCAGCATGCGGCGCGGCACGGCGTGCCGCTGCTGTACGAGCCGTTGAACCGTTACGAGACCAACCTCCACAACCGGATTGGGGACGCCGCTGCATGGCTGCGGACGCTGCGCACGAACAACGTCCGCATCCTCGCCGATCTTTTTCATATGGGCATCGACGAGGCGAACTCCGCCGCCGCGATTCGCGAGGCGGGTTCGCTGATTGGTCACGTGCATTTCGCCGACTCGAACCGCCACGCGGTCGGATTCGGGCAGACGGCCATCGCGCCGATCGTGGCCGCTTTACGCGAGGTTGGCTACACCGGCTACCTCTCGGCCGAGATTTTGCCCCTGCCCAATCCAGTGGCGGCGGCGCGGCAGACGATTGACGCGTTTCGGCAATCCGTCGCACAACGTTAATCCGGATCCATCATGCTCAAGACTACGCTCGTTCACCCGGACATCCTTCGCGTCGTCGCCCGCGCCGGCCATCACGCCCGAATTCTCATCGCCGACGGTAATTATCCCGCGTCGACGAAGCGCGGTCCGCACGCGGAGATCATCTCGCTGAATCTGAGTCCGGGCGTGGTCACGGTGGCGCAGGTCTTGCGTGCGCTGCTCAGCGCGGTGCCGGTTGATAACGTGAATACGATGGGCATTCCGCCGGATGATCCGTACGCCCGGCACGGCGAGCCGCCGGTGTGGAACGAGTATCGAGCCGTGCTGGCGGAGGCGGGCTTGAAGCTCCAGCTCGAGCCGATCCTCAAATGGGATTTCTACCGGCAGGTGGAAAGCCCTGATCATGTGCTGACCATCCAGACCGCGGACCAATCGCTGTGGGCAAATGTGTTGCTGACGGTCGGCTGTCGCACGTCTTGAATTTTTTCCATGCAAACGCGCCGCCTCGGCCAGACCGATCTACACCTTCCCATTCTCAGCTTCGGGGCCAGCTCGCTCGGCGCCGAGTTCCGTCGCGTGACGCTCGATGAGGCGATGCAGAGTGTTCACGTGGCGCTCGATCACGGTCTCAACTTCATCGATACGTCGCCGTTCTATGGCCGCGGCATGAGCGAAGTCCTGCTGGGCATCGCGTTGCGCGGGGTGCCGCGCGAAAGCTACACGCTGTGCACGAAGCTCGGCCGTTACGATCTGGCGCACTTCGATTTCTCCGCGAAGCGCGTGGCGGAAAGTATCGACGTGTCGCTGCACCGGCTCGGCACCGATCACCTCGACATCATTCTTTGCCATGACATCGAGTTCGTGCCCATGCAGCAGATCGTCGACGTGACGCTGCCGGCGCTGCGCCGAATCCAGCAGGCGGGCAAGGTGCGTTATATCGGGTTCAGCGGCTACCCGATGAAGATTTTTCGCTATATACTCGACCAGACGAAGGTCGACTGCGTGTTGAGCTATAATCAGTACACGCTGCAAAACACGCGATTTGCCGATGAAGCGGTGCCGTACTTGAAAGCGAAGGGCGTCGGCGTGATGAATGC
>JBBRCR010000596.1:0-4902 GCA_038204695.1 Opitutales bacterium | reverse complement strand
TCTGCCGCAGCGGGACGCACCTCTATCCATCGCTTCCTCGTTAATCCCCGCGGCGAACGCGGCGGTGCCGACCTCACCCCAGAACTCCATTCACCGTTATGAAACTACCTCGCCCCCTCCACCTCCTCACGGGTTTGTCTTCGCTCGCCTTTTCCGCCGCCGCGGCGATCGCGGCCGAAACCACGCCCGCCCAGCCACAGCCCGATCCGAGGGATGGGGTCATCGAACTGAGCCCCTTCACGGTCAACACCAGCAGTGACGTGGGCTATGTGGCGGAAAACACACTTGCGGGCAGCCGGCTGAACACCCGGCTGCGCGACACGGCCAGTTCGGTTTCCGTGTTCACGAAGGAGTTTCTCGATGACGCCGGCATCACCGACATTCGCGAGCTGATGGAATTTTCCGTCAACGGCGAGATGGACACCAACTCCCAGGGTGCGAGTTCGGAGCAGAACCGGATCATCGGCGGCCACGCGCTCACTCCCGGCATCCAGATTCGCGGACTGATCGCGAGCTTCGGCATGGATTACTTCACCAGCATCACGCCGACCGATCCGTATCGAGTTGGGCGTTACGAAGACAGCCGCGGCCCCAACAGCATTCTCTTCGGCATCGGCGCACCCGGCGGTCTCGTCAATCAGTCGTCGAAAATCGCCGAGACCCACCGCGACACCGCCAACATCCGCTACGGCCTGGGCTCGTGGGACCGCCGCCGGCTCGAGGTCGACGCGAACAAGGTGCTGCTCAAGGACAAGCTCGCGCTGTCGCTGGCGGCGCTCGACCAGGAGAATGGCGGCTGGCGGGTTTTCGATTTTCAGGACAAGGAACGTATCTTCGGCTCCATTACGTTCCGACCGCGGCGAAATCTAACCCTCACCGCGATGGGCGAGACGGGCCGCGACAAGACCGCGGTCGTGCGCTCTTTCTCCGACGCCGAACAGGTCCTCGCGTGGTACGACAATCGCGAGGCGTTTGGCGTCAACACAGTCACGTTTGCGCCCAACAACACCGTGCCCACCGCGGCGCAACAGGCGCTCGGCGTCATCGGTCGTGACGGCGCCCGGAGCGGCACGAACCATCGCGCAATCTTCATCGAGAACGACGGCGTGATCTTCGATGCGATCGGCACCTTCCTGACCGGCAGCTATAACAACGCGGCCGTCCGCGCGCCGGATGGCACACGCGGCGTCACGGCCTCCGCCCTGCGCATCTACGATCCCGGGTTTTATCCGTTGAACGGCAACGCGACCGGTCCCGGCATGTTTCGCGAACAAAGCCTGAAGAACTACACATTCACGGCGGACTGGCAGCCGACGCGGAATCTCATCCTGAATCTCGCCCACAACTACCAGGAGACCGATGCCGCCGTGCACCTGATGAATGGCAACGCCCCGATCCTGCGCGGCGACGCGAACCGCACGCTGGGCGTCACCGGCCCGGCCAATCCCTACGCCGGCCGGCTTTATTTCGACGGCACCTGGACGCAGGACCTTCATTACGGTGACAGCAAGGAGACGCGACTCTCCACGTCGTACACGCTCGACACCAAATCGAAGTGGTTCGGCCGGCACCGGATCGCCGCGTCGGTGTCGCGCACCGACACGCTTGATCATCGCGCGAACTCCTGGCTCGTGCTGGCGGGCAAGCCGTTCAACGCGGTGGCGAGCAATGCCAACAACCGCCTCACCGTCCGCAATTATCTGACCGAGGGGGATTATGGCACGTATCGAACAGGCGACTGGCGAAACGTACCATCGACGGTGACGTTCGAGGGGCGAACATATGAAACCGCCTACGCGAATGTGGAGTCCGGCGGCGCCGATAATGGCGGCATGATTCAGCAGATGGACTCAAAACTCGGGGCGATTCAGAGTTTTTTCTTCGACGGGAAATTGGTTACGACGTTCGGCTACCGGGAGGACAAAGTGGAAAACACCCAACTCGGCTACTACGACGATCCGATTCGCGGCAACGTCGTCGATTTGGATCCGGCAAAGGGCATCGTGAATCACATGGTCGGGCAGACGCGTACCGCGGGCATCGTTTATCACGTGTTCGACTGGATGTCGGTGATCGCGAACAAGTCGTCGAATGTCGGCATCCCGCCGCTCGCGCGCACCGTTTTTCCGGACGGCAATCTCGCCCCGCTTTCGAAAGGCAAAGGCGAGGATTACGGGCTTGGCTTCGACCTGCTCGACAGCCGGCTCAACGCGCGTTTCGTCTATTTCAAGGGGAGCGAGATTGGCCGCGTGACCGCGCCGGTGGCGAATCTGCTGCGCGATCGGAATATCCGCGTCATGGATGCGTTCGGCGGCGTGCTCGTCGGCAACGGGCTGCCTTTTTCGACCAGCCAGTGGGCCGATCTCCGCAAGACCTACACGCCGCCGGTGTCATCGATCTCCTCGGACTTCGAGTCGGAAGGTTATGAGGCGCGGATCACGGCAAACCTGACGCGGAGCTGGCGCTTCGTGGCCAATTACTCGTACACGGACTCCGGCCGGAAAAATCTAGCCCCGGAAGCGCTCGCCTGGTACGGCCTGAAGCCGAACGGCGCCGTACTGCTGCAGCAGGGCGTCACCCAAAACGCCGCGGGCGAGTTCGTCGTGAATCCGGCGGCGTTCGAAGCGGGTGGCGCGGTGGCGAAGTGGATCGAGTTGGGCGCGTTGAATCCAGCCGCGAATTTGTCGACCCTGACAACCTCGACGAGCGTGACCATCGCGCAGGAAGTGTTCGACCTGGTGGACACGTTGAACGACGAGCGCGAGCAGCAGATCAAGCGCTGGGGCGTGCGGCCGCACAAAATCAGTTTGTTCACCGCCTATGATTTTCGGGAAGGCCGGCTGGCGGGCTTTACCGTCGGGGGTGGCTGGCGGTGGCGGAGCGCCAACGTGATTGGCTCGAACTCGCAGGGCCAGGAGGTAACCGGAAAAGTGATCACCGCGGCGGATTTGATGATGGGATACACGCGAAAATTCAAGGGCCTCCCGGGCCGGGTGCGGTTCCAGATGAACGTGTCGAATCTCCTCGATCGCACCGACATCATTCCCTCGCGGCTGGCGACGTCCGAAACCACGCCCGACGGATTCATGCTGCCGGGCGGGCGGGGCGTCGCGTACAGCCGCTACGATCTGGTGGCGCCGCGCGAGTTTCGCTTCACGACGACGTATTCGTTTTGAGGTGACAGGCCTGGCGGCGAATCAGACCCCCGTGGCGACGGGCGCGAGCGAGTAGACCTCCCCCGGTTCCGTGGCGGCGAGCGCCAGCGAGTGGATGCACGACGACTCGCCAATGAGTCGATGCCGTCGATAGCGGCGACTTTCCGGTCGCCCGATTCCGGTTCGACGAAAATATTCCGGCGGCTGGAAAGCCGCCGCTCCGGTCGGAGCCGCCGTTCCGTCCACTCGCTGGCGCTCGCAGTCACGGAAGCGGGTTTGACTCTCCGCCGCCGTTGGCGTCGCTTCGAAACCCGCTCATTCGAAACCAACATTGCCGCCATGAGAGTGTTCTCCCCGTTTGTGTTTCTGTTGTTCGCCGCGGCCGCGGCCGCCGCGACCGCGCCCCGGCCGAACCTCGTCATCATCAACATCGATGATCTCGGCTACGCCGAGATCGGGCCGTTCGCCGGCCGCAACCGGACGCCCGAACTCGATCGCATGGCGCGGGAAGGACGCAAACTCACGAGCCACTACGCCGCTCCGGTTTGTTCACCGTCGCGGGCGGCGCTCATGACCGGCAGTTACCCGAAACGCGCGCTGCCCATTCCGCACGTACTTTTTCCCGGCGCCGAAACCGGCCTCAATCCCAACGAGCGCACGATCGCGGAAGTGCTGAAAGACGCGGGCTACACGACCGCCGCCATCGGCAAATGGCACCTGGGCGATCAGGCGCCGTTCCTGCCGACGCGCCAGGGATTCGACTCGTTTTTTGGGCTGCCTTATTCGAACGACATGGGTCCGGCGGCTGATGGCACGAAAAGCAATCGCGGTCAGCCACTGCCGGGGGCGAAGGCGGGTGCGACGACCAAGACGAAGACGCCGGCCAGCGACGAAACGGGCATTCGCGGAAACCAGCCGCCGCTGGCGTTGCTCGAGAACGAGCAGGTGATCGGCCGGATTCGCGGCGATGACCAGGTGCAGCTCACCCGCCGTTACACGGAGCGCGCCGTGGCGTTCATCCGCGAACGGCGCGCGCGGCCGTTCTTTCTTTATCTGGCGCACTCGGCCGTGCACTTCCCGGTGTATCCGCGAGATGAATTCATGGGCCGTTCCGGGAATGGTCTCCTGGGCGACTGGGTGCAGGAGGTCGACTGGAGTGTCGGCCAGGTGCTCGCCACGCTGCGCGAGCTGAAGCTGGACGCGAACACGTTCGTCCTTTTCACCTCCGACAATGGCGGCCCGGTGAATCAAGGCGCGGTCAACACGCCGCTGCGCGGCAGCAAGGGCACCACCTTCGAGGGCGGGATCCGGGTCTGCACCATCGCGTGGTGGCCCGGAAGGATTCCAGCGGGAAGTTCGACCGACGCCATCACCAGCATGATGGATATCCTGCCGACCTTTGCCGGGCTCGCCGGCACCCGCGCACCGACCGACCGGAAGATCGATGGCGTCGATATCTGGCCGGTCCTCGTGGGTCAGCCCGCGCAGCCACCGCGCGACACCTTTTACTACTTTCGCGGTATGACGCTCGATGCCGTGCGCTCCGGCCCGTGGAAACTGCACCTGAAATCGGGTGAGCTCCACCATCTGGGCCGGGACATTGCGGAAGCGCAGAACGTCGCGGGCGAACAGCCCGGAGAGGTGAAGCGGTTGCGCGCCCTCGCGGAAAAGATGGCCAGCGATCTGGGGCTCGATGGCATCGGCCCGGGCTGCCGCGCGATTGGGCGGGTGCCCAATCCGCAGCCGC
>JBBRCR010000595.1:0-4917 GCA_038204695.1 Opitutales bacterium | reverse complement strand
TTTGCCGGAGCGGCGGCTTTCCAGCCGCCGAAGTACGTTCGGTCGACCGGTCTCGGGCGACTGGAAAGTCGCCCTTCCCGTCAACCGCGCCCTTGGCGTGACGCCATACGCGGTAGCGAATTTGTGGGGCAAGCGCAGCGCTACCCGCGGCCGGTAGCCGCGCGATTCGCAGCCGCGGCGGGTGAACTCGGCGCCGCCCCGCCGGCCGAATCCTCCAAATCCTCCGATTTCGGCTCGGGCAGGAAGAAGGACAGGATGAAGCCGCCGACATATACCGCGAAACCGACCGCCGCGGCCGTATAGGCAAGTTTCGTCGGTGCGTACGCCGCGTCGGTTGTCGTCGCCAGCGTTGCGGTCACCCACGCAAAGCACGTGCCGATCAGCCGGCCGCCAATGTTCGCGGCGAAGCTTTCACCGGTGCCGCGCAGATGCAGCGGATACGCGCGCGGCAGATAGTTTCCCCAGAAACTGAACTGGCCAACGGTGAGAAGCCCGGCCGCGAAGATTCCTATATACAGCCACTGCAAATCCCGGGTGGCACAAATCGCAAAGACGACCGGCATGACGACGAGGCCCGGGATCTGGAAAACGCGTATCAACGAGCGACGGCTCACGATGCGGACCGCCAGTATCGCGAGCAAAAAGCGCCCGACGAGTCCACCTATCTCCTGGACCTTCGTGACGTCCGCCGCGGTCGACTGGGCGGCACGCGCGCGGGTTTGCGCCGCGATTTTTTGTTGATCCGCGGGTGGCTTGTCCTTCGTGGCGGCCGCGACCGCTGCATTGGCCTTGGCCTGCACTTCCTTCAAGCCGGGCACGATGCGTGGAATGTGTTGGATGGCGCCGAAGGCCGCACCGTAGGCGCACGCAAACATCAAGGTTGTCACGATGGTCGTCTTGCGCAGCTCCGGCGAGAAGAGCTGGCCGATGCTGGGCCGTTTGAGCGTGCCGGCGGCTTTTCGTTGAGACCAGATCGGCGATTCCGGCAGGAATGGACGGATGATGATCAGCGGAATCGCCGGAATCACGCCGGACATCAGAGTATAGCGCCACGCGGCGTGCGAATCCTTGATCGCGCCACCAAAGACGTTGAGCGAGTCCGGCAGGAGGATGGCCGGCAGACTCGTGCTGTGCGCGACGCACCAGCCGTTCGCCAGCGCGACCATGAATCCGCCGATGGAGGAGAACGCCTGGGTGTAACCAAGGACTTTTTCGCGCCGCTTGTATTCAGGAAACAACTCCGCGAGCCACGCCACCGCCGCGACGAACTCGACACACACGCCGATGAACACGAGGCAGCGAAAAACCAGCAGCATCCAGACACTCGTCGAATATCCGGCCGCGAAGGCGGAAAAAGCGTAGATGAGGATGCTCCACGTCAGCACCCGCCGGCGTCCGAGCCGGTCCGTGAGATATCCACCCAGCAAGCCGAAGACCCCGCCGGCAATCGCGGGAATATAAAACAAACGCCCGACCCACATCTGGAATTGCGGCGAGCCGGGGGCTGCGCCCAATAGTTCCTGCAGCGCCGGCCCGACAATCAGCGGCAGCATCAGCAGCTCGTAGATGTCGAACGCGAAGCCGATCGCCGCGATGATGCAAATGAGCCAGGCGGTTCGACCAATGCCCGAGCCTTGCTGGACGGTGGGGTTTGTGGGGGACATGCGTTAAATCGTGCAGGGGAATGACGCGCGACTTCAAGCGACGATTCGAATTTTTGCAGCCGCCGACTCGGCTGCGCCCCCGAGCGCATTCTCACCGCACTTTGGGTCTGGCGCGCATAGCCCGATTTGACGTCGGGTGGGAAAAGCACCGGCTGGGATTGACCGGGCGCCGGTAAATCGCAACTTCACGCGCGGATCCAACGTCAGTGCCCCCGCCGTTTCCCTCTCCTGTCTCATGAAATCACTCTTCCGTCCTCCCCTGCTCGCCACCGCTCTCTGCCTGCTCGCCGCTTCGCTCCGCGCCGAAACCACTGCGGCGTGGCCCACCTGGCGCGGATCATCCGGAGCGGGCATCGCTCCGGGCGCCCAGCCGCCGATCAAGTGGGGCGATGACCAGAACATCAAGTGGAAGGCCAAAATTCCAGGCTCTGGTTTCTCCACGCCGATCATCTGGCAGGATCGTATTTTTGTGCTCACAGCCATCGAGGCCGCAGGCGAACGCGCCGCCGCCCCGGCGCCAGCCGCTTCGAAGGAAGAGCCGGGGCCCGGCCGCGGCAAAGGCGGACGCAAAGGCGGCGGCGGTGGTGGTTTCGGCGGCGGGCCCAACCCGACGAATCCGTACGAGTTTGTCGTGATCGCGCTGGACCGCAGTTCGGGCAAGGTCGTGTGGCAGAAAACCGCGCGCAAGGAGGTGCCGCATGAGGGACACCATGCGAGTCATGGCTATGCCTCAGCCTCGCCGGTCACGGACGGAGAAAATCTTTACGTGTCGTTCGGCTCCCGCGGTTTTTACTGCTACGACCTGAACGGGAATTTGAAATGGGAAAAAGATCTCGGTGACATGCGCAGCCGCGGCGCGTTCGGCGAAGGCGCGTCGCCTGCCCTCGCCGGCGGACTGTTGCTCATCACCTGGGATCACGAAGACCAGTCGTTCATCGTCGCCCTCGACAAGAAAACCGGCGCCGAAGTCTGGCGCAAAAACCGCGACGAGCGCTCGTCGTGGTCAACGCCGCTCGTGGTCGAGGTGAACGGCCGGTTGCAGGCCATTGTCGCCGCGACCAATAAGACCCGCAGCTATGATGTGTTGACCGGGGACGTCGTGTGGGAGACTGGCGGCATGACCGCCAATGTAATCCCGACGCCCGTCATCGGCCACGGCATGGTGTATTTGACGAGTGGATTCCAGGGAAAGGCGGTGCAGGCGATTAAGCTGACCGCACGAGGCGATATTGCCGATACGGACAATATCGTCTGGAGCTCCCGCAAACAAAGCACGCCGTACGTTCCCTCACCGGTGCTTTCCGGCGACCGGCTTTATCTCGGCAAGAGCAACGACGCGTACCTGTCGTGCCTCAACGCGCTCACCGGAGAGGCGTTTTATCAGGATCAGCAACTGCAAGGCATGCGCGGAATCTATGCGTCTCCGGTCGCCGCCAACGGATACCTGTATGTGGTCGGCCGCGAAGGCATGGTGATGGTGCTGAAGGACGCGCCCAAATTCGAAATCGTCGCGACAAACAAGCTCAGCGATAAACTCGACGCGTCGCCGGCCATTCTCGGCAAGGAACTGTATCTCCGGGGACACGAATACTTGTATTGCATCGCGGAAGGATGAGCGGCGGCCAAAAACTCCGTTATAGTCTGAACCCACTTCCGTGACATCGCGCCTTTCACCCCTCGTTCTGCTCATCCTCTCGTTGGGCGGCGTCCATAGTCTTACGGCTGCGGGCACGGCCAACTGGCCCGGCTGGCGCGGACCCCAAAGCAACGGCAGCGCATCGGCCCGGAGCCTGCCGAAAACGGTCGATGCCTCGCACGTACTCTGGAAGGCGCCTCTTCCCGGCAAGGGATGTTCGACGCCGATCATCTGGAACCAGCGCATTTATCTGACGGCCCCGGTAGACGGGAAGGATGCCGTGCTCGCGTTCGACTGGACGGGCAGGCAGATTTGGCAGACCGCGTTTGGCAGCGAAGAAAAAGGCAAACATCGGAACGGCTCCGGCAGCAACCCGTCGCCAGCCACGGACGGCAAGGGCCTGTTCGTGACGTTCAAGAGCGGCAATCTGGCCGCGCTGAATCTCGATGGGACGATTCGCTGGCAGGCCAATCTCGTCGAAAAATTTGGTCCGGTGAATCTGTTCTGGGACTTCGGCACATCGCCCGCGCTGACGGAGAAGAACGTGATCATCGCGCGCATGCACAACGGCGACTCGTGGCTGGCGGCGTTCGACAAGATGACCGGTGAAATGCGCTGGAAGACGGCGCGAAACTACGAAACGCCGCGTGAAATCGACAATGGATACACCACTCCGCTGGTGTTCAAACACGATGGCCGGGAAGCTTTGCTGACCTGGGGAGCGCAGCATCTCACCGCGCACGATGCGGCCAACGGCGAACTGCTCTGGAGCTGCGGTGACTTCAATCCCGCCGGAACCACCCTGTGGCCCGCCGTCGCGACACCCGTGATCGCCGACGGGGTGGCGGTCGTGTGCTTTGGACGGGCTGACAAAGGCGTTCCCCGGCTGCATGGCATCAAGCTCGGCGGCAAGGGCGACGTCACCGCGACCCATCGTCTATGGATGCGCGAAGACGTCGGCGCATTCGTCCCGTCGCCCGCGGAGTACCAGGGCCGCATCTATATACTGAGCGATCGCGGGCAGATTGATTGCCTCGAGCCGCGGACCGGGCGGACGCTCTGGAGCGAGACGTTGCCACGTGCGAGTGCCAACTTCTACGCCTCGCCTTTGATCGCCGACGGCATTCTCTACGCAGCGCGCGAAGATGGCACCGTGTACGTCGCGAGCCTCGAGGGGGGATTCAAGCTCCTCGGGCAAACGAAGTTTTCGGACCGCGTGATCGCCTCCATTATACCCGGCGCGGATCGGCTGTTTGTCCGCGGCGAGGCCAATCTGTACTGCCTGGCCGCCGACCCGTCCGGCTGAAGAAACGTCCGTGGCTGCGCCAGCGAGTGAACTCGTCCGCGACTCCGACACACTTCCGTAGCTGCGAGCGCCAGCGAGTGGACTTCGCGACTGAATTCCTGAATCCAGCCACTCGCTGGCGCTCGCAGCCACTAATTCGCTGGCGATCGTAGCCACTAAGGCGTTTCGGCTCGAGTAGCGCCGCGTCTCTGACCGGCGTCTGAGACGGTTGAGTGTAAGTGCATCCACTCGCTGGCGCTCGCAGCCACATTGAGTCGTTTCAAATCGATTTTGCGACGCCACCCGGCAACTCATCGCGTCGGTGGGTCATC
>JBBRCR010000594.1:0-4923 GCA_038204695.1 Opitutales bacterium | reverse complement strand
CTGTGCGCGCGTTTTCGCCCGTAGCGCCAGTCTCCGACTGGCGGAACGCCGGTCAAAGACCGGCGCCACTCCCGGCGGCTGCCCCAGCGGGTGGGATGTTATCATAGGAGGTGTGAATTTTCCGGGCTAGTGGCTGCGAGCGCCCGCGAGTGGATGGAGAACGAATTGCAGATTCAAATCCACTCGCTGGCGCTCTCAGCCACATCTCGCTGGCGCTCGCAGCCACATCCACTCGCTGGCGCTCGCAGCCATGCCGAAAACAGATTCGTCACCCACGTGGATTCGAGCATCACGATTACCTGCCCAGCCTGGCGGCGAACTTCACCGCGACCAAGCGGTTCAACTCTGGGTTTGTAGGCACGACCGCCATGCTTGGAGTGGCGCCAGTCTCCGACTGGCGTTCGCCGGTCGGAGACCGGCGCCACCTTGCTCACGTCCTTGTGGGGCCGCCCGTTTTGCGCGTTGCCACGCGCGCGGGCCTGCGTACTCGTGGGCGTCGCGTGATGCCCCTGCACGAACGAGGGCGTATGTCGCGCGGCCCGACCCACCCCTGCCATGACAGCCCCTCTGCCGTTTCGCTTCGTTCTTGTTTTCGCCGGTGCGCTGAGCATCGGCGGCTGCGCCCGTCCTTCCGCTGAATCGAAACCTCCGGGCAGCCCACCCGCCGCGTCAGCCAGAGCAAACGCCGCTCCGCCCCCGGCCACCACCGCCGCACCGCGCGCCAGCTTCAAGTTCGCAACGCAGACGCTTTCCGTTCCCGCAGGATTCACGATCGAACTCGTCGCCACGCCGCCCATGGTGAACCGGCCGATCTCGATCGCGTTTGACGAGCGGGGCCGGCTTTACGCCACCGACTCGTCCGGACTGAGCGACAAGGCCGACAAACAGTTCGCGGAAAAACCGCATCGAATCGTCCGGCTGGAGGACACGAACGGCGACGGGCGTTTCGACCAATCCACCGTGTTCGCGGAGAAGATGATGTTTCCCCAAGGTGCGCTGTTCTACGAAGGTTCGCTGTATGTCGCGGCGCCGCCGCACATCTGGAAAATCACCGATGACAACGAAGACGGCGTGTCCGACCGGCGCGAGGTCTGGTACGATGGCAAAACCCTCACCGGCTGCGCCAACGACGTCCACGGTCCCTACCTGGGCCCGGACGGCTGGTTCTACTGGACGAAAGGCGCGTTCGCCGAGCAGCGCCACACGCTGCCCAGCGGCAAGGTCATGGTCACGCGCGCCGCGCACATCTTCCGTTCGCGACCCGATGGCTCCGGCGAGGAACCCGTGCTCACCGGCGGCATGGACAACCCCGTGGGCGTGACGTTCTCCCCGACCGGCGAACGCTTCCTCAACGGCACGTTTTTTCAAATCGGCGTGCCCGGAAAACGCGACGGCATCATCCATTCGATTTACGGCGGTGTTTACGGCAAGGAACAGCCGGCGCTCGCGGGTCATGTGCGCACGGGCGATCTCATGCCGATCATGACCCACATGGGCGCCGCGGCGCCCTGCGGATCGATCGCGTATCGCTCCCGTGGATTCGGCGACGCGTATGCCGGCAACCTGTTCATCTGCTACTTCAACCTGCGCAAAATCAGCCGGCACGAGCTCGTGCCCGCTGGCGCCACCTTCACCACGCGCGACACCGATTTCGTGACTTCCGACAGCCAGGACTTCCGGCCCACCGATGTGCTCGAGGACGCCGATGGCAGCCTGCTGGTGGTCGACACAGGCGGATGGTACAAGATTTGTTGCCCAACTTCTCAGCTGGCCAAGCCCGACGTGCTCGGCGCCATTTACCGTATCCGAAAAACGGGTGCAGCCAGGCCCGACGATGCCCGCGGTCTGAAGCTCCCGTGGCCGGAGCTGACCCGAGACCAGCTCGCCGGACTGCTGGCGGACGAGCGAGCCGACGTTCGCGATCGCGCGATTCATCTGCTCGGCCAGAAAGGCGAACCAGCCGTGCCGGTGTTGCACAAAATCCTGACGGATGGCGGGAGCGCGGCCGTGCGGCAAAATGCCATTTGGGCATTGTCGCGCATCGCAGCGCCCGCCGCCCGCACGGCCGTGCGCACGGCGTTGAACGATCGTGACACCTCGGTTGTGCACACCGCCGTCCATGTCGCGAGTCTCTGGCGCGACGCCGAAGCGGTCGAGCCACTGAGCCGGATTCTCGGCGGCAACAATACTGCCCTCACGCGTCGCGCGGCCGAGGCCCTGGGCCGGATCGGTGATGCGCGCGGCGTGACGCCGCTCATCGCGGCGGCCAGGCGGCTGGGCGACACGTCATTCACCGCGCTGGGAGCTCCGGCGGGCGCACCCGAGCGAATCCTCGAGCATGCGCTCATCTACGCGCTGGTCGAAATTGGCCGGCCCGAGGAACTGCGGGCGGAGCTCGACCGCGCGCCCGCTCGTCTTGCGCGCGTGGCGATGGTGGCCCTCGACCAGATGGAAGGCGGCGGGTTGAAGCCGGAGCACATCCTCCGCTGGCTCGATTCGACCACGCTGATGCTGAAGCAGACGGCGACCTGGATTGTGGGCAACCATCCCGAGTGGGGCGCCGCGCTGGCGAAGTTTTATGGCGAGCGCCTGCTCAGGCCCGCGAGCGAGTCGGAACGCGCGGAATTGCAGGCGACCCTCGCCCAGCTCGCGAAGTCCTCCGCGATTCAGGAGTTGCTCGCGAACACCGCCGCCGCGGCCAGCGCACCGGCCGAAGCGCGGCTGCTCTCGTTGCGCGCCATGGCGGCGAGTGGCTTGAAGGAGACGCCGGCCCGCTGGCTCGGCGAACTCCCGGCGCTTTGCTCCAGCGACGAGCCCGCGCTCACGCGCCAAGTGGTGGCGACGGCCAAAGCATTGCCGCTGCCAAAAACGGGCGCCCCCACCCTTTCCGCCGCGCTCGCGCGCCTCGGCCGCGATGCCCGCGTGGCCGCCGACGTGCGGCTCGACGCGTTGATGACCGCTGCGCCCGCCGCACTCGGCCCGGTGGAGCCGCCGGTGTTTGATTTCCTCTGCGCGCATCTCCACGCCAAGGAACCGATGCTCGTGCGCCACGCCGCGGCCACCGTGCTCGGCCGGGCTTCCCTTTCACGTCAACAGCAGCTGGCGTTGGCCGATACGATCACGAGCGTCGGCCCGCTCGAGACACCGAAACTCCTGCCGGCGTTCGAGAAATCGCCCAACGAGCAGGTTGGCCTGAAGCTGGTCGCGGCGTTGAAACAGTCGCCCGGGCTGGCCGGGTTGCGCGTCAACGCGCTGCAACCGCTGTTCGCCCGTTATCCGGCGTCGGTGCAACAGCAGGGCGGGGAGTTGCTCACGCGGTTGAACGCGGACGCGGCCCGACAGAATGCGCGCGTTGACGAACTGCTGGCGGTGAGCGGAGGCGATGTGCGGCGCGGCCAGGCGCTGTTCAACAGCGAAAGAACCGCGTGTGCTCTCTGTCACACGATCGGTCATCTCGGCGGCCGGCTGGGTCCCGACCTGACGAACATCGGACGGATTCGCAACGAGCGCGAACTGCTCGAAGCGGTCATCTTCCCGAGCGCGACCTTTATTCGTGGATACGAACCCTACACGATCACCTCACGCTCGGGCGAAGCCTGGATGGGCATCATTCGCCAGGACACCGCCGGGGAGGTCGTGCTGGCGACCGGGCCGCAGAGCGAACAGCGTATCGCCCGCGCGGATATCGCGGAGATGCAGCCCGGCACCGTCTCGCCGATGCCGCCGGGCATGGACGCCGTGCTGACCAGGGACGAACTCGCCGACCTCGTGGCTTTCCTGAAATCGCGACAGTAAACCGCCCGCTTGCCAGAGGCTCGCGACCGGGCACGGTCATCGGCCATGGCTCGCGAAATGTGTTATCGATGCTTCTGGCCGAAGGCGCAGTGCTGGTGTGGCTCGATTACGCCGATGCCGACGCGAACGCACTTCGTGTTCCTGATGCATCCGAAGGAGTGGAAACAGGAAAAGGCGGCCACCGGCCGGCTCACTCATCTCTGCCTGCCGAACAGCGTCATTCACGTCGGCACCGATTTTGATCATCACGTCGAGGTGCAGGCCCTCATCGCTGATCGTGAAAACTTCTGCGTCCTGCTCCACCCGGGCCGTGACGCGCTGAACTTGTCGACCGACGCATGGGGTCCGGAGTCGCTCAATGGCCGCCAGCTGGTCGTCATCCTCCTCGATGCGACCTGGAGTCTCGGTCGCAAGATGCTGCGGTTGAGTCCCAGCCTCCAGCGGTTGCCGCGGATTGTTTTTACGCCAGCGACGCCGAGCCGCTATCTGATCAAGCAGCAGCCGCACCCGCATTGCCTCTCCACCCTGGAGGCGGTGCACGAACTACTCGGCGTTCTCGAACGGGGCGGGCTGGATCGTTATCCATTACCGACACAGCTGCTCCAGCTGTTCAAACGCATGCAGGACTTTCAGATCGCGTGTGCCGCCGATCCTTCCCGTCCGGGCTATCGCCGCAGGGCGTACCAGCCGCCGGCCCTGCGGAAAGGTTTTACCGGTGAGAGTGGCCGCCGGCGGGCGAATTTCTTCCCGTCGTAACGGCGCGGGCGCGGAGTGAGTGGACGCCGCAATCGGAGCTTTCCACCCCCGGGCGGCCCGCACCTACTCGTCCCGCCACGCTTTGCGATGACCAGCCCAACCGCGACCTTCGCCCGTTCTCCGGCCCGGTGGGGCAACGGCGGCCGCGCGATCTTTGGCGCGCAGCTGGCCCGACTCGCAGTGCGGCTCGCCAGCGCGGCCACGCTCGCGCGTCTGCTGACGCCCGACGCCTATGGACTGCACGGCATGGCCGCCGCGGTTTTCGGACTGCTCAGCATGGTCCGCGACTTCGGCCTCGTCACCGCGCTGCAACAGCCGGGCCTGACCCGTCAGCGCTTCAACGCGTTCTGCCGAATCGGCGTGCTGGGCGGG
>JBBRCR010000593.1:0-4971 GCA_038204695.1 Opitutales bacterium | reverse complement strand
ACATACTGCCAGTCGTCCCGAAGGCAGCGCGCCACCTTGCAAGTATTCGTTCTGTGATGACAGTTCGTTCAATGGTACGGCTGCAATCCAAGGGGCGAAGATGATCAGGCTCGTTTCCGCCGAACTCTTCCGTCTGGAGCTGCGCACCCGGATTCCGTTTCGCTACGGCATCGCCACGATGACCGACGTGCCGCAGGCGATTCTGCGGGCGACATTCGAAATCGACGGTCTCGTCGACGTAGGCTTGGCGGCGGACGTGCTGCCGCCGAAATGGTTCACGAAAGACCCGGCGCGCGGACTGGCGGACGAGAGCGCTGAGATGCTGGCCGTCATACGCGCGGCGGTGAAGCATGCCGCGGCCGTGAAAGCGCCAGATTCGTTTCAATTCTGGCGCGAACTGTTCGCCGCGCAGGCAGCGTGGGGTGCCAGGCAAGGATTGCCGCCGCTGCTCGTTCACTTCGGTACGTCATTCGTCGAACGCGCGCTGATTCACGCAATCTGCCGGCTGTATCAAACCAGCCTGTCGGCGGCCCTGCGCGCGAATATTTTCGGGATCGAACTGGGCGCGCTGAATCGGCAATTGGCCGGCAGCGGGCCAGGCGACTGGCTGCCCCGCTCCCCGCCACGCGAGATTTTTGCCCGGCACACGGTTGGATTGTCCGACCCGCTGGACGCCGAGGACATCATTTCGGGCGAACGCGTCGCGGACGGGTTGCCGCAAACCCTGGTGGAGAGCATCCGCGCCTACGGGCTGCGGCATTTCAAAATCAAAATCAACGGCGAGGCCGCGCGCGATCGCGATCGGCTGGAGCGGATAACCGCGATCTTCGCCCGTGAGTGCGGCAGCGATTTCGCGTTTTCGCTCGACGGCAACGAAAGCTTTGACGACGTGCCCTCCCTGGTGGGATACGCGCGGGAACTGATGGCGCTGCCCGCCACACGCCCCTTGTGGGCGCGGCTGCTCTACATTGAACAGCCTTGGCACCGCCGCGTCGCACTCTCGCCGGCCATCAAGCTCGTCGATCGCGACTGGCCCGACCGGCCGCCGATTATCATCGATGAAAGCGATGAGGATGTTGGCAGTCTGGCCCGCGCGCTCGAACTCGGCTACAGCGGGACGAGCCACAAGAACTGCAAGGGAGTCTTCAAAAGCGTCGGTAACGCCTGTCTGCTGGCCGAACGCCGCGCCCGTGGAAAGCCGGGCGTACTCAGCGGCGAAGACCTGGCGAATGTCGGCCCCGTGGCGTTGATCCAGGATTTGGCCGCGCAAGCTGCGCTCGGCGTCACCAGCATCGAGCGAAACGGTCACCACTACTTCGCCGGACTCGCGCAATTCCCCTCCGCCTGGCAGGCCCACGCACTCGAACGACACCCGGATCTCTACACGCTTTCGGCGGCCGGGTGGCCGCGACTGAATGTGCGCGACGGAAAACTGGCCATCGGCACGGTGAATGCCGCGCCGTTCGGCATGCCTCGCAATTTGGATTTTTCCGGGGTGCCGGGCGAAACGCTGGCGTAGGGCGGGGCGGCAACTCCACGGTGCCAGGGCGGCGGCGGCAGCCAGCCCTGCGCTGGCCCCATAATTCTGGCCAAGCACGTCGGCATTCGCACCGGAGCGGCGGCTTTCCTGCCGCCGAAGTACGTTCGGTCGACCGGTCTCGGGCGACTGGAAAGTCGCCCTTCCGGTCAACCGCGCCCTTGGCGCGACGCCATACGCGGTGACAAATCTGTGGGGCTAGCGCAGAGCTAGCGCGGCCAGTTGGGGGCCGAGGACGGCGCCGGCTGGGGCGGGTACTGATTACCGGAAGGCGGGTAGCCAGTTTGTGGGTACCCCGGCGGATAAGTTTGCGCCGGCGGATACGATTGTTGGGGCGGATAGGACTGTTGCGGTGGGTAAGACTGTTGCGGTGGGTAGGACTGCGGCGGATAGCGCGGCGGTTGCTGCGGGTAACCCTGCGCCGGCGGATAACCCTGCTGCGGGTATCCGGTTTGCGGATAAGGATTCGGCTGGGCGAAGCCGGCCGGCGGCAACGGCGAGGTGTCCGGCACCTTCAAGAGCCGGCCGGGCGTGATCGTGTCCGTCATCTCCACCTGGTTCATGATGGCCAGCTCGTCGGCGGTGAGATTCTGCGGCAGGCTGGTGGGAACGAACGTTGCGAACGGCGCGTTCCGGTCGGCGCGTACCAGTTTCAGCCGGGCCGGCTGCACGTTCATCGCGTTGGGATCCCGCAGAGTGCTGAAACCGCCGGCGACCGATTCGAAGGTGGGTCGCACCTGTTCGAACACCTGCGCGGGCGCCAGCCCCATCATGCTGTAGACGCGACCCTCCATTTCGACGAAGGCGTTCCAGACGCCCAGCGCGCCCTGTTCGGAATTGCCCTGTCCGACAATGACTGTGGCGGGCAGACCGTTGATCGTGGTGTCGCCACTGGCGACCACCTGAACCTTGGATTCCTGAACGAACTGCGCCGCGGCGTCGCGTGCCCGCGCGCCGGGGGCCAGGCGGAGGCCCATCATCGCACGACCGTTTGGTTCCGCCATCACGACCGCGGCCTTTTGGTTGTCGACCTTCCAACCCGGAGCGACGGAAAACTGAAAACGCAGCGAGGGATGGTAAAACACGCCGCTACGCACAAACCCTTCACGCGGGTCATTGCCGACGACAAGGCCTTCCAGTCGCCGCAGATATTCCTCCTCGCCGACGATCATTGGCGCACCGCTCGGTGACGGCGTTTTCGAGGCCAGTTCCACGACGTGGTTTGCGCGATCGCCGGGATCCGGGTGGGTGGATTGCCAAGTCGGGAGGGCGCGACCATCCGCCGCGGACAACCGTTGCAAGGAATGGAAGAATTTTGCGCTTTCGGCGGCCGCATAACCCGCCTGCTTCGCGTAGCCGACCCCAAGAGTGTCGGACTCGTTCTCCGCCTCGCGACTGTAGCGCATCATGAATAATTCGAGCGCCTGCCCGCTCATGTTCACCAAGTCGCCGAAATTCCCCACCTTGTCGCCGAGCACGGCCTGCCCAAGGATGGCTCCTGCCATCAATCCGATTTGACCGATCTGCGCACGGCGGGCTTGCTGCGACGAATGGCGCGCCACGACGTGACCGACTTCGTGGCCGAGCACGACCGCGAGCTGCGCTTCGTTCTGGACGTGAGAGAGGAGGCCGCGCGTCACGTACACAAAACCGCCGGGTAGGGCGAATGCGTTGACCACGGGACTGTCCAGCACCTTGAAGCTGAACTTGGTGTCGCGGTAAATTTGCGGCGCGTTGGGGTTGGCGATTTGACTTTGCTGGAGCACGCGCTGGCCGACGTGTTCGACGTAGGATTGGATCTGCGGGTTCTCATACAGGCCCATCTCCTGCGTAATTTCCTTGTCCGCTTCGGCGCCGAGCTGGAGTTCCTGTTCCCAGGAATAACCGAAGGACTGCTTTTTTCCGGTCACGGCGCTCGGCTCGCTGACACATGCGCCCAGCATGAGCGCGAGGGAAGCCGGCAGCATCCGGGCGAGACAGGAGAAAAGGCCGCGTGCCGCGCGCTGGGGCGGCTGAGTGTCAACAGCGGTGAAGGAGTGCATGGGGAATCGTTTCAATGGTTTCGAATCAGCGTCGGACCGCCTCCGTATGGACAGGCCTGGGGAATGCTGGTTCGCGACACAGTCGCCGGGAACGTGACGCCATGACGCGGCGTCACTCTCGGGGAAGTCCACCCGGTAGGGTAATACCCCACCGCGGCGATTCGTTGCAGCGAGCTCCAGCGAGTGGTGGTCTGTCTCCCCGCTCGTGAGTGCAGCTACCACTCGCTGGCGCTCTCGCAGCCCCGGCGAGGGCCAGGCGGCACCTTACACCGCGCAAAGCTTCACGGCCTCGCGCAGCGACGCCAGCGCGTCACGCTTCGGGAGAAACTCCTGACCCACAAACCCTTTGAAACCGGTGCCCTTGATGGCCCGCATGATGGCGACGTAGTTCAGTTCCTGCGGATCCTGCGGCTCGAATTCGTTACGCCCCGGATTGCCGGCCGTATGGTAATGCGCGATGTACGCATGGTTCTCCTGAATCGTCCGAATGACGTCACCTTCCATGATCTGCATGTGGTAGATGTCGTACAGCAGCTTGAATCGCTCCGAACCCACCCGTTTGACGAGTGCGACTCCCCACGGCGTCCGATCGCACATGTAGTCCTTGTGATTCACCTTCGAATTGAGCAGCTCCATCACCACGGTGACGCCGCGCTTCTCCGCCAGGGCCATGATCCGCTGGAGTCCAACGGCGCAGTTTTCGAGTCCCTGCTGATCATCCATACCCTCGCGGTTGCCGGAAAAACAAATGACGTTTTCGAATCCCGCCTCCGCGACCTCTGCAATCCGCTTCTCGTAAGCCGCGACGAGCGTGTCGTGATGCTCGCGCCGGTTCCAGGCTTTCCCAATGGCACCGACGGTGACGTCTTGCGGTGTCTTCGCGGTGGGGTTGCTCACCATGGCGCACATGAGGCCGTACTTCTTGAGGACGGCAAAATCGTCGCCCGGGTTCAGCAGTTCAACCGAGGCGAGGCCCATCTCCTTCGCGGCAGAGACGAACGGGTCGAGTGGGATATCCTTGAAGCACCATTTGCACACGGACTGGCGGAAGCCGGGACCGCCCGCCGCGGTGGCCGCGGCCGCGGGGCGTGCCTTCTTTTTGGATTCATTGGCCGCGTTGGCGCGGGAGAGGGAGGCGAGCGCGGTGGCGCCGGCGAGGGAGCGGAGAGCGGTGCGGCGGGAAATGGGCAGGGTCATGGCGAGGGGAGGGGAAGTTCGACGCAAGGTGCAGTCTGGGCAAGAATCAGTGCTGCGCAGCCTCAGACCTCCTGACCCCCACCTGAAGAGAAGTTGGGGAGAGTGGAACGAAAAAGAGCCGCCAACGGGAGCGGGGCCGGTCAGTATTGAAGACGGGAGGCGGAAGTGGCAGCGGTGGGGATGCCCCAAATTCAA
>JBBRCR010000592.1:0-4990 GCA_038204695.1 Opitutales bacterium | reverse complement strand
TTCGGCAGTGCGCCCGCGCCATTTACGATCAACGAATGGCACAAAGCCCAATTCGTGCAGGTCGGCGGAAAAATCCGCGGTGCCATCGACGGAAAGATCCTCTTGGAATTCGAAGACAACTCGCGGACAAATACGGGTGCGATTCTGAACTACGGCCATATCGCGATCCGCTGCATGGTTCACTCCAAAATGCTTTTTAGAAACCTCAAGGTTTACACCGAACCGCTGCCGTTCCGTGAAGTGTCGGCGAAACTCAGCCCATGATCTCACTCCCCCGCCTCCGTTGGCTGATCCTCGGCCTGCTCTTCCTTTCGACTGTCATCAACTACCTCGACCGGCAGGCATTGTCGGTGTTGTTGCCGACGCTGCGGACCGAGCTGGGACTCTCCAGTGCGGACTACGGTGTGATCACGACGGCGTTCCTCCTCGCCTATACGTTTGCCCAGGTGCCGATCGGCATGTGGATCGACAAAGTCGGCACGCGCGTGGGTTTTTCCGTGTCCGTCATCGGTTGGTCGATTGCCGCGATCCTCCACGCGTTCGTCGTCGGACCCTTCACCCTGATCGCCGCGCGTGTCTTCCTCGGCGTGACCGAAGCAGGTAATTGGCCCGCCGGCACGAAGGCGGTCGCGAGTTGGTTTCCGCAGAAACGCCGGGCGTTCGCGATGGCGGTTTTCGACGGCGGCTCGGCGGTGGGTGCGGTGCTCGCGCCTCCGATGGTCGCCTTGCTCGCGTTGCAGTTCGGCTGGAGGGCCTCGTTTGTCGTCACGGGCGTGTTGGGCTTCATCTGGCTCTCCGGCTGGTGGTGGCTCTATCACGCGCCGCAAAACCATCCGATGCTCTCGGAGGAAAGTCGCGCGCAAGTGGTGGCGGAGGTCGGGGCGGCGCCCGTAAAGCCGCCCGTGTTCGGCGCAGCGCTGCGCCGCGTAATCGGCGAGCGCCAGCTCTGGGGCCTGATGGTGACGCGCCTGTTTTCCACGCCGGTGTGGTGGTTTTACGTCTTCTGGTTGCCCGACTATCTGAGCAAGGGCCGCGGGTTTTCACTCAAGGATATCGGGTTCTACGGTTGGATTCCCTACGTGACCGTCGATTTTGGGAAAATGCTCGGCGGGGCGGCGTCCGACTGGCTGCTCGCCCGCGGCAAAAGCGCGACCTTTGCCCGCAAGAGCGTGATGGTGCTCGGCGCGCTCGCGATGCTGAGCGGCATCCAGGTGGTCAACGCCGAGTCGTCGTCGGCGGCCATTGCGTGGGTCTGCGTCGCGACGTTCGGCTTCGGCATGTGGAGCGCCAATATTCTGGCGCTGCACGCGGATATGTTTCCGGCCGAGACCATGGGCACGGCCGTCGGACTCACGCTGATGGCCGCGAGCTTGAGCGGCGCGGCGTTCACCTACGCCGTGGGCCAACTGGTGGACCAGATCGGCTACGCGCCGGTGTTTTGGACCGTCGGGCTTCTGCCCTTGGCGGCCTGCTTCGCGTTGTTCTTCTGGATCGGTCGGGTCGAACGAATCCGAGACGTCTGATTTTCCATGAGCCCCTTCATCACCGACGATTTCATGCTGCGCTCGAAAACCGCGCGTGAACTGTTTCACGAGTTCGCCGCCCCCGCGCCGATCATCGACTACCACTGCCACCTCGATCCGCGGGATCTCGCGGCAGACCGGCGTTTCGAAAACGTCGCGCAGCTTTGGGTCACGAGCGATCCCTACAAGCACCGCGCGATGCGCATCGCGGGCGTGCCCGAGCAGTTGATCACGGGCTCCGCCTCCGAGCGGGAGAAATTCGATGCGTGGGCGGCAACGGTGCCCAAAACGCTCGGGAATCCACTGCATCATTGGACCGCCCTTGAACTGAAACGGTATTTCGATCTCGACGAGCCGCTCAATGCGGCGTCGGCCGCGCGGGTTTGGGCGTCCGCCAACACGCGCCTCGCCACTCCGGCCTACTCGGCCCGCGGGTTGCTCGCCCAACGCGGCGTCGCGTGCGTGTGCACCTCCGACCGTCTCCTCGATGATCTATCCCACCACGCAGCGCTGGCCGTGTCCGGAGGAGCGACGCGTGTGCTCCCGTCGCTGCGGGCGGATGATGTGGTCGCCGTGGAGTCGCCGGAGTTTTTGCCTTGGGTGCGCCAACTCGGCGAGCCGACCGGTGCGGCCATCGCGGACTACGCGGCCTTTTGTGCCGCGCTGGACGTGAGGCTCGATGCGTTCGCGGACGCCGGCTGTCGTCTCGCGGACCACGGTCTCGACGACTTTTCCTATGGGACCGTGAGTGACGCGGAAGCGGCGGCGTTGTTTGGGCGGCGTCTTGGTGGCGAAGTGCTGTCCGCAAATGACGCCCAGCGTCTGCGTGCGGCGCTGCTGCGTTTTCTCGGTGCGGGCTACGCCCGACGCGGCTGGATTCTCCAGCTACACCTTGGGGCGCACCGCCGCACGAGTTCGCGCCTCCGCCGGCTCGCCGGTCCCGCCGGCGGGTATTCCGGCATCGGCCGGTCGGTGGATATCCCAAGCCTCGTCGCACTACTCGACGATTTGGAATCTGCCGGCGCTCTCCCGCGCACGATTCTCTATCCGCTCAATCCGGCCGACTTTGCTCCGCTCGCGGTTTTGGCCGGCTCATTTGTCGCGGACGGGGTTCCGGGCAAACTCCAACTCGGTCCCGCGTGGTGGTTCAATGACCACGCGTTCGGAATGCGCGCGCAGTTGGACGCGATTGCCAACTACGGCCTCCTCTCGGTCTTCATCGGGATGACGACCGATTCCCGCAGCCTGCTCTCGATGGTGCGCCACGAGTATTTTCGCCGCGTGCTGTGCGACTGGCTGGGTGAGCAGGTCGCGGCGGGTGCCATGCCCGACGACCTCGCCGTGCTCGGGCCGCTCGTGCGGGCGGTCTGTGGCGAGAACGCGCGCTCGGCACTCTCACTCTGACTCTCTCAATATGAACTCATCCTGCTTTGCTGGAAGAACAGCTGTCGTAACCGGCGCAGGCGGCACCTTGTGCTCCGCCGTAGCCAAAGATCTCGCCCGCCAGGGCGCGCGGGTCGCCCTGCTCGGGCGCACCATCGCGTCGCTCGATGGCGTCGCCGCAGAAATCCGCGCGGCCGGCGGGACGGCGCTCCCCGTCGCCTGCGACGTGATCGATGCGGCGTCGGTCGAGCGGGCGCGGGAGATCGTCACGCGCGAACTCGGCGCGTGCCATTTCCTGATCAATGGCGCGGGTGGCAACCAACCCGACGCCGTCACGACGCTCACGGAGTTTTCACCCACGGAGCTCGCCCCCGACAAACCCGCCAGCCAGCGCGGTTTCTTCGACTTGAGCCTGACGAAATTCGACGACGTCGTTCGCATCAACACGCTCGGCACCGTGATTCCGTGTCAGGTGTTCGGCCGAGAAATGGCGCAGCTGGGCCGCGGTTCGATCTTGAATTTCGCCTCGATGAACAGTTACCGACCACTCACGCGCGTGCCGGCCTACGCGATGGCCAAGGCCGGCGTCGTGAATTTCACGCAGTGGCTCGCCGTTTACCTCGCGCCCGCCAACATCCGCGTCAACGGCGTCGCGCCGGGGTTCTTCGTCAACGAGCGCAGCAAAAAGATTCTCATGACTCCGGACGGCGGTCTCACGGCGCGCGGCCAAAATGTCATGGGCCATACGCCGCTCAAACGCTTCGGCGAAGCGACCGAATTGCTCGGCGCGGTGTGTTGGCTGCTCGACGACGAACGCGCCGGGTTTGTCACGGGCGTCACCCTGCCGGTGGACGGCGGTTTCCTTGCGTCCGCCGGAATCTGAAGTTTAGATGGCCCGCATGGAGCGATTCCGCTCCTGCCGACCTCGAAAGGGAACTATGAATACTACCTCAGCCATCACACGCCGGGATTTCCTGGCGATCGGGGCCGCGGCCATCGCCGCCCCCGCGATCCTCACCGGGGCCGATCTGAAAAAAGAACCCGTGCGCCTCGGGCATATCGGCACGGGCACCCGCGGTTGGGACCTGATCAAATACACCGGAGCCGTGCCCGAGGCAAAAGTCGTGGCGGTGTCCGACGTCTACGCCCCGCACCTGGCGCGCGGACTGGAAGCGGGCAACAATCCCGAGGCCAAGGGCTACGCGAACTACCACGACCTGTTGTCCGATCCGAAGGTGGAGGCGGTCGTGATTGCCACGCCGGACCATTGGCACGAGCAGATCGTGCTCGATGCGCTGGTGGCGGGAAAAGCCATCTACTGCGAGAAGGGGCTCACCACTTCGATCGCGAGCGCCAAACGCATGCGTGCCGCGGTGAAGAAGGCGGGCGCGGTTTTTCAGCTCGGCCATCAAGGCCGCCAATTGCCGGCGACCGCAGAGGCCGGGCGGCTGATCCGCGAAGGGCGCATCGGTCCCGTGACGATGATTCACGTCGGCCGCTTTTTCAACGGCACGAAGGAGCACGCGCCGTGGCGTTGGTATGGCTACTACACGGCGTGGGACCGGCCCGATCCGAAGCAGGTGCTCGCGAAGCTCGATTGGGAAAAATGGCTCGGTTCGCTGCCGAAGATCGAGTTCAACGAGCGGCATTTCTGGCACTGGCGGTGTTACTGGCCCTACGGCACCGGGCAGGCCGGCGATCTCCTCACTCATGAAATGGACCATGTGCAGAGTGTGCTCGGCTGGGGAATTCCGGATACGTGCCAGTGTTCGGGCTTGAACGCCTACTACGACGACGACCGCGAGGTGCCCGATACCTGGACGGCCGCGTATCGCTTTGAGCAACAGAAGTGCTCGCTCACGTTCGAGGGCTGCATGAATTCAGGGCGTCAGCAGCCTCCGGAATATCTCGGCCGCAATGGGCGCCTCATCTTCAACAGCATCGGACAGGACGCGAACCGGTTTTGGATTTATCCCGATGGTCCGGCGTTTCCGCACATGGGTCGGATGCCCGAGGCGACGTATGCCTACGACCGCGCCAAAGCGGAGAAATGGCCGGGGCACATGGACGATTTCCTCCAATGC
>JBBRCR010000591.1:0-5006 GCA_038204695.1 Opitutales bacterium | reverse complement strand
GCCGCACCCCGCCCCCGACCCAGCCCGCGGGCAGCCGCAACTGGCGGGGGCGGCGTGCCCCCCCGCGTGGGCCCCAACCCACTCGCGGGGCCCCGCCGCCACGAAGCGTGGTTGGTGGGAGCGCTAACACCGCTTCCACCGCCGCCACGCCGAGCGCGATCAGTCCAAGAATCGCCACGTAGACGAAGTGCTCCATCACCCAGGTAAAACGAAAATAGGAAATCGGAATGAATCCGAGGAACGGCAGGAGGTGCGCGACAAACCAGCCGAACGCGAACAGCGCATGACGGCCCCACGACGCGCGGTGGCGCCAAAACCACGTGAATGTGATCAGCGCGACCGGCCACGGCAGCCATTGCACCGCCGAACTCGCGTCGATCGACCCGTGCGGGTGAATCGGCATGAGGCCCGCCGGCCAGACGCATTTCGAAAAATAGAACGCGAGCATGAGCCCGGCGCCGATGATCCGTTCGAGCGGGCCGCCGAGCGCAATGAGTTCAGCGCCTATGGCGCGATGGTGCTGCAGCCACCAGGTGAGTAATCCAAGCACGAACGAGATCGCGAAAAAGGGAAGGGTCTGTGTCAGCAGCGCGCGCGTGAGCCGGCCTTTTTCCCACCAGCCAAACAACAGCAGGGTGACCGGAAACATCACGACCGATGTCTTGCCGAGCATCGCCGCGAGAAACAGCAGCAGCGCGCAGATATAATCTCCGCGGCGGTGGGTCCGCGTGTAAGTGATGAACCGACTGAGTGACCACAGGAGCGGCGGCAGCGACAGCGTGTTTTTCAGCTCGGCAATCCAAGCCACCGACTCGACCATCATCGGGTGAACGGCAAACGCCAGCGCACCGAGCCAGCCGTGACGTAGTCCCAATTGATGAAGCACCCGCCAGAACAGCAGCGCGGCCCAGAGGTGTAACAGAACATTGGTGACGTGATAACCCGTCGTGCGTTCGCCCCACAGCTGCCACTGCACCCATTGCACCGTCGCCTTGATCGGATAGTAATCGGTCAGGGCGGCGGGATGAAACCAGATCTGGCGCAGCCCGGCGGCGTCGCGGAGCAGCGGATTGCTGACAACGTCGTAGCGATCATCCCAGAGCCACTCGCCGTGCAGGGCAGACGAGAACGCGAACCAGCCGGCCCCAATGACGAGGAACGCGCGCAGCAGCACTCGCCAGTCGAACGAAATCCAGCTCGGGCGTGCGCTGGTCATTTGCCCCGTCACAGTTTTGTGGAGACGCGATTCACGTGCCCGCACGCCATCGTTTGATCAGGGGCCATGGGGCAGGAATTCGGACCACAACGCGCCAAATTCTGATGCCAGCACGCGTTTAACTTCCGCTTCGTCCACCTTGCTTCCCAACTCGGCCTCCATCGAGGTCACGCTCCCATCCGCGGCATTGATCCCGCACGGGATGATGCCGCCAAAATGGGCGAGGTTCGGCCGGACGTTTAACGCGAACCCATGGTAGGCCACCCAGCGGCGGACGGCCACGCCGATCGCGGCAATTTTGCGGTGGCCCAACCAGATGCCGGTGTGGCCGTCCCGTCGTGACGCCGCGAGCCCGAGCGAGCCAAGCGTGTTGATGAGCACGCTTTCCAGGAAACGCAGGTACGCATGCAAATCCCGGTGCCGCTCGAGCGACACAATTGGGTAACCGACGATCTGCCCCGGACCATGGTAGGTGATGTCGCCGCCGCGATTCGTCTTCACGACCCTGATCCCTTCGCTCGTCAGCTGATCCGGCGTCCACACGAGATGGGCGTCCGCCCCCGCGCGAAGTCCAATCGTGAATACAGGATCGTGTTCCGTGAATACGAGCGTGTCGCCCATTTCACCGGCGATGCGACACGTGACGAGTTCGGCCTGGCGCCGAGCGGCGTCTTCATAACGCGTCCGGCCCCAATCTGCGCCCGAGACGTGAATGGCGGGGGCGGAGGAGATGCGGCTCATCCGCGCGAACTTCGTCGATTGTGGAGACGACGCAATCCCAGGCTGGGCCTGCGCGAACGGCCCAAATTTATCGGCCAGACTCCCGCGGGGCTGGGTTCTCCGGGCTGGATGAACCGAAAGAGAAGAAGTCCGCGCCAAATATCATCCAGGCGACGCCAAGCGCTGCCGTTGTGCCGAGGATGATCGCCAGACGCAGCTTGAGCCCGGCGGAACCGAGGACGATCCCCATGCCGGCCTTGATGAGCGTGTTGCTGATCGCGGCGAGCACCACGGCGCGCGTTGCCAGGCCGGCGGCCGCCGCGCCGGTCCCGTGATCGGCGGCAATCGAGAGCGAAATCGCGTCCATGTCCGTGAGCCCTGAAACAAAGCTCAGCGGCAGCAGTCCCTCCGTCCATTCTTTCGCGCGGATGACCGTGACCAGAAACGCTACCAACGAATACAGCAGGGCGAACTTGATCGCGGTGGAGAGGCTCAGCGGGTTGCCCAGCTTTGGCGTGTCATCCTGTTGCCGTTTCGGCCGGCGGCGCAGCCACACCCAGCCTGCGTACACAAGAGCGGGTACGGCCATCAGCGCGAATGGCACGACCAGGGTCAGCATGAAGTCGCGGTTCACAAAGCTCGTGGCGACGAGTATCCGCGGGAGCATGACAGTGCAGGCCGCCACCACGGCGAGGGTGTAATGTTCGGCCATGGACGGTTCCTCGCGGCTGCGACGGGAGAAGGCGAGGGTGCTGGCGGTGCTCGATGCCAGACCGCCCAGCAGGCCGGTGAGCAGGATCCCGGCCTTGGCGCCCAGGATTCGGATCGCGAGGTAGCCCGCGAAGCCAAGGCCGGAGATAAGAACAACCATGCGCCAGGTGGAGAACGGATTGAATCCTCCATAAGGGCCCATGTCCTCGTTTGGCACCAACGGCAGGACGAGGCCGGAGATCGCGACAAATTGGAGCGTCGCCCGAATGTCGCGCTCTTCCATCCCGCGTGTCCAGTTGTGAATCGGCCGCTTGAGTCCCAGCATCAACATCGTGGCCGCGGCCACGAGGACGGCTGACCTCAACTCCTCCCAGAACACGAGGGCGCCGCAAAAGATCGTGAGGATCGCTCCGGCGAGCGATGTGCTTCCGGGAACGGTCTCGTACTTATTGTTCATCGTCTGCGCGATAATGTGCGCCGAAACAAGCAGCAGCACGGCGGCAAACGTGAATGGGGCGTGCGCTTCGTGGGCGAAGGCGCCGAGGCATCCGAGCACCGCCCAAAAGGTATGCGTGCGAACGCCTGCAAAACCGCCGGTTTCTTTTTCAGACTGCTCCCCGTATTGGCGGATCAGCCCAATGAGGGCGCCCAGACACGCGCTCACTGCGATATAATAGAGCAGGTCATGCATGTAGGGTCGCATCGACCAGCAGGCCGCTGAAAGGTGTCGGGCCCGCCGTGGTTCCAAGGGTGCTGACATCGGCAATTCCGAGGGAGTTCATGTTGGATGTGCCGCCAGTCTCCGGCGGAGCGGCGGCTTTCCAGCCGCCGAAGTACGTTCGGCCGACCGGTCCTGGGCAACTGGAAAGTCGCCCTTCCGATGAAGCACCGCGGGGCAACGCGTGAGCTTCTCCGCAACAACGATTCACCGCAGCGCGCCCTCCGGCGGAGCGGCGGCTTTCCAGCCGCCGAAGTACGTTCGGCCGACCGGTCCTGGGCGACTGGAAAGTCGCCCCTCCGATGAAGCACCGCGGGGCAACGCGTGAACTCATCTGGCCGGTGCGCCCGTGTGGCGCCCCGGCGCCGCCGCGGGTCAAGCCGCCCCGTATACACGCGTCAGCGCCGCGACCGTCTGGCGAATGCTTTCGCGCAACTGCGGCGGACCGATCACTTCGGCCTCTGCGCCCCAGCCAAGCACCCATTGTTCCACTTCCATCAGCGCCCCGAGTCTCATCTCCAACTCGAGACCGCCGCCGGGCCTTTCACGCATTTCCTGCGACTCGTGCCACTCGCGTTCGCGCACCCGCTCCGCCACCGCCGCCGTGAACCGGATGACCACCCGGTAATTCCCCGAGCCACTCAGCACGCCCAGCGCACTGGCGAAGAATTTTTCGGGGGAGAAATCCGCCGGGCGCGTAAAGCGCGTGGCCGAAACCACCACCTCCGCAATCCGTGGCAGGGCGAAGGTCCGCAGCGCCTCCCGTTCCTGGTCAAAACCGATCAGGTACCAAAAGTTTTCGCGATTCGCCAGGTGGTAGGGACGCACCCGGCGCACGGTCTTGCGCGCATCGCCTGGCTTCCGGTAGTCGAACGTGACCGCGTGCTGGCGCAGGACCGCGGCGCTCAGCGCGTTGAATACCGCGAGATCCGTTTTGCCGAACCCGATGTTCTTGAACGAAACCGCCTGCAACTCGTCCGCGGGTGAAAACGAGATGCGGTCGCTCAGCCCGGCGGAGAGTTTGCCAAATGCGACCTGCAATTGCCGGTGAAAAGGGGTCCCGCGATATTGCTCCAACGCCCGCTGCGCCACCAGCAGGGCGAGCAGTTCGCCCTCGGTCACGTGCACCGTCGGAAAGGCGCTGACCGGCTGGCTATACCGATACACCTGGAGGTGCGGGTCGAACTCGATCGGCAGGTTGAGCCGGTCACGCATGAACGCGATGTCGCGCACCACGGTCTTGCGCGAAACTTCGAGCGTTTTCACCAGCTTGGTGCAGTTGACGAGCGCGCCGCGGCGCAGCTCCTCGTGGATCTTCAGCATCCGCTCGAGGGGAGGGCGGGAAAGTTGGGCGCGGTCATGCATGCAACTTTTCGATCATATTTTTGAGCCTGGGACAAGCAATGACCCACCCGGGGGGTAGGATTCACGCCATGAATCGTACCCGCCGCTCCCCAAAATGTTTCGTGCCTCTCGCGCTTTCGTGGTCCCACGCCGGCGTCTCTTATCGTGTCACCCCCTGGCCGGAAGTTCGCTTCGAGCAGCTTTATGGCTCCGACTGGATTGCCGTTTCGCCGAACGAGGACGTCCTGGCGTCCGCCGCGCAGGCCTGTGGCGAAAGCGACTGGCGACCCTATTTGG
>JBBRCR010000590.1:0-5011 GCA_038204695.1 Opitutales bacterium | reverse complement strand
CTCCTCGGTGATCCAGTCGCGGTTGTAGCCCTCGGGCACGTTGTTCTCCGTCTTGCACGCGACGACGCAATCCATGCAGCCGACGCAGCGACGGGTGTCGATGACCATGATGTAGCGCATGGTCAGGCTTTCTCCGCGGGTTCGAGCGTGACGAAGTTGATGTTCATGGCCGTGCCGCCCATCAGCGGATCGACTTTGTAGCGCGTGAGCAGCTGGGCGTCGCTCGCGCCCTTGCCGAAGGCATGGCGCAGCCCGCGCGCCGTGTGTCCGAATCCATGGACCAGATACACACAGTCCGGCCGGATGCGCTCCGTCGCCTTCACCGGCACGGAGTGGCTGAGCACGCCGTCCTGATTCCGGAGTCGCACGCGCTGGCCGGACTTGAGCCCGAGCCGGCGGGCGACGTCGGCGTTGAGCCAGACCGCGTTTTCGTCCATCATGTCGCTGAGCAGCCGGTTGGTCTGCGTGCGGCTGAACGAGTGAACCGCGGCGCGCCCGAAGAGGAGTCGAAACGACCCCGGCGGTCCCTCGACGGGCGGCACATAGCGCGGGACCGGATCGAAGCCGGCCTCCTTCAACTGCGGCGAGTAGAACTCGATCTTGCCCGATGGCGTGCCGAACTCCGGCGGTACTCCCTCCTCGAAATAGATCGGCTGCCGCTCGCCGAGCAGAATGCCCTTCTTCTTCAGTTCACCGAAGTCCAACTCGGCCTCCTTCAGGCGATAGGCCAGGTACTCCTCGATGTCCTTCCACGGGTAGAACTCGCCCAGCCCGAGCTTCCCGGCGAGCTGCCGCGCGATCCACCAGTTCGGTTTCTGGTCATGCGGCGATTCGACCACCGGCTGCCGGAGCGCGACGAACGGCTCCTTGAACACCTCGACGTTCAACTCGTCATGCCTTTCCAGATACGTCGACTCCGGCAGCACGACGTCGGCCCAGCCGGCAATCTCGCTCGGCACCACGTCCACGACCACGAGCAGGTCCAGCTGCTGAATCGCGCGGAGGGTCTCGGCCTCGTTCGGCAGGGCGTTGATCAGATTCGTCGCGTACACCATCCAGCCTTTGATCGGATACGGCTGGCCGGTGATCGTGGCCTCGCGAATTCCCGTGGTGAGGGTCTCGTGCGCGAACGGGTATTTGCGGCCCGGGTTGTCCACCTTCGGCCGGGCCGGTTTTGGATAATCGGGATACGGGTAGTCCGGCATCCCCATGAGGTTGGGCGTGTAGAACCCGCCCTTTCGGCCCCAGCTTCCGAGCAGCGCATTCAGCAATGCCAGCGCGCGGCTGCGCTGGGCATCGTCGCCATTCCAGTTCGTGCGGCGGCCGGGATGGACGAGCGTCGCCGGCCGGTACCGCGCCATCTCGCGGGCGGTGGCGCGAATCGTCTCCGGATCGATTCCGGTTTCCGGATACGCCCACTCCGGCGTGCAGGTCGCGAGCGAGGCGGCGAACTGCTCGAAGCCAAAGCCGTGCTTTTCGACGTACTCCGCATCGTAGAGCTTCTCGGTGACGATGACGTGCATCCACGCGAGGAGCAGCGCGAGATCGGTGCCCGGCTTGATCGGCAGGTAGTACTTCGCCTTGCTCGCCGCAACGGAGTGGCGCGGATCGACCACGATGATGCTGGCGCCGCGTCCCACCGCGGTGGCGAATTCCTGCACCTGGGTGTTGTGCATGTTCTCGCCCAGGTGCGAGCCGATCAGGACCAGGCACTGGGCGTTCTCGATGTCCGTGCGCTCGGGCGAGCCCACGTCCTCGCCAAACGTGAGCCGGAATCCCACATCACGCGGGCCGCGGCACTGCGCGAAGGAGGGCGCGGCGATGTTGGGCGAGCCGTAGGCCTTGAGCGTGTGTTTGAGGAAGTTGCCGCCAATTCCGTGGCTGAACAGGGCCATCGCCTCGGGGCCATGGGTGGCCTTGATCGTCTGCATCCGCTCCGCAATGAAATCAAGCGCCTCGTCCCAGGTAACTTCCTTCCACTTGTCGGCGCCGCGCTCCTGGGTGCGAATCAACGGGGTGCGGAGCCGATCGGGGTCCGTGTGCGCGCCGATTCCGCCGGTTCCGCGCGGGCAGAGGCGGCCCCGGCAAAGCGGGTCGAGCGGGTTGCCCTCGATTTTCCAGAGCTGGCCGTCGCGCACCGTGGCGATGGCGCCGCACTTCCAGAAGCAGATGTCACAGAAGGTCGGCACCTGGCGGATACCCTTCTCGGTGGGCTTGGACTTCCGGCCGAACGCCGAAGTGCCGCTGGCGACCGCGCCCAGCGCTGTGATGGAAGCGGCTGAGATCTTGAGAAACCGACGGCGGGACAGCGCGTTCATCAAAAGTGACAGCGTTTGGGGGTGAGCGCGAAGCGCAGGTGAAATTTCAGCCAGTGATACATTCTAATGTTCGTTTGACTGTCGTTTCGCTCTTTCCTGAGTCAAAGCGCATCACTCACCGGCAATTGTTCAGTCATCCCGCCTTTGTCGGGTATAAGCAGAGCTATGACCGGACCGGCATGGCACTGCAGCCTGTCAGCCCACCCAGCGGCACCGACGCGGAGGGATCGAAGGCAGCGGAGAAGGAGGGAAAATCGTGAAATCTGGTAATCGGGCATCTAAGATCTGGGGTTTTCCGATCCGTGGTGCTCCGGTTCGGTTTCTGTCTGGCCCCGGGGCGGCATGATTGGCCGAGTCGTGGTGCTCGTGATTCGTGCTCGTCTGGCTTGGGCCCAGCCCAAACTGTCTCGCGCGAAGCCGCGAAGATCTTTGGCCACGGATGGCGCGGATGAGCGCGGATCGGAGGCAGTGGATCCGGCGTGCGAACAACGATCGTATCCCGCCGCGCCCATCCCCCAACCGGTCTTCATCTGTTGATCGCGCAGTCGCCACGACGCGCGGTCCCCCGCCGGCTCTGCGCCGCACGGTGCGCCACGGCGGCACGATAGTGGTCGGGCCCGCGCTGGCGAATCGCCGCGAGGGCGCTTCAACGGGGCCGCGCTCGGGTGAGCGCGGATATTCCAATCAGATTGATATCCACGGTATGATCGTGCATACCGAACGAGGTTTGGCAGCGGGCATTCGCAGACCGGAGCGGCTACGTCGCAGGTGGCCGCCGGCAAATCGATCCTGGATCCAGCCGTCACCGCGCGCGTGATGCAACTGGTCAAGTCCGCCGCGGGGGCGAGGGATCCGCTGGCCGTGTTCTCGCCGCAGGAAAAGCGCGTGCTGGCGCTGATCGCGGAAGGATGCACGAACAAGGAAGTCGGCGCGAATCTCGGTCTCAGTGAGAAGACGGTGCAGAATTATCTCAGCACTGTATTCGAGAAACTGCACGTGTCGCGCCGTGCCGAGGCGGCGGTGATATATGCCCGGCAGGTTGATGGTGGCCGGAGGGCCGACGGCTAAGCGGAGGGGCCGACGGAAAGAAACCGATTTCCGCCCGTCCCCCGCGTGGTGAAATGGCAGATACGCGAGACCGTCTCCGCAGGGACGGATTGGCGTGAACGCGGTGGCGAGCGTGCACGGCGAGGGAGCGCTTGGCGCCCCTCCGTCGGGACTTCGCGAGCTTCGCGCCTTCGTGTGATCCCAAACCCTCTCACGCGAAGGGCGCGAAGGGCGCGAAGGAGAGGCCGTATTCGCACACCCTCTCGATTCGCGTTCATCCGCGTGTTTCGCGGGCGATCGCCGGATTTCTCCCGATTGATCAATTCCCCGATTTCAAACATTGCCACCCCACGCTGCGGCACAAAAGTCCTGGACCTCGCTGGCTTGCGGTTTGCCAACGCTGCCAGCGTATCCAGCAGTTTGATGCCGTCCAAGCCCCTGCTTTCCTCCGCCCCGGTTCTGGCGCGCGTTCGCCGCCACACGCGTGGCTGTGGCCCCGCCGCCCTCAATCGCATCGTCGGGTTGCACCGCCGGCTCTGCGCCGGGCAGCCCGTCACCGCGGAGTCGCTCGCCGCCGAGCTCGAAGTCTCCTCGCGCACCATCAAACGCGATATCGATTTGATGCGCGATCAACTCGGTGTGCCGATTGCCTGGGATGCGGCGACGCAGAGTTATTATTACACGCACCATTGCGATCTGCTGCCGCTGCTGCGGATCGATGCCGACGAAGCGCTCGCCCTGGCTCTGGCTGGAAAAACCTTCGCCGCCTGGCGCAGCTCGCCACTCGGCCGCGCGCTCACTTCCGCGTTGGAAAAGATCGCGCCGATCGTCGGCGGCGCCGTTTCGCTTCCCCTCGATGCGCTCAGCGATCTGTTGTTCGCGCCCGACGATCCCGCCGCCGATGCCGAGCACCGCCACTTCGCGCTCCTGCTCGAGGCCATCCAACGCCGGCGCGAGTTGCAGATCGCCTATATGAAGCCGCGCGCGCACGCGGTGGCGGAGAACCGCACCGTCCACCCGCTGCATCTCGCCTATCTCGAGCACCGCTGGATGCTGGTTGCGCACGACCCCGCGCGCGGCGGGATTCGCAATTTCGTGCTGGCACGCATCCGCGAGGCGCAGGCGACCAACGTGCGTTTCGAGCCGCCGCCCCATTTCGATCGCGACAAATACCTCGCCGGCAGCCTCGGCCGCTTCGTCGGCGACACCGAGCACGAGGTTCGGCTCGCCATCGATGCAGAAGCCGCGCCCTACCTGCGCGAGCGCCCGTGGCACCCTTCGCAAAAAATCACCGAGCGCGCCGACGGCGGCATCGAAGTCGCGCTGCGCGTGAATCACCTCAACGACGTCGAGCGTCGGATTCTCTCCTGCGGGATCCATGCGGAGGTCCTCGCCCCGCTGGAGCTGCGCGAACGGCTGCGCGGGACCGCGGCCGCTTTGCACGCGCGTTACTCGCCGGAGAAAACATGAGGAAACCGCGGAATTTCGGAGCCAGGGACAACCGGTGTCCCTCCCTGGCTGCTACTCTCTCGACCGTGCGCCATGCACGCCGTGTCTCCGATTTTCTCGTGCCAGCTTGCTCCCCGGACCGCTCCGCCGGCCGCAGCGGCAGGCCGCTCCTTGCGTAACTGGTTCAGTTCACCGCC
>JBBRCR010000589.1:0-5060 GCA_038204695.1 Opitutales bacterium | reverse complement strand
CACCGCGTCCAGGAGCGAGGCAATGTTGCCATTGCCATCGTACGTCGGCAGGTAGGTTCTGCCGCCGGGGTGATCGGCAATCTGAAGGAGCGCACCCACGCCGCCGGCCTTCGACATCGTGTTCACGATGTCCCCAGCCCCCACGTGTAGCTGCGGACCAGGGATCCGATGCTCGTCCCGCCGGGGGCCGTGTACTCGGCAATCAGGTTCCAGCGGTCATACAGGAACCGCCGTGAGGAGATTTCCACGGCGGGGCTGACGTCGGCATCCAGGACGCGCTTCTGCACCCTTCGATCCATGTAGTCGTACCAGATCGAGCACGCAGAATGCGAAAAGGGGTAGGTTGCGGATGTTGACGTTTGTAAACTCGATCGCGGACGACTTCCGCCGAACGGCAAAATATCAATATCCGCAACCCGACCCCTTTTTTCGACCCTACCGCTGGCGCGACTGGGCGACGGCGCGCTCGCCCGCGGGGCGTTCAAGGGCGGCGGCGAAGATGGTTTCGTCGCTGGGAAAAGGGTCGCTCATGAGGAAAGACGCGGCGGCGCCTCACGGCTGAGCGGCCGGCACGACGGGCAGGCGGAGGTGGAGGCCGGCGAGTGGAGCGAGGCTCACGGTCACGTCGCGCGCTTCCCCGGCCACGTCCGTGTGCACGGCGAGTCGCCGCGGGCTCGGAGTCGCGCGGAAGAACAGGCTGCCGTGCGCGCTTTCCCCCGGCGCGAGCGTGTGCGGCAGCACGAGGCGGCGGCGGCGAAACTCCGCTTCGACCTGGGATTTGTGGTGGAGGTTCATGCCCACGCTGCCGATCGCAACGAGCGGCAGCGCGACGACCGCCGCAGTCCCCACGCCCACGGCGGCGGCCGCCCCGCCTGTGAGGGGCGCGAAGAAGCCGCCGCTGATTACGCCGGCGGCCACGGTGCCGAATCCGGCGACGGTGCCGCCACCGAGCAGGAGAAAGGTCTTGGCCTGCTGACCGCCGTTGCCCTGCCACCACGTCTTGCCGATACGCTCGAGTTTCCACGGATCGTCTCCGGGCCGGGTCGACTCGCCGTTGTGCGCGAGCAGCGTCGCTTGGGTGAGAACCAGCGGCAAGTCGCCACGATTCGTCACCGTGAGCACGTATTCATCCCAATACGCCTCGCGCTTCCACGAGCCCGGCCCCTGATAGACGATGACGGTGTGAACGACCGCTTCGGCCGGCGCCGCCGCTGCCGTCAGCGCGGCGGCTGCGCCGGGGTGGGTGTCCTCGGGCACGAGCGCAGCCGCGGGAACGCTGCTCAGGTTCAGGGCGACGAGGGGCGGCGTGTTCTTATCCGCCATTTTGTAGCCGCGGGTAACGCAGCCAGTGAGCGTCAGGGCCGCGCCGAGGAGCGCGCCGGATCGCAGGAGGAGGGTGAGGAAACGCATGGGAGGGTGGCATTCAATGCGTGAATACGCCGCGCAACGGATCGCTCGCGCGTTGAAATACGATCCTGGGGTCGTAGTTTCGCGAAGGACGGGGACGGGGCGACGCGGCTGGGCGGGTGGGATCACGGCGGAGACGGTGGCCAGGGTCAGCACCGCGAGTCTGCTCTCCAGATCGAACAACGTGATCGCTTCCCCTGCCGTTCGACCCCGCCGCCAGTCGGGTGCCGTCGGGTGAAGACGCCGGCGAGTGCATGCCGGGGAGGAAACCACAGAAATTGCCGGATCGATCAAAACACGAGCGCGGGGTGTCACCAGTTGATTCGCGACGGCGCGACGCTGCTGACCAGCGTCGACGATCTGCTCGGCGAGTTGAACTACCTCGATGGCCTGCGCCCGGCGCCCATCGGCGAAAAGCCGGCTGAGGCGGCGGCGGGACGGCCGGCGAATCTGAACGCGGATGAAGCCAGGGTCTTCGAGTGTTTCCGCGGCGGCTCGATGCTCACGCCGGATGCGCTGGCGGAGCAAACCGGGCTCGCCGCGGCTTCGCTCTCGGCGACGTTGATGATGCTCGAGTTGAAGCGGCTGATCGGGAAGCGCGCGGATGGGACGTTTGAGGCGCGGGGCTGAGATTCGCCAGAGTCGAGTCTTCCGCACCGTTGACGCCGGGGAATCAATTGAATAGGGGGAAGCCAGCGAACGTCTCAGGGTCGTTCGCCCAACCCCAACCCCGAAAAAAGAGGAAGTGTCATGAACTCGTATGCCCGCGTTGTCCGGATCCTGGCCTGTGTGTTGGCCATCGATTTGTCTCTTGCCGCTGTAGCTCAGGCCGCCGACAAGAAACCTGCTCCCCCCCGTTCGGCGTCCGAGTTGGGCTCGGATCTCGACGATCTCGAGTCGTTGCTCAACAACCTCGAGAAAAACATTGGCACGTACGACGAAACCCAGCGTCGCTCCGTGTACGCGAGGCTGCTGGCGCTGGCGGAGAAGATCGGCGTCGACCTTGCCCGGCAGCGCCAACTGCTCACTGCAGCAATCGGCAACCAGCCCAAGAATGACCCCACGGGTGGGCTCTCCAAAACGGTGACCTCGAGCCAGCAGGCGCGGCTGGCCGAGCTCAACCGGCTCGATGCCCGATTGAAGGCCCTGCGGGCTCGCATTGCGGCGTTGAATCCGGACACGAAAGCGGGGGTTGGACCCAAGCCGGGCGCTGGTGGGGCTGCGGCGGGCGGCGGAGGCACGACCGTCGCGCCTGGAACCGGCACGCGCAAGAAGTAGTCCGGCAGGCTCGATTCGCGCGGAGCATGTCGGGTAAAATCACTTAACCCGGCGGCCACGTCATCTGCCGCTTGGCCAGCAGGTGAATGTGGAGATGCGGCACCGACTCGCAGGCCTGCGGGCCGTTGTTCACGACGAGCCGGAAGCCGTGATCGAGGTGGAGCTGCTTGGCGACGGTGCCGGCGACGAGCAGCAGGTGGCCGAGCACGGCCTGATCCGCCGCGGCGGCTTCGCTGACGCGCGCAATGGGCTGCTACTGCAAGGAAACTGGATCTTCAGGGGGTTGGGGCCGGGTGGGGTTTGTACATCCTGTCGTCCGCTCCGAAGTTTGTTTACTCGAACTCACGGCGCATCGTTGATCCGCGCGCCGATGGTCGCGAGCGCATCGAGGCGATCTTCAGGCTGACCGGCCGCCCAGCAGATGCCGCGAAACGCGAGCAGCCGGAATAGGGGATCGTCAAAGGTCCAGTTGTAATGGCCCGGGAGCGCGACGAAGACGCGACCACGGCCGACGGTCCGGGTCCAGATCTGCGGACGCAACGCCCCGTCCTCTTCGGCACTGGCCAGCAGCTCGACGCCGGCCGGGTCGCCCACCAGTGCCCAGTAGGTTTCGTCGATGAAGTTCTCGCGGGTGAAATTTGCCGGCGCAAAACCGCGGGCGAGCGGGTGCGGATGAAACACGAAGTTCACCGGGCCGTGGCGATACTTTGTCGTCTTCGAGTTACTCGCCAGACCGATCCGCCGGGCGAAGTCGGCGGCGTTGAGCCGTGCCTCGACCGCCCAGTGAAAATACACCGCGCCGCCGCCGCGCGCGAGGTAGGCGTCGAGCTCGCGACCGCGCTGCTCGCTCCACCCGGGGTTGTTGTTGAAAAAGCAGATCACATCCGCCTGCGCAAACTGGCGGGCATCCGGCCAGATGTGCGCGGTGGCGACGGTCACGCCGTCGGCGAGCGAAAGCAGTTTGCTCCAGCGCTGCCGCCAAAGCGCATAGTCGTGCTCGCCCTTGCCGTGATCCTTGGGGCCATCGCAGAGGACGACGTGCAGCGGGCGCACCGCTCCGGGCGGCGGTAGTGCCGGTGCGGGGACGGCGAGGTTCTTCAATACGGCGTCGAACTCGGCGCGGGAGCGGGGCGGGGGCGGCGCGGTTTTGCCTTCGATCGGGGCGGGTTCGAGGGGAACGGTGAGCAGAAAGGCCATGAGATCGCGGACCTGCGCGGCGTCGAGCGAAGCAAGCAGTCCCTCCGGCATGAGCGAACGGAGCGCGGCACGCGTGGTGCGAACGTTTCCGCGGGGAATTGCGCGGACCTGCCCCGAGGCGTCGGCGACGCGGATCTCAGTGGCGCTTTCGCTTAGCAGGCCGCCGGTGAGCGGTGTGCCGTCGGCCATTTCGAGCGTGAACGCAGGATAGTCCGGGTTGATCGCGGCGCTGGGCTCGAGGATGTCGCGCAGTGTGCTCGCGTAATCGCGTTGGACGAGGTGCGAAAGGTCGGGACCGATGGCCTGGCCTTCGCCGCGGACGCGATGGCAGCGCGCGCACGTGAGCTGATCGCTGTGAAAAAGCGTGCGGCCGCGCAACCAGTTGCCGCCGGCGATTTCGGGGATGACGCGCTCGGTGTTGGTGGCGACAAGCGCGGCGTCTCGCACTGCCCAAGGGAGCTTGAAGCGGTGGAGCGGAAATGGCCGCGCGACGTCGGGCTGAGCGGGTCGGGTCCAGGTTGCCGTGGCGCCGGCGGGTTTGCCCGGCCCGGTTTCGATCGTCGCATCGATTCGAGCCCACTCGTCGGCCGCCATCTCACCGAAGGTGGTCGCAATCGGACGGAGCGTGAGTGGAGCGACGCCCGGAAGGCGGGCGGTGAGTTCCTCGCGCGCCGGCTCGTAGTCGAGTTTGGCGCCGGGCTGCACGGCGGGTTGCAGGAGAGAATTGACGTCGAGTTGGGTGCGAAGCGTGAGGCGGCCGGGCTGCTCGATGAGCGACCACAGCCGATCGTGCTCGGCGCTGCCCGCGGTGAACGCGCGCGCGACGGCGAGGTCGGGGTGCGGTAGCCAGCCGTTCCAGGTCGCGCCGCCGGTGTCAGCCTTCCAGCTGGCTTCGAGCCCGTTGTTTTCGAGGTGAAGCTCGATGTCGTCATAGGCGCCGTCGCCGGCGGTCCCCGTGGCAGCGGGCGCGGAGACGTTGGGAATCCGCACGGCGTAGCTGAGCGCGGCCGTTCGGGGCGCAGTATGGAGAATGAGCGTGCGGCGATCGGACGCGATGCCGGCGGACTGCACGGGGATGTCGACTATTTCGTCGATGAATTTTTTTGCTGTTTCGCGAATTTCTTCTATAGAATTTATTGTTAGCATTTTTTTTCAAATATATTTTTAATCTTTGTATT
>JBBRCR010000588.1:0-5075 GCA_038204695.1 Opitutales bacterium | reverse complement strand
TGCCGAGCGTGCGCACCCCTCCACTGGGTTTGGCAATTTCCACGGCGCGTACTGCTTCCGGTTGGTACCGTCCGCAGAGCAGTGCCGCTTCGATGCCAGTCCAGTTTCCTCGGATGTGCGCCTGCGCGCGCTCGATACTTCGTCCATCCACGCCCGCGGCCCCGTCATTGTCTCTCACCTGTCTCCAGGCCGCGTTCAGGTTCTCCTTTGCCAGCACGCTTTCCAGCGTGACCGGCTCCATCTTCCCCCTTTCGCGCATCGATTTCTCTCCGTCCTTCGCCCGCTTCATGGCTTGCCTCCCGCCCGCCGCCCGCGCCAGGAAATCCAGCCCGGTGCCGACGACCCGCCCGACGAGGAGGCGACCGTAGTTGTCACACCCCGTCGATTTCGGATGACTGCCCGCCACGCGCACCGGAGTCGTTCGGTTGATCGCGCTTTCCTGCTCCTTCGGTCCTTCGCTCCGACCGCCTTTCGGCGGCCCTCTTCACTACTACGACCTCTGCTGACTGCTCCGGCGCTCTCACGCCAGAGCTCTCCCCGGGTAAGGTGCATGAACTTTCGGCCCGCGCCGTCAGGCTCTACCAGATGCGTCTTTCGGTGACAGTTGGATTTCGTGCTTTCCAGCGCACTCATCGCCCGCATCTCGGCCTCACGGCCTGTTCGTCTTCCTACGGTCGTGCCTTTGCTACGGCTTTCTTTCGTGCTGAGTGCCTCGCGGCCCCCGCCTTGGCTTTCGCTACGGTTGTTTGTCACTGCTTCCGTACATCTCCTTTCATATGTTTAGTTCATGCCCATGCCGGGCACACTGGCACGGGCGTCCCGCCCGTGAATTCCTGTCCGCCGGCGCCGCCGCACGTCCGCGCTCGCACCGCACCGCGACCGCGAGGCGGAACGCCCCCAGGCTTCTACATGCTGAATTTCATGGGCGAGACGCCCCAGGCCACGCCGAGCGTCAGTCCAAACGCGCTTTGCGGCTTGCGAAGGACTCAGCGGCCGCTGGTCCTTGTTCTTTCGCGTGAACGAACCGAACTCGCACCACACCCGCGGCATCGTTCTGATGCTCGCCTCCACGGCGTGCTTCACCGCGAACGTGCTGTTGATTCGCGCCCTCGGTCACGTGCAGTCGGTCAACATCTGGCTCGTCACCTCCGTGCGGTTCGTGGCCGGCCTCGCCGTGCTCCTGCCGCTCTACTGGGAGGACGTCCAAATGCGCCGGCTGTTTCAGCACGGGAAGCTCGCCGGACGCGGACTGGTCGGCGGACTCGGCGTGTACGGTTTCTATCTGACGGTGGTGGAATTGGGTGCCGGGCGGGCGACGTTCATCAACAACACGTATGTCATCTTCGGCGCGCTGCTCGCGATTTGGATGCTCGGCGAGCGCTTCCGGCCATCGCTTGCCGTCGGCAGCGTGGCCGCACTGGCCGGGCTGGCGCTGCTGACCAATCCGTTCGCCACCGGCTCGCACACCCAATTTTACGATGCGATCGCGGTGCTCACGGCCCTCGCATCGGCGTACGTCGTCGTGACGATTCGCCAGCTCCACGTCACCGAACACACCTCCACCATTTTCGCCGCGCAATGCGTGTACGGGCTGCTCATCTGCGCCGCACCCGCGGTCCTGCATCCGCAGCCGGTCGCGGCGCTCGCCTGGCTCGTCATGATCATCGCCGGCATATTCGCGGCGGCCGGACAGCTGGCCATGACGCGCGCGTTTCGTGATCTGCCGGTGGCCGAAGGCTCACTGCTCCAGATGCTCGTCCCCGTCGGCATCGCCGCCGGTGGCTGGCTGTTCTTCGCCGAACGATTTACCGCGCACGAACTGATCGGCGCCGCGTTCATTCTCGGCGGCACGACGTTCACGGCCGTGCGACGTTAACGGATACATGAGCCTCGCGCACCCGTGGCACCAAGCGCCAGCGAGTGGTTGGAGCGCGGTTCGCCGACTCGAATCCAATCCGCACCCATCTACACTCTGTGGCCGCATGCGTCTGATGTCCGCCCGCTCCGCGCCGGCGCGCCGCGCTCACACCATCCACGCGCGCACGCAGGTAATCCGCGGAAACTGACCGGGCAGCCGCCGCCAGGTTTCGCCGTCGTCGATTGAACCAAAGAGTTCCCCCATCGTCGTGCCGAAATAGACGCCGGCCGGCGAAAGCGGATCGGCCGTCATCGCATCGCGCAACACGCCGACAAAGTGTGACTCCTGCGGCAGCCCGCCCGTCATCGCCCGCCACGAACGACCCTGATCGCGCGAGCGCCACACCTTCAAGGCGCCGTCCGGCACCACGCGATTCTCGTCGCTCAAGAGCGGCACCACAAAAATGTCGCCGCGCTGAGTCGCTGCCATCGGAAACCCAAACTCGTGCGGCAGCCCCGCCGAGATTCGCACCCAGCTCTCCGCCGCATCCTCCGATTTGAAAACGCCGCCGTGATACTGGATGTACAGCACGCCCGGACGCTGCGGATCGAGCACCATCTTGTGCACGCAACGCCCCATGTCGGGATCCAGCACAAAATTTGGGGCGACGTTGTGCAGGCCTGCGTTGCACAGCTTCCATGTTTGGCCGCCGTCGTCGGTCCGAAAGACGCCCACCGACGAAATTCCCACCCAGATGCGCTGCGCATTCGTGGGATCGACGTGCACCGAGTGGAGGCACAACCCACCAAAGCCCGGGGTCCACCGCGGCCGGGTCGGATGAGCCGTGAGCCCGCTCAGCTCACTCCAGATTTGGCCGTCGTCTCGACTCACGAACAGCGCCGCGTCGTCCACGCCGGCATACCACGTTTCAGGCGTGGAGGGGTGCCCCGGCACGATTTGCCAGATGTGGTTCAACTTGAAGGCCGAGCCCTCGGCGAACGCGGGATCGCGTGCCACCGGCTCCCATGTGGCGCCGAAATCACGCGAGGTCCGCAGGGTGGCCCCATGCATGAAATGATCGGTGCCGGCGATAATGCGGCCGTTTCGGCTGTCGCCACAGAGGCTGAAGATCTCCCAGCCTCCCAAGTGCGGACCACTCAGCTGCCAGTCGGTCCGGTGCTCATCGCTCTGATAAATGAAAACGCCTTTTAGCGTGCCGATGAGAAGCACAAGCTTTCGGGCGTGGGTGGGTCCCGGGGGCATTACAAACGTTGGGCAAATTGCCCGCGCCCCGGCGAGCACTTTTAATTTTCGACCGCTCAAAATGGTAAAATGCCCGGTGGGTTGTTCATGGCAAATGCCGCGTTCGCGCGTACGAGCTCTTCCGCTTATGCGCTGAGCGCGAGCGCGTGGATTCGTGGCGGCGAATCGCAGTCCATCCACTCGCGGTCTCGCAGCCATTACCGCTAACCCCCGCTAACCCGCATATTTCGCACCGCGGATCGAGGACCGCAACCAAAGGTCTGTGGATGTGACACAGAGGTCACAGAGGAGGGTGAAGACATGGGAGACGGGGAAGACGGGGAAGAGAATAAGACGCGGAAGATCCAGAAGTCTTCCGAGTCTCGCGTTCTTCCATGTCTCGCGTTCTTCAATTGCCTGCACGGCAGCGAACACCTGGTGGCCTCCTGCCGTCTCCGGGTTTGAGCTCTGTGTCCTCTGTGACCATGCCTTGGATTGGTTCGAAGGTGAAAAATTCGGGCAACCCCGCCAACGCACATTCCCATTCGGATTCATTCGCGGTTAAGATCTGAAAATCTTCCGTGCAATCCCGCGCGGCTCCCGCCAGAAATCATCCCCGGTGCGCGGGTGCGCTCTCTGGCGCGTCCGCGCAATCACTTCCAACCGATGAAACTGATTCGTCACCTCACCTCCGGCGGACCCGCGTTTGCCGCACTTCAACCCGATGGTTCCGCCCGCGAGATCAGCGGCGATATTTTCGGCGACTTCAAAGTCACCGACCGCGTGGTCAGGCCGGGCAAGCTGCTCGCGCCCGTCGTGCCGTCGAACATTCTGTGCATCGGACTCAACTACAAGAAGCACGCCGCCGAGAGCAATTTGCCACCGCCGTCGCGCCCCGTGCTTTTCATCAAGAACACCGCGTCGGTCCAGAATCCCAACGATCCGATCGAACTGCCGGTGAAACTCGCCAGCAACTCCGTCGACTATGAATGCGAACTCGCCGTAGTCATTGGCCGACGCTGCAAGAACGTGTCGCGCGCCAATGCCCTGGATTATGTTCTGGGCTACACGTGTGGCAATGACGTGTCGGCCCGCGACTGGCAGCGCGATTTCGGCGGCGGCCAGTGGTGCCAGGCGAAAAGCTTCGACACCTTCTGCCCGCTCGGTCCGGTGCTCGTCACGCGCGACGAGATTCCAAATCCAAACGAGCTGCGGATTCGCACGCTCCTCAACGGGGAGGCGATGCAGGACTGGAACACGAACGACATGGTGTTCGATGTGCCCGCGCTCGTGGAATTTCTCAGCGGCAGCAAGACGCTGCTGCCGGGGACGGTGATCATGACCGGCACGCCGCACGGCGTTGGCTTTGCGCGCAAACCACCGGTGTGGTTGAAAGCCGGAGACACGGTCACGATTGAGATCGAGAAGATCGGTTCGCTCACCAATCCGGTGATCAACGAGCCGCTTTGAGCCAGTCCGTCACTGCGGGCGCCAGCTAACCCTGCGCTTGCCCCACAAATTCGCTATCGCGTATGGCGTCACGCCAAGGGCGCGATTGACGGGAAGGGCGACTTTCCAGTCGCCCGAGACCGGTCGACCGAACGTACTTCGGCGGCTGGAAAGCTGCCGCTCCGGCAAATGCAGCACCCGAGTGAATGCTCGAGAGCTCGTCGTCGCTGCGCAATATACGGGCTCCACCCCAGTGCGCCGTGATCCGCGCTCCGGTAGGCTGGGGAGCGAGATGTCCCCGCCCGCCTCCCCTTCAGGTCGTTCCAAAAGGACGAAACGATCGAAACCCCGTCCCCACCCCACTGCTCCGCCCCCCTTCCGCGCGTTGATCGCGTACGCGGATATCCCGGCGGCCCGGCGCGCGATCAACGAGATTGGCGATGTCCTGGCGGCGACGCGTCGCGCATACGAGTTGCAGCCGATGTTATGGCGCTTCGATCAACTCGGGATGCCCAGTTGGTCGGAG
>JBBRCR010000587.1:0-5086 GCA_038204695.1 Opitutales bacterium | reverse complement strand
CCCTCTTCCTATGGCGCGAGCCGCTTTGCTTTCGAAACGCCACCCTTCCAGATGTCGTAGCGCGGATCTGCGTAGCGCATGAAAAACGCGTCGAGCCGCTGTGCCAGCTCGGTGCGGGTAACATCCGTGCCCGGCTGTCCGATCAAATTGAACCGCTCCCGCGGATCGCGTTTCAGATCGTAAAGTTCAAACGGCCCATCCGGAAATCTCGCCACATACTTCCAGTCGTCGGTTCGAACCGCCCGGGTGGTTTCCATCTCGTAGAAGATGACGTTGTCCCAAGCCGGGTTTTCGCCGCCCAGCACCGCTGAAAAATTCCGTCCGGGCGAAACCGGCTGCCGCGGCATCCGCTCGGCGAGCCCCAGGTGGCCAAGCACGGTGGGCATGAAGTCGTAATTGCTCACGAGCCGATCATCGGTCTTGCCGGCCGGCACTTTTCCCGGCTGCCGAAACACGAGCGGGATTTGCATCATCAGTTCGTGGGCGCCGATCGGTCGAAAATGATCTCCCATGCCCCACATGCCATTCTGGCCGCCCATCCAACCTTGATCGGCGGTGTAGACCACGAGCGTATTCTCATCCAGCCCGAGACGTTGGAGCGTGGCCATGATTTCGCCCACGCCGTCGTCGACCCCGCTGGTTTCCGCGGCAACGCGCTCCATCGCGATTTGCTTGTTATGGAAATTCTTGTTTGACGACTGCCACGGATGCATCGCGTCGACCGGAAAACTGGCGAAGTGCCGGTCGCGATAGAACTCCGCGTGCCGATTCCGGGCGCGGTTGAGCATGAGTCCACCGAGCGAGTACGGACCGTTGTAGGAAAGAAAAAGGAAAAACGGCCGCTCCTTGTTTGCCTCGATGAACTCGATGCCTTTGCGCGTCCAGAGATCCGTCGTGTACCCCGCCTCTTTGCGCACCTTCCCGTCCTCGATGATATCCTGATCGTAGAACTCGCGCGTCGAACCATCTGGTTTCGTGATCCAGAAAGAAAAACCCTCCGAGGGCGTCAGATTGGCGCCGAGGTGCCACTTCCCGCTGAGCCCGCACACGTATCCGGCGTCATGCAGCACTTCGCCGAGCGAAGTGAATTCGGCGAGCGTGTTGCAGGCCGTTGGGCCCATCATGATCGCCGGCTCGACGAACGAGTGCACCCCGTGTTGCGAGGGGATCAGTCCGGTCAGGAACGTCGCCCGCGTGGGTGAACAGACCGGATTGCTGCTCAATGCACGGGTGAATCGGATCCCTGCGGCCGCCAGTCGATCGATGTTCGGCGTACGGATATCGGGGTTGCCGTAACAGCCGAGCGTCCAGGCGCCCTGGTTGTCGGTCAGGATGAAAACCAGATTCGGCGGCGGCGCGGCAGAGACCGACGCGACACCTGTGAGCGCGAAAAGGAAGAAGAAAACGAGGGCGAGGCAGCAGCGCCGGTGCGGCCGCTCAGCGACTCGAAACAAACACGCGTCGGCCGCGAATGCGGGATACGAAAAACCAGTTGGGATATTCATGCAAACGTCTGCCGTGGGGGACGGGCGAGGCGGGCAGGAGTGATGTTTCCGACGCGCCAAAAAATCAAGCCAGCGGGATTTCTCTCCAAACCTCGAAGCACGAATCGACGCGAACCGGGAAATTTCACACCTTGGGCTCGCGTTTCGCCCGTCCGCGACCTCCTGTAAAAGGTTTGGGTTTGGTTGCGGCGCCGCCGCGGTGTGAAATTTTCAGGCTGATGAACGTGAATATTCAACGCGGCCAAATCCATCAATTCACTTCAGTCAGGCCCGTGGCTGCGAGCGCCAGCGAGTGGATGAAGTTACGGTTCGCCGGACTCGAATCTACTTGCCCGTTCAACAAGCCAAGGGCCTGGTGCCGGGACGAGGGGCTGGCGCTCGCAGCCACGAATCCCAAAGCCCGCCGGTCGGAGACACGGCGCTACCCGGCGCCGCCGCACCTGAAGGAGAACAGGCACACCTCATCGGGTTCGCGGCGGCACGCGGATCGCGTTGCGTCCTTCGGCCACAGCATTCTGCTCCAGACCAGACGCCTACTCTCCGGGATATGAAAAATGGCACCATCAGCAATTCCTCCGCCGGACGCGGTTCGTCCCGGCGCGATTTTCTTCAACATTCGTCACTCGCCGCGCTCGGCACTTCGGTGGCGGCGTCGCTCCCGTTTGCTTCGCTGGCTCGCGCGGCGGCGTCGCGCGCCAACGGCCGGATCGGTCTCGCGCTCATCGGTTGCGGGGGCCGGGGGAACGACGTCCTCGGCCCCTGCCTCAAAAACCGCGAGGCGTGGAACATCGAGATCGTTGCCCTTTGCGATGTGTGGACCCTCAACCTCGAGGCCACCGCGGCGAAAGTGCAGCAGGCCGCGGGGCGCCGCCCGAAAACATTCCGCCGGCATCAGGACCTGCTCGCGCTGGCCGGGGTCGACGCCGTCATCATTGCCACGCCCGATTTTTCGCACAGCCGGATCCTGGTCGAAGCCGCCCGCGCCGGAAAACACGTCTATGTGGAGAAGCCCATGTCGACGCGGATCGCCGATGCCAACGCGGCGGTCGACGCGGTGACCCAATACAAGATCGTCTGCCAGGTCGGCACGCAGTTCCGCTCGAGCGCCAACTTCGCCGCCGCCGCCGACCTCGTCCGCTCCGGTGCCCTCGGGCAAATCATAAAGGTGGATACATCGTACCACCGCAACGTGCCGTCGTGGGTGCGCGACTTCTCCGATGTGCGGCGGGAGGATGTGGACTGGGAGCAGTTCCGGCTTGGATTGCCGCGCGCGGAGTTCGACCCGCGTCAGTTTCGCTGCTGGCAATTATACAAGGAGTACAGCGTCGGACTGGCCGGGCTGCTCGGGGTGCATGTGATCGACCTCGGCGCCTGGCTCGCCGGCGATCCACTGCCGGCGTACGCCGTCGGGCTCGGTGAGCGCCTGGTTTGGCAGGAGCGCGAACATGATGATGCGCAGGAATGCCTCTTTTATTTTCCCAAGGGATTTATTCTCCAGTTCAGCAGCCGGCTCGCGAACGCCCTGCCCAAATCGGAAATCGCCCTCTACGGTACGAACGGCACGATGCGATGCGCGTATTCCCTCACCGAGACCTTCACCGCCACGGGCGATGGCGGCGGAAAAGACCGTTTGCGCGCACCGGTGATCGCGAAGCCCGTGCCGATTTCCGGCCACATGGAGAACTGGCTCGAGTGCATTCGGGCGGACAACGTGCATACCCATGCCGACGTGCATGCCGGATACGCGCATTCGATCGCGTCGATGATGGGCGCGGCCGCCTGCGACACGGGACGCCGGGTTACCTTCGACGTGAAGCAGCGCCACATGGCGACCAGCTGAGCGGGACGCGTGTACTTATATACCGCGCCCGTGCCGCGATTGCCGCAGCCGACCAGCGCCACGCGGATGAGATCGCTGCCGGCAGCGTGAACGTAAGGAATGGATACGCCGGCCAGCGCCGAGACCGAGGCGATCCGTCCGGAGTCTTTCAGAAATTTGCGGCGCGAGATTGGCCGAAGCGGGTTTTCCTTCAGGTCAAGAGGGGTGCAATCGGATTTCAGACGAGCGTTCGAGTGGACGGCGTTTCGCCCGGATAAATCGCCGCCGGGTCAATGGCGATAAATGCGCGCGCCCATAAGGCGACGCGAATTTCACGCCGCCGGATGCGTTCGCGGCGCCCTCCCGGCCAAGTGCCTGGGCAGCTGAATGCGCCGATCACTCCGCCTGATTTGCCACGATTCGAAGCGCAGACTATGACGCAAAAAATAGCCGCACCGAGTCTTGGCTTCGCCGCCGACTTCGCTATCGTCCGCATCCTCATCCCGTTCCCATGAACAAACGTATTGGTCTTTTTACCCCCATCGCGCGCCAAAAGAAGGACGGTCCCACCACCACGACCACTTACGTCGAGGTGAGCACCGCCGCCGAACTCGGAGCGAAACTGGCCGCCCTCGGAGCCAAGCGGGTCGGCCTGCTGTGCCGTGATCGGTTTGGCACCACGCGACTCGAGGGCACCATGTTTGCCGTGGCCGACCTGAAGGACGAGCACGTCGAATGGGCGTCCGCCAAGTCCACGGATTTCGAAACGCGCGGTCTTTTCTACGACGCGAAAGCGTAGGATACGAACGCGCCTCGACGGCTTTTTTTGGCTGGGGCTTTGCCTCGAAGCCGAGACGGTTGCGACTCACCCCCTGGGCAAACCACATGGGGTCGCAGCCACCCCGAGTTTCCGCATGAACATCGCAATCATTGGTCCTTCCGGCGTCGGCAAAGGCGGCGGAAGGTTTTCCACCGCACGACCGGAGCTCTCGACCTGGTGATCATGGGCGCGCCCGGTTGCTGTTCGCCGCGATGGTGGGCGGCGCCCCCGCCTGATCTCCGCGCCCTGCGCGCCGGCGGCCGCCATCCTCGCGGCCTTCGCCGGCATCGCGAAAGGCACACCGTTGCGCGAAGGGCTGCTCGCGCTCGAGAAGTGGCCCTGGCCGAGCCTGGCCATCGCGCTGGCGACCATCACCGCGCGGCGCTGCTCACCGCCGCAGTATTCGGAAAGTGGATAGCCTGGGTTCCCTCTTGAGCCGGCTGCCGCCGGGCCGCGGGTTGCAGACGTATTTCGCGCAGGCGGGCCTGCTCAACCCCGAACGCCGGGTCCGGCAGTTCGAAACCCTTGATGATGCCCTGCAATGGGCGGAGGACCGGATTCTCGGGGAGCACCGGCCGGACGCGACGGTCGGTGAAACCGCGCTGGCCCCCGGCGATTTCGAACTCATGGGCGACGCGCTCTCGCGGGCCCGGTTCAACGAAGTCTCCCGCGCACACCCGGAACTTGCCGTGGAAATTTTTGCCCGGCTCGCCCTGACCCTCGCGTTGCGGCTCCGCCACACGAACGCCCAATTGCGCACGCTGTACGACGCTTGATGGCGTGGCCGCAAGTGCCCAGGTGGCACCGACCGCCAGCGGGCGCACGCCTGCTCGAAGTAGCGCCGTGTGTACGACCCGCGGCGTGTAGCCATCGAAACACCCCAACCCCATTACCCGCCCAAGTCCCCCCGTCGGGGACGCGGCGCGACGCCCACCCAAGCAG
>JBBRCR010000586.1:0-5090 GCA_038204695.1 Opitutales bacterium | reverse complement strand
CTCGACCGCGGGCCCCACACAATCGTCCAGGAAAGTCACTTTGCGGCTGAGCACCTGCTCCAACTCCGCCGCCACCGGTCGCAACGAATATTTCGCTTTCTTCTGCCCGTCGGGCCGGCCGAGATGCGACATCAGGATGACGGACGCGCCTTGATCGAGGGCGTACTTGATCGTGGGCAACGCCGCAACGATCCGCTGGTTGTTCGTGATCGCACCGGTGCTCTTGTCCTGCGGAACATTGAAGTCCACGCGCATCAGCACGCGTTTTCCGGAGAGATTCAGGTCACGGATGGTTTTGAATTTCGACATGGCGAAGAGGGACTGAATGACGGGTGTGGAGTAGCCTGAGCGGCGAACGGCATCGCGTTCACCAGCGCTCAAAACCCAATTCTCGGAGACGGGCGAACGGACAAACCAATGCTAACAGACGGAAAAAACAGCGAGTAGTAAGAGCGGAGCGCTCGGAGGGTTCGCTCGTCGCTACTCACTACTCGCTGGTTTGGGCGGCGGCCTGAGCTCAGAGCTTCGCCGCAATCATCTTCGTGAGGTCGACCACGCGATTGGAATAACCCCACTCGTTGTCGTACCAGCTCACGAGCTTGAAGAAATTCTTGTTCAGCTCGATCGAGGAACCGGCATCGAAGATCGACGAATGCTGGTCGTGGATGAAGTCACTCGAAACGACTTCCTCGTCCGTGTAGGCGAGAATGCCCTTCAGGTAGGTCTCACTCGCACGCTTCAGGGCCGCCTTGATTTCCGGGAGCGACGTGTCCTTCACCGTCTTGAAGGTGAGGTCGACGACTGAAACCGTCGGCACCGGTACGCGGAACGCCATGCCCGTGAGCTTGCCCTTGACCTCCGGCAACACGAGGGCGACCGCCCGCGCGGCACCCGTGGTCGACGGAATGATGTTCTGGGCAGCCGTCCGGCCGCCCTTCCAATCCTTCTTGGAAGGACCATCGACGGTCTTCTGCGTCGCGGTGTACGCGTGAATCGTGGTCATGAGACCCTCGCTCAAGCCGAAGCCTTCCTTCAGCATCACGTGCACGATCGGTGCGAGGCAGTTCGTGGTGCAGGACGCGTTCGAGATGATGTTGTGCTTCGCGTAGTCGAGTTTGTCGTCGTTGACGCCGAGCACGACGGTGATGTCCTCGCCCTTGGCGGGCGCGGAGATAATCACCTTCCTGGCGCCGGCGGCGAGATGCCCCTTGGCCTTCTCAGCATCGGTGAACAGACCGGTGGACTCGATCACCAGCTGGACGCCCAGCTTGGCCCACGGCAATTCGGCGGGACTCTTCGCCGAAACGACGAGGATGTCCTTCCCGTTGACGATGAGAACGTCGTCCTCCGCCTTGTCTGCCGCAGACTTCTTCGAGCTGACCGTGCCGTTAAACTTCCCCTGGGTGGAGTCGTATTTCAGCAAGTAGGCGAGATTGTCTGCCGGCACGATATCGCCGACCGCGACGACATCGAGTTCACGACCGAGCAGCCCCTGCTCGACGAGTGCCCGGAAGACGAGGCGACCGATGCGGCCAAAACCATTGATTGCGACTTTTACTGCCATGTTAGGACTCCAGTAGGTGTTTGTTGACTGACTGTGAAAGGCGTCCGCAACGAACGCGGACCGTCGACTGAACGACGCCGCGGAACGAGATGCAAGGGTTTTGGCGGTTCAATTTTTGCCAAAGACAACGCGATCGTTGCGGCCCGGTAACTTCGAGCGCGACCCAGCATCTGACTCCATCTCTCCGCGAACATTCGCCGGTCGGAGACACGGCGCTACTCGGTCCGACGCGACCTCATCCCATGCGTGGGGCGAGTCGCCAAAGTCGCAGCGGTGAGCTCGCAAATCTTCCGTGGCTCGAAGTTTTCACGCTTTCTGGCCAGCGAGAGGGCACCCGCACCCTGTCGCTCAAGGCCCGCGCACCCACAGCGCGCAGCCGAGCGGCGGGATGAAAAGCTGCGGCTCGACCGGCATTCGCGCGCCTGGCGAATGTGTCTGCGAATAAAATCGTTCGTGGTCGGCCAGCTGGCACCATGCTCCACCCTCTGCGACATCCGGCCCCACTGCGATGGTCGCATCGCCCGTCGTGGGATTGATGGCGAAAAGCAGCTGCGGCGAACCTTGCGAGAGATCCGCATTATAGAGCACGGCCAGCGCTGCTGATTCTTCCGCGTGAAAAAACTGGAGAAACCCTTCACTCGGCCGCGTGAAATGCCGCAGCAACCGGCCCACCTCGCTGCGACGAAGCGCAATCCACTCCGCAAAATAGGCGTGCGTGCTGAGGTACCGAAGCCGCCGGCGATAATCCAGGGCATTGAGCGCACCCTGCTGGTAGGTGTTGTTCACGCCATGCTTCGAGCGCAGGAAATCCTGACCCGCGGAGAGCATCGGAACGCCCAGTGACATGAACAGCAGCGCGGCCATCAGGTGCGTACGCCGCCGATCGTTCGCCGTCGGCACAAATCCGTTGAAGTTGCCGTTCTCCGTGATCATGTCGATCCACGTGCGGTCATCGTGCGACTCCGTGTAGTTGATCGTTTGCGCCGGCCATTTTGCAAAATACCACGGTGAACCGCGCAGGAAGTATTCCATGCGTTCCCCGGGGCCACGGCCACAGACGTACTCGCGAACAAAATCACGAAAGCCGTCGTTCCACGAGGCCCAGCCGGTGTCGCGCAAGGCGCCGGCAATATGGCCGCGAAAACTCCATGGCTCGGCGATCAGAATGACATCGGGTTTGACGCGTTTCAGCGCGGTCTCGATCTGTCGCAGCACGTCGACGCCCAGCAATTCCGCCAAGTCGAAACGAAACCCATCGACTCCGTACGCTTCGATAAAGTGCAGGCAGCTGTCGACGATCAGCCGGCAAGCCATGGCTGAACGCGCGCGCAGATCGTTGCCACAGCCGCTCCAGTTCGTCAGCGCTCCATTCGCGTCCTGCTCGAAGTAATACAGTCGATCGATGAACCGCAGGTGGGCCGGCACGCCAACGTGGTTGAAGACAACGTCCAGAATCACCGCCATGCCGCGCCGGTGGAAGGCAGCCACCAGCGACTGCAGTTCGCGGACGCCCGACGCCTTCTCCGGGACAACGGAATAGCTGCTTTCCGGCGCAAAGAAATTATTCGTCATGTAGCCCCAGTGATATTCGTCGGGGGTTGCGTTATCGAATTCCTGCACCGGCTGGAGTTCCACGGCGTTGACGCCGAGGTGATGCAGATGGAAATCCGCGCTTTCGACCCATTTCCGCAGCCCGGTGAACCCGCGTCGCTCATCGACGGTCGCGGCTACGGGCGCGTTTGCCACGAGATCGCGGACGTGCGCCTCGACAATCACGAGGTCGTGCCAGGCAGGAGTTTGGAAGCGGTCGTCGGCTCGACCGATCCAAGCTCGATCAAGAACAATGCCAGGACCTTCACGACCAACCGTGCCAAAAGCGTAAGGGTCGAGCACGCGCACTTCCGGATCGAAGCCGTTTCCCTTCGACTCGTGCGTCTCACCCGCGATGGAATACCAGTAATACCATCCGTGCAGATTTCGTCTGACCGTGAGTTCCCACACGCCCGCGGCGCCCTCGAGATCGCCGCGCCGCCGCAACGTGAATTGCGGCGCCGCGTCCATGGCCTCGTACTCGCGCGAAAGAAAAAGGGTCACCGCCTGGGCGCGTGGCGCGAAGAGGCGAAACACCGTTTCTGCGCCATGCACGAGGGCGCCGAGCGGTAAATCCGTCTTCAACTCGAAGAAGAAATTACCAGGAGCCAGCGCGACCGTGCCGCCCAGGCCATCCGCCCAGCCAATGCGACACCACGCGGCCAGATCCAGCGGTTCCGGAAGCGTGAACCGCCACAGGTGCCAGCCGGTGCGGGCGGGATCGAGGACACGGTTGACGTTGCCCTGCTCGTCGGCCGCGGTATTCGGCGCATCGGCCGGCGGGCGCAACCAACGGTTGTCGCCGGTCACAAATTTAAAGCGGTGTCCCGGCACGCCCAGGAACCGCGTCGCCTCACCGGTCCAGGCCAGCACGCGCGCGCCCTCCAACTCCGCGGGCTGCATCTGCCACTCCGCCGCCCCCACGGCCGCCTGCCATCCGTTGAAATCACCGGCGAGATACACGCCATCCCGTTCGGGATCGATGTCGCAGCCATGCTCGAGGGGCAGGACAAAGGAGATTTCGCCCTTGGGGTTGAAGTAATAGCCGTACGCTCGCCCAGCCACCAAGCCCGGCGCGGGTCTCAACGCGGCCGGCGTCGGGCAATGTTTTCCCAACGTAAAGCACGGCAGATGCCTTCCTGTCCAATCGCGCTCGAGCTCGATGATGCCGGACGTCAGGGATTCGAGCCAGGCGCGGACAATCCGGTGGTGATGTGCGTCGGGCATGCGAAGGGCAGAGCATTTATGACGCCGCAAAAGCGACAAGCGGGAATTCCGCTACTTCGCCGGCAGGTGGCCGGCCCCCTGCCACGTCCCACCTTGATGCGAAGACGGCTCGGCGTGGCATTGGGCGCCGGCCCATGGGTTTGATGTGGTACGGGCGTCCCGCCATACCTTTATACACAACGTTGTCCATGGGCGGGACGCCCGTACAGTTATACACAATTCAAACGAGTCGGGACCCAGGGGCGGGACGCCATGCCTTTATACACAAATCGCCGCTGTTCTTCCGAACGCGGCAACCGAAGAAAGGGCGCCAAACCTTTAACCGCAGATGGCGCAGATAGCGCGGATAACTTGAACAAGTCCATCTGCGAAAATCTGCGGTTGATGGATTGGAGAGAATCGTCGCAAACACGATCGATCCGGATCGATATCAGCCTGCCGCGGCCTCCGGCCGCAACCAAAGGTCTTGTGAATGAGACACAGAGGTCACAGAGGGGGAATGGAGGTCACCGAGAAAGGCAACTGTTGGTATGTCTGGCCGGCTCTGTGTCCGCTTGTTCGACCTCCGTTCACTATCCTCGAGCATGTTGTTCTCTTGCGAGCGTCCTCGTCCGACGAGGGTTCCTACCTGCAAACCAGATTTGAACCGCGAATGGACGCTAATAAACGCGAATTCGAGGCAGCGACTCGGAGCACCCTACGGCGGGTT
>JBBRCR010000585.1:0-5101 GCA_038204695.1 Opitutales bacterium | reverse complement strand
CGCGCCCTTGGCGCGACGCCATACGCGATGGCAAATTTGTGGGCAAAGGGCAGGGCTTGGCCGCTCGCGCCCCGGCAACCCACCCGTTCCGATTCCAGCTCTTTCCATGAAAACTTCATTTCGTCCTCACGGAATTTTTTCCGCCCAGTGGATACCAACTGATGCGGCCGTCCGAATCGATCGGGCGGCGCTGCAAGGGCACCTGGCCTTCGAGCGGGACGCCGGCATCAATGGCGTGCTCGCCCTCGGGAGCACGGGTGAGTTTCCGCACTTCTCACCCGACGAGCGCAAGGTCGCACTTGCGTTGGTGGCCGAACTCGCCGGCCCGCTGCCGGTGATTGCGAATGTCACCGACATCCGTCCCAAGGTGTCGGTTGAACTCGGCCGTTTTGCGAAATCGCTCGGGATGCCCGCCATCGCATTAATGCCGCCGATTTTTTACCCGGTCTCGCAGGCGGACATGCTCGCGTATTTTCTGCACGTGGCGGAGGCGGTCGATCTGCCGGTCATGCTTTATAATTTTCCCGAGCTGACGGGAAAACGGATCGATCTGCCGACCGTCGCGGCCTTTGCGGAACGCGCGCCGATGTGCGCGATCAAGCAAAGCGGCGGCGAGTTCGAGTACCACAAGCAGCTCATCCCGCTCGGCAAAGAAAAAGGGTTCGCCGTCATGTCCGGCTCCGATACGCGCCTGGCCGAGGTTTTCGCTTTGGGCGCGGCGGGTTGCATTGGCGGCCTCGTGAACATCGTGCCGGAATTGATGGTGCATTTGCACCGCGTGTGCGCGTTGGGCCAACCGGGCGAAATCGAGCCGGCCGCGGCGCAGATGAAGGAAATCGGCCGGATCATTGATCAGCTGACGTTCCCGCTCAATGTCGCGGCGGGCCTCGAGGCGCGCGGACTGCTGCCCGGCGTGCCGAAGGCGATTGTCTCCGACGAATCCCGCGGCATCTACGCAAAGATCGTGAGCGAGATGCGCGCGCGGTTCGTGGCGTGGGACCTCGCCCCGGTGACCCAGGCCGCTTGAAGAGAATTGCCTCATCGCAGATGGGCGGGCTGCGTTCGGTTCGCCCCCAACTGATTTCAACCCGCCCCCACGTCTCATGACCGAACCTCCCTCCCCCCTGCGTTACGCCTGGTTGGTAGTTGCGCTGCTTTTCCCAGTCGCGCTCCTCAACTACCTCGATCGTCAGATGCTCGCCACAATGAAGGCCTCCATGGTCTTCGACATTCCGACCATCGCGAACAAAGCGGACTGGGGGCTCGTGCTCGGCGTCTTCAAATGGACCTACGCCATCCTGAGTCCATTTGCTGGATACGTCGCGGACCGGCTGGGCAAGCGGTATGTGATCACGGCGAGCCTGTTCGTCTGGTCGGTGGTCACGTGGTGGACGGGGCACACGCACACGTTTCACGAACTCATGATCGCGCGCGCCGCGATGGGCGTGAGCGAGGCGTTTTACATCCCCGCGGCGCTGGCATTGATTGCGGATTACCATCCGGGCCTGACGCGCTCCCGCGCAGTCGGCGTGCACCAGACCGGCATCTACCTCGGCCAGATTCTGGGCGGGTTTGCGGGTTATGCGGCCGATTCACCGGATCACGGCTGGCGCTGGGCGTTCACGACCTGCGGCATGATTGGCATTGTTTACGCGCTGCCGCTGCTCGCGTTCCTGCGGAATCCGCCGACTGCGCTGAAGGGCGCCGATCAACCGAAGCACACCGGTAACGTGATCGGCGGGCTGCTGGGCAACCGCAATTTCATCCTGCTCGTTCTTTACTTCACGCTGCCGGCCATCGCCGGCTGGGTGGTGCGGGACTGGATGCCGGAGATCCTGCGTGAAAAATTCCACCTCGGCCAGGGCAAGGCCGGCGTGAGTGCGATCCTGTATGTGCAGATTGCATCGCTGATCGGCGCTCTCGTCGGCGGGACGCTGGCCGATCGGTGGATGCGCACGACGTCGCGCGGCCGGATCTTCACGAGCGCAATCGGCATGACCATGTTCCTACCGGCGTTGTTCGGCGTGGGCAACGCGAGCACGCTTACGATGGCGATCATGGGCCTGATTATATTCGGCCTGGGCTGGGGATTTTTCGACTGCAACAACATGCCGATCCTTTGTCAGATCATCCGGCCTGAGTGGCGGGCGACCGGCTACGGGATCATGAATCTCGTCAGCATCAGCTGCGGCGGCTTTGGCGACTGGGCGTTCGGCGCGCTGCGGGATCGCCATGTGCCGCTGAACGTCATCTTCGGCGTCTTTGCCGGCGTGGCGCTGCTTTCGGTGCTGATCGTGCTCATGATCAAACCGCAGCGCGAAGACCCGCCACTTGCGGCGGCGCGGTCATGATAACCCTATTGTCACCCGCGGTCGACGCGCGCCGCCGCCCCACCGAGAGGTGCGCTACACCTACCGTTCCCTTGCATCATCAAATCCCATGAACCACATTCACCGAATGCTTCGGCTAGCATCCTTCTCGTGCGCGGTGGGCCTGACCTTGGCCACCCTGCGGGCACAATCCGCCACCGGTTCGCTCACGGGTGTCGTGGCCAACGCCGCCACCGGCTCCGCCCTCGAGGGCGCGGTCGTTACACTCCCGTCGCTCGGCCGGCAGGAACTGACGAATCCGTCCGGGCGATACACGTTCGCCAACGTGCCCGCCGGCTCGTACCCAATCGAGGCCAGCTACACGGGGCTGGATTTGGTCCGGCAGCCGGTCACGGTGGCCGCCGGCCGCGCGACCACGGTCGATCTCGATCTCAATTCCAACGTGTATCAGCTTGCTGAATTCACCGTGACGGGCGAGCGCGAGGGCAGCGCCGCGGCGATTACGCGGCAGCGCAATGCTCCGAACGTGAAGAGCGTCGTGTCGCTCGACGCCTTCGGCAACCTCGCCAACGAGAGTCCGGGTGAACTGCTCATCCGGCTGCCCGGGGTGACGCCCCGCGTCACCGACGACGGTGACGTATTCGCCGTCTACGTGCGCGGCACCGATTCGCAGCTCAACTCGGTGACGATTGATGGCAACAAGATGGCGACGTCCGGTCCGCTCAATCGCGAGTTTCGCTTCCTGAATGTGTCGGCCGCATTTTTCGACGAGCTCGAGGTGGTGAAGGCACCCACGCCCGACATGGATGCAGACTCGATCGGCGGCGCGGTGAACATGAAGACCAAGTCCACTCTCGGCATGAAGGAGAAGCGGCGGATCAACTACCGCATCGGCGCGAAATGGGCGGCGTCATTCTGGGAGCAGACGCCGATCCGCGGGAAGCACCCCATCCATCCGCTGACGTCACTCGGCTATCAGGAGATCTTCAATGTCGGCGGCGGCGAGCGGAACCTGGGCGTCTCGCTCGGCGCCTTCTACAGTGAAAACGCCTCCTCGTACGCGAACACCATCCGCGATTACACCTTCAGCCTCGCCGACCCCGCGTACGTTTACGACTACCGCACGATCGATGGCTATAATGTCCGTACCCAGCGTTCTGGTACGGCGAAGGTCGATTACCAGCTCACGCGCTCCACGCGACTGACGTTCAGCGGGATGATCAACGATGCCTTCGAATCGCTGGGGCAAAGCTACACCACCCGCATGTTTTCGGGCCGCACGATTGCAGTGATTGGCGCAAACGGCCAGCCCACCGGCACCAACGCCATCCTGCCCACGTTTACCAACACCCTCACCGAAGTGCGGCCGGTCGCGAGTTCCCAGTTCGCCGTCACCTCCGGCACGGCCGGATTCTTCGACCGGCAGCGTCGCGCCCAGCTCGATATCGAGCAGGATTTCGGGCGGCTCGATCTCGACGGCAGCCTGAGCTGGTCGCGCAGCCGCGTGGCGCAGGACTCCAGCGCCGGTGGCGGCGGCTCTTTCGTTTCCGACGTGCGCTCCGTCGGCTGGCGGCTCGACCAGTCCGGCTCGACCGAGTTTCCGGCGCTCACACAAACGGCGGGGCCGAGCATTCTGGATCCGCGCAACTATGGCGCGAGCCAGTACACCCGGAACAACAGCGGCCGCCGCGGCCAGGTTTATGTCGTGAACGGAAACGCGAAATACGATCTCCCGCTCGAGCGGCCGACCTCGCTCAAGGGCGGTTTCCGCTGGCGGCGGCAGGAGTCGGCCGAGACCGGCGGCGATCGCCGCTGGAACTTCGCCGGACCCGACGGCGTGGTCGGGGTGAATCCGGCGACCGGTCGCAACGACGACGATCTATCGGCGTTCCTGTACCCCGTAGAGCGCACGTCGGCTTACGGGCTCGGCCCGATTCCGTTCGCGCACGTCGGCACGGTGTCGACCCATCTCGACCAGAACCCGGCGCAATGGCGCGAGGACGTATATTTTCGCGAGAGCGACCCGTATCTCGGCACGCGCGACGTGGCCGAGGAAGTGACGGCCGGTTATCTGATGACGCGGGCGAAGTTGGGCCGCCTCGGGGTGCTCGCGGGGGTGCGCGTCGAGCGCACGGAAGTGGAGGGCACCGGGTTCGCGCGGCAGCGAACGCGCACCGAGATTACGGACCCGCTGGCGCGAGTGGCGGCGGAATTCGGCAATTCCCGCCGCGAGGTCAAAGGCAGCTACACTGACACGTTCCCCGGATTGCATGCCACCTACGCCTTCAATCAACGGCTGCTCGGCCGAGCGAGCTGGTCGTCGAGCATTGGCCGGCCCGCGTTCACCGCGCTCGTGCCGCGCGAGGATGTCAATCTGACGGCGCAAACCATCACGGTGAACAACCCGTCGTTGAAACCTCAATACGCCGAGAACTACGACGCCACGCTCGAATATTATTTCGAACCGGTGGGGCTGCTCTCCGCCGGCGTATTCCAAAAGGATCTGCGCGATTTCATCTTTAACGACTCGGGCGGCGTGGTCGGCACGGGGTTCGACAACGGCTTCGGCGGGGACTACGCCGGTTACAACATCAACTCGCAGGGCAACGGCGGGCGCGCGCGCATTCGTGGCCTGGAAGTTGGCTACCAGCAGCAGTTCACTTTCCTCCCCGGCTGGCTCGGCGGTCTGTCCGGCTTTGCCAACTACACTTACCTGACCACGGAGGGCGACTACGGTGGCGGCGCATCCGTGTCGGCCACACAGGTCCAGC
>JBBRCR010000584.1:0-5103 GCA_038204695.1 Opitutales bacterium | reverse complement strand
GCTCGAGCATGCCGCTTTCATTCACACGTCGACGGAGATGGGCCGGCACGCGCTCATCCAGCGCGGGCTGCCCGCGGAAAGGGTCGTCTGCATCCGCCGCGGCCTGGACCGGCTCCCGCGCGTGAAACGGCTGCGCGCCAGCCGGACGCCCCTGCACCTCGTCTGCGTCGCGCGCCTGGTGGAAAAGAAGGGCCTCGAGCATCAGCTGCGAATCTACGCGCGCCTTCGCGCCGCCGGTTTTCCGTTTCTCGCCCGGATTGTCGGCGAGGGTCCGTTGCGGCCGGAACTGGAAAAGCTCGCCGGCCACCTCGGCATCGCGGCCGAGGTGACGTTCACCGGGCACCTGCCGCAGCACGAAGTGTGGCACCAGTTCGAATGGGCCGACGTGCTGCTGCACACCGGTGTCATCGCGCTCAGCGGCGATCGCGACGGATTGCCGAACGTCATTCCCGAGGCGATGGCCGCGGGCGTTCTGGTGGTGACTTCGCCCGCCGCCGCGACCACCGAGGCCATCACGCATGGGGTCACCGGCTTGGTGGCCCCGGTCGAGTCGCCCGACGAATGGGCGGGGGCGCTGCGGCGGCTCGCCTCCGATGACCTATTCGCGGAGCAGCTGCGCGGCGCGGCCCGCCGCTGGGTCGAGGAAAATTTCGATGCGCATCGCAACGCCGGGCGATTGCTCGCCGAGCTCGAACACGCCATGGGTGCCCTGCCCGTATGATAAACGTGGACACGACGAAAACCGGGGGCACGCGCCACCGCTCCGGCCTGACCCGGGTGACCGCGCGCCTCCTCGAGGCCCTCGGCGCAGCCGCCGAACCGGTGACCTGGCCGTTCGCCGTGCGTCCAGGGCGAAACCAAGACTGGTTCCTGACCGCGGAACTTTTCTCGGAAGAGGAGCGACCGGGATTCACCGGCTTCCTCGATGCGCATCGCGGCCGCACGGCGGCGATTTTTCACGACGCCATTCCGCTCAGGCACCCCCACATTACCTGGCCCCAAAGTGTCGCGCGGCATCCCGCCTACATGAAGCTTCTCGCACGCTTCGAACGCATCTGGGCCGTGTCTGCCGCGGCGCGCGACGAGTTGATCGGGTTCTGGCGCTGGCAGGGCGTGGCGCCGGCGCCGCGCGTCGAGGTCATCGCCCTGGGCGCCGATTTCGACGGGGCACCCCGCACCGTACCGGGGACCACCGGCGGGAGTGGCGCCGCCCCGCCGTTGCTGCTGAGCGTGGGCATTGTCGAACCGCGCAAGAACCAGCTGTTCCTGCTCGAAGTCTGTGCGAACCTGTGGCGGTCAGGCTGTGCGTTTGAGCTGCATGTGGTGGGCCGCGTGAATCCTCATTTCGGCCGGCCCATTGTGCAGCGGATCAACGCCGCCGCGAAAACCCACCCGACCCTTCATTTTCATGAGGCGGCAGACGATCGAACCCTCGCCGCGCTCCTCACCCGCGCCCGCGCGACCGTGTTTCCCACTCTGGCCGAGGGCTGTGGCTTGCCGCTGTTGGAGTCACTCTGGCGCGGGGTGCCGTGCGTATGCAGCGATTTGCCGGTCCTGCGGGAAAACGCGCAGGGCGGCGGTTGTGTTGCCGTCGCCGCCAATGACGCGGCCGCCTGGCAGTCCGTGTTGCGGCGGATCGTCACGGACGATGCGTTCCAGGGCGCGCTCGCCGCGCAAGCCATGAGCCGCGCCCTGCCCACCTGGAGCGACACCGCACGGACCATCGTGCAGGCGCTATCGTAGCCCGCCCGTCGGCCCCTATTTCGGCGGAATCGGGGTGGCGGCCGCGGTCGGCGGATTCGGCGGAGCGGCCTGGACCGGCGGTGCAGTGGGAGCGGCGAGCGGCGGCGCCGGTTTCCCCTCGAGCGTCTGCAAAGCGTTTTCCCGGACGGACGCCACCGCGGGTGAATTCTGGGAAATCTCGACCTTCGTCTCCATGTGGGTGTTCGTCGCGACGTAACTCGCCGCCACCGAGGAAAGCAGCGGCATCGCCGTCTCCATGCGTCCTGAGATTCCCAATACCGCAACCCGGACATCCCACAACTCCGGCCCCGTCGCCCGGCTAATCGACCGCTCCGGATTGGAGCGCGCCGACAACTGCAGGAAAGTCTCCCGCGCCGCCGGATCCACCCGGGGCGTCGTGTCCTGCCCGTAGGCCACCTCGATGAAAAGATCGGAGGGCGCGTCCGCCGGCGCCTCGAACATGCCCTGACCGCTCAGGGCCGCATCAATGCACGCCTTGACGACCGACACCTGCGCGGGCGTCTGGGTGACGACCGAACGCTTTGCCACCAGTCGGTAGGACTGCCCCGAGGGCTTCAGCGCCTCCGGCGCACTGATTGCGTCGACGAGCACCTTGTGCCGGGGAACGAAGATATTGGCGCAACCGCTCGCAAAAAGCGCCGCGCCGGCAAGCGCGAGGGCCAGGAGCCGCGGGAGACACCGTTGTGCATTCATGCGTTAACGTCTCCCGTATAATCGCTGGGACGGAAATCGCAACTGATCGCCGGCCAGCCGTTCATTCCATTCGCACGCGGGCGCGGTAGAACTCGTCGCAACGGGCGTAGATTTCCTTGGGCGAGCGCAGGATGAGGGCCTCCGCCGCCAGGGCGCGCGCATCGGCCATCGTCATGGCGCGAACGAGGTATTTCACGGAGGGCAGCCAGGCCGGCGACATGCTGAGCGAGTCGACGCCGAGTCCGAGCAACAACGGCGCAAACACGGGGTCGCCCGCCATTTCACCGCACACGCCAACGGGCACTTTCTGGCGATGGGCCTCATCCACAATCTGCCGCAGCGTCCGGATAATCGCGGGGTGCGTCGGCTCGTACAGGTGCGCGATCCGATCGTTCACCCGATCGATCGCGAGCAGGTACTGGATCAAATCGTTCGTGCCGATGCTGAAGAATGTGCACTCCTTCGCCAGCAGGTCGGCCGTCGCCGCCGCGCTGGGAATTTCAATCATGGCCCCCACTGCGATGTGCTCGTCGTACGCAATGCCCCGGCCCCTGAGTTCAGTCATGCACTCCCGGAGAATGACGTTGGCGCGCGTCAGCTCCTCCGTGCCACTGATCATTGGATACATGACCTTGACTTGGCCGAAGGCGCTGGCCCGCAGGATCGCGCGGAGCTGCTCCTTGAAGATGTCCTGGTGCTCGAGACAAAAACGGATCGCCCTGAACCCCATGAACGGGTTGTTCTCCTTGGGAAACAAATCCGGCTTGCCCACCATCGGTTTGTCACCGCCGAGATCCAACGTGCGGATGATCACCGGCAGCGGCGTCATCGCCTCCACCACGGATTTGTACGCGAGAAACTGCTCCTGCTCGCCGGGCATCCGGGCCGAGCTGAGGAACAGAAATTCCGTTCGATACAGTCCGATGCCGTCCGCGAAAAACGCCTTCACCTTCGTCACCTCGTCGGCCTTTTCGATGTTCGCCATCAATGACACCGTCACGCCGTCGAGCGTCACCGCCGGCTGCCGGTTGACCTCGAGCACGCGCGCCTCGAACGTCTTCTTCTTCTCCTGGAGCCGGCCGTAGCGGAACAGCGTGCTTTCCGAAGGATTGAGGATGACCACGCCGTCGTAGCCGTCGACGATTGCCCAGTCGCCGTTGTGCACCCGCTGCGTCAGGTTTCGCACCCCGACCACCGCGGCGAGTTTCATGGAGCGCGCGACAATGACCGCGTGGCTCGTCTTGCTGCCGGAATCCATCACCAGCGCCAGGGCCGCCGTGCGGTCGAGCGTGGCGGAGTCCGAGGGCGAGATGTCACTCGCCACCACGATCCGCTGAGCCGCCAGCCGGTTGAGGGCATTCTCCGCCTGGCCGAGTAGATTCTGCAGCACGCGCTGCGCGACATCACGCAAATCGCCGGCGCGCTCCCGCAGATACTCGTCGTCGATTTCCGAAAACGCCTGCACATAGCGCGACGACACCTGGTGGAAACAGGTTTCGATGTTGCGCCCCGTGGATTCGAATTCGCGGATCGTCTCGCCGATCAGCGCCTCGTCCTCGAGTACCATCAGGTGGGCATCGAAGATCGCCGCCTCCTCGGCCCCGATGTTTTTTTCCACCTCGTTCTTGATCTTGCTGATCTGCTGTCGCGTCACCACCAGCGCCCGATCGAACCGGGCCACTTCCTCGATCCGCTTTTCCGGTTCAACCTGGTAGCTCGGAACCTCAATGTCGCTCTGGACGTACACGAAAATCTGACCATAGGCGATCCCCTGCGAGGCGGCGATGCCTTGCACAATCATTTCGGTCTTTTCGCGCGCGTCCATGTGTATGATGCACCGACTCTGGGTCGGCGTCCGACGTTAACGCGCCCCCCCGGAAACGGGTCAATGCGGATTTATGTCAGCTGCGCTTCAAAGGCGAGAGCCGATGCGCCCCAAGCGGCTTGGATTGTCTCTATAATTTCGGCCCGCGGGGTGGAATCAGTGAGCAATGCATAGCAGGCGCTGCCGCTGCCGCTCATATGCGAATCCAGCCCAAATCGCGTTTTCAACTGCTCGAGGAGCACGGGCAATGCGACGAACTTCCGGAAGGCGGGAGGTTCCATGTTGTTGAAAAGAAGATCCTCCGCCCGGGCGTTTTCGTCCGCGCTCCAGGCCGCCATGCGCGCTTCCGCCTCAACGGCCGGCAAATATCCGGCCGGTGCAGCGGCCGCCAGCTGGGCATAGGCCCACGGGGTCGCGATGCCAAAGCCCGGCTTGAAAACGAGCACCCGCCGGCCGCGCAATCGCGCCGCCGCCTGGGGCGCGAGCGGTTCGACGCGCTCGCCGCGCCCCCGCATCACGACCGGACCGTCGTGCAGAAAGAGCGGGCAATCGGAACCAAGCCGCGCGGCAATTTCCGCGAGTACCGCCGCCGAAAACGGATTTCCCGCCAGCTGATTCAGCCCGCGCAACGCCGCCACCGCATTGCTGCTCCCTCCCCCCAGTCCGGCCCCCATCGGGATGCGTTTCTCCAGCGTGAATTTTGCGCCCCGCAGTTTGCCTGGCCGGCCCACCATGGCCTGGCTGAACGCCACGGCGGCCTTCAACACCAGGTTCGACCCGGCGGTTCCCAGCGACGGGTCGTCGCAGCTCAGCGTGAACCC
>JBBRCR010000583.1:0-5103 GCA_038204695.1 Opitutales bacterium | reverse complement strand
GGTGACGACGGCGAAGGAGGACGCGAGTTCGGCCTTCATCAGCCAGGCGAAGGCGGAGCAGGCACACGAGATTGCCGCCAAGTCGCTGGCCGAGATGCGGAAACTTCCGCAGGATCATCCGGTTCAGCTGCAACAGTTGATTGTTATTGAAAAGGCCTTCCTCGATGGCGAATCGATGCTGTCGGGTCGCGAGTTTGCCCGGGCGTTTCGGGCGTTCGAGTCTGTGAATCGGGACATCGACGCATTCAGTCGCAACGTGAAGGTGAAGGGCGAGGTCAAGCAGGCCTACAATGCGATCCTCGTGCGGATTAACGAGCTGGAGCTTGCCCGTTCGCTCGCGCCCGGTGCGCTGGAATCGGCTTACGAGGCAGCCGGCACGGGCAAGATGCTGCTCGACGATGGGAATTTCACGGGAGCGAAGCGGGTGTTCGACCGCGGCTACGCGGAGCTCAAGAAAGCCGAGCAGGCGCTGGCGGACTTCTTACGCTCCAACCTGCTGGCGGGCCAGCAGGCGTTGAGCAAGGGCGCAAAGGACGAGGCGAAGCAGGCGTTCCAGGCGGCGCTCGAGAAATCACCGGGAAATGAGCAGGCGATTCAGGGGCTCAAGCGCGCCGAGAATATCGATCGGGTGTAAGCGTTGATTCAGCAGGGGCAGAGCTTGGAAAAGCAGGGCCAGTTTGCGCAGGCGGCTGAATCGTACCAGAAGGCGTTTGCGTTGGATGGATTTTCCGCCGTAGCCCAGGAAGGTCAGGCGCGGGCCGCCCGGTTGGAGAAAGAGACGAAGTTTGCGAGTTCGCAATCCGCAGCCGAAGCCGCGGCAAAAGCGAAGGACTGGTCGAAAGCCATCGCCGAGTACCAGAATGCCCTGAAGGTCTATCCGAATAAGACAGAGGTGCAGGCAAAGTTGAAAGCGGCGAAGGAAAGCGCGCACAAGGAAGCAGTGCAGAAATCGCTGGCAAAGGGTTACGCCTACGAAAACGAGCACCAGTGGAAGGAAGCGCGCGATGCCTATTACGGGACGCTGCAACTCGCCCCGGAGCAGACGGAGGCCAAGGAGGGCTATACCCGCTCCGGGACGGTCATTCGGGCGCTGCTGCAATATGAGAAGCTGATCGAACAGGCCGAGCAATTGGCCAATAAGGCCGAGTTTCAGGCCGCGATCCGGACCTTCAACAAGGCGATGGAGGTCAAGCCCTCCTACTTGGTAAACAACGACCGTGTGCAGCAACTGCATAACTTGCTCATGTCGCAAAACCAGCCGGTCGACGTCACGTTCAAGTCCGACGGGGACACTTGGGTGATGATCACGAATTTCCGGCAGCCGTCGAAATTCAGGGTCGCGACCATGAAGATTCTTCCGGGCGACTATGAGGTGATTGGCCGGCGCAAGGGTTACCGCGACGTCCAAATGCTTCTCCAAGTGAGGAACGGAACACCGCCGCCCACCGTCACGGTTGCGTGCGAGGTTTCGGCGAGCCGAATTTAAACCGCAGGCTACATACAGACCACCCCATGAGTTTCCACACCGTGCCAAAGGTTCTGGCCAGTATCATCCTCCTCTCGGCGGTGCTCTCTACCGCGATGGCGGCGGATGCCCGGGAGGGGATTCGCCCCTCCTCGCCGGCTTCGAAAGCTGATCCCAGGCGGCCGACAGGTAAAGTGGTGCTCCCGGATCCGACGCTTTTGGATGGCGCGACTCACCCCGCGGAGAAGCGGCCGGAGACCGGCATGATCGGTGAATTTGAACTGCCGGGCGACGAAAACGCGCGAACCGGGAAGGTCGGCCAGCAGGGTGCCCAGCAGCAGGAGGGTGAACAGCAGGCGCAGCAGCAAGGTGGCGGTGGTGCGCCGCAAACCGCGCAAAGCCAGCAGGAGCAGGGTGGCGGCGGCGGCCAGCAGCAACAACAGCAGCAGGGCGGGCCGCAAGGTTCCGGAAAGCAGGGGCAGGGTGATCCCAACGCGAAGGCCGAGGGGATCCAGGTGGCGGGGTTGCAGGGCGAAGGCGGCGGCAACCCCGAAATGGCAAACGCGCAGAAACCCGCGCAGGTTTCGATCGGCGATTCGGCGATGCAGATCAAAACGGTGGCGAACGCCCCAACGGTGGTCGGTGCGCAACAGAATTCAGGTCCGTCCCAGCAGCATGAGAAGGCGACGGGCACGGGAGGCAAGCAGCCGACGGGCAACAATTCCAACCGCGGGGCCGAGAAGGGCCGCAGCATGCCGGCGGGACTCTGAGCGGAGCCGCTGCATTTCACGTGAAAACCCTTCGCCTTCCACTTGTCCTGTTCGCGCTGGTCGCGCTGGGCCCGCTGCTGCGCGCGGTGACGATGATTTACCCGATCGAATCGATCGAGGACCTTTGGACTCTTGGTGCGGAGGAGTTCCGGCAAAAATACGCCGGCATCAATATCAGCGGCCTTGGGCCGAGCGATGAAGGCTGGTACGTGCGTTACCGGCACGAGAACCTGACGTTTCTTTTCGGCCCGGTCGCCGACCGTGAAGAGGCCCGCAAACGGAAGTGGGAAATGGAAGCGGTGCGCGATGCCGCGATCCGGAACCGGCCCACCCTCGCGTCCAGCCAGGTCGATTTTGTCAAATTTAGTTTTTCCGGCGTCTACGGCCGGGGTGGCGACGGCAGTGGCGGAGGGGCTGATGCACCCCGGATTTCTCCAGACGGGAAGAGCGGGCCTGATGGCGACCTGGACGGCGACGGCATCCCGAATTCCAAGGACGACGATATGGACGGAGATGGGATCCCCAACGCCCAGGACGGCGATGCGGACGGTGACGGCGTGCCGAACGGCGCCGACGATTACATGTTCGGCAGCAATCCGGGAGGGCCCGGTGGTGGTGGGGAGAGCGACGCCAAGAACGGTCCCGATGGAGATATGGATGGCGATGGCATAGCGAATTCCAAGGACGACGACATGGACGGTGACGGCATCCCCAATGGGCAGGATGGTGACGCGGATGGCGACGGAACGTCCAATTCTCAGGATAAGTATGCGTTCGGCAAGAGTCCGGCCGAACGGGGTGAGGGCGACGCCGCATCACGCCTGGCGAAGAGCGGGGGTCGTGACGGGCAGGGCGGACAGAGTGGTCAGGAGAGCAGCGATGGTTCCGAAAGCGGGCAAAGCGGGCAGTCCGGATCCGACCAACAGAAGGGCGCTCAGCGTCAGGCGGCCTCCAACCAGCGGGGCAGTCAGAGCCAGTCGGGCCAGCAAGGCCAACCGAGCCAGTCCGGCCAGCAAAGTCAGTCGAGCCAGCAAAGCAGTTCTTCAAGCAGCCAGTCTTCCTCGTCGTCGTCCGGCCAGCCCGGCCAGCCAAGTATTCCATCGCCGAGTGGCAGCCCCAGCAGCGCGAATCCGCTCGAGCTGGTGCTCGGATTGTTTCGACGGATCCTGGGCATCTGACGCCGCCGCGGCGGGTAGCCGCTGGTGGATGGCCAGCGCGCACGTGGCTGCGACCGCCAGCGAGTGGATGAACGCTAATAACTGCGGTGGTCGGACCGCCCCTTTTGATTTTGTTGCGATGAAGATAATCCGCTTTTTCGTCTGCGCGTTTTTCGGGCCCCTGCTCGCGGCGGCGGAGCCGGCTGACGTATCCAAAGCACTTGCACTGGCCACGGAGGCCGCGGTGGCCGCCGAGGCGAAGGACCTGCCGGCGTTCCTGGAAAAAATGGAGGCCGCGGTCGCGTTGCGGCCCGATTTCCCGCAACTGCTGACCAATCTGGCCGCCGCCCAGGTGGCGAACGGACGGACGGAGGAGGCTCTGGCCACGCTGAATCAACTGGCGGCTCTCGGCATGTCGGCGTCTCTCGATGGGTCCGGCGAATTTGCGGCGCTGCGCGGTAACAAGGAATTTGATACGGTGGTCCGAAAACTAGCGACCAATGGTCATCCGCAGGGCCGCGGAGAAATGGCGTTCAGCTTGCGCGATGTCACCGGCCTGATCGAGGGCATCGCCTGGCGGGGCAAGACCGGCGAATTTCTTTTCAGCGATGTCCACGCCCGCGCCGTGTGGCGGCGGAAGAAGGATAACACGTTGCAGCGCCTCACGCCGGAGGGAGACGAATTGCTTGGTGTTTTCGGTCTGGCCGTCGAGGAGAACAGTGGGAGCTTGTGGGCGGCGACGGCGGCGGTGACGGCGATGCGCGGTTTCACCTCGGCTCATGAGGGCACGGCGGCGTTGGTCGAAATCGATCTCGATGCCGGTACGATTCGCCGGGTCATTCCGGCGTCGGTCGGGGCTGACGATCGGCAGCCGCACTTGCTGGGCGATCTTACGTTGGGGCGCGATGGCACGGTGTTTGCCACCGACAGTTTGGGTGGCAGCCTCTGGCGGCTGCCGGCGGGTGCGGCCGCCTTGGAACAGTTTGCGCAGAGTCCCGAATTTGTTTCGCCGCAGGGCATCGTTGCCTTGCCGGATGGGACCGCCCTCGTCGTGGCCGACCGGGTGAACGGGCTCCTGCGAGTCGACACCGCCGGCGGCCAGGTGCTCCGGCTCGTTCCGCCGGCTGGAACGACCCTCGTCGGCCTTGACGGGCTGGTGCTCGCGCCGGACGGCGGTCTGATTGCGATCCAGAATTCGACGTCGCCCAAGCGGGTGCTGCGAGTGGCGCTCGATTCCGCCGCGGAAACGGTCAGCGCCGTGACCGTACTCGAGGCGGGACACCTGACGATGTCGGCGCCATCGCTCGGGTGCATTGGACCGGACGGCGATTTTTATTTCATCGGCAACGCTGGTTGGTCGCGCTTCGACGAGACCGAGGCCAAGCCAACCGCGCCTCGTCCCGTCCCGGTCTTCAAGACGAAGCTTCCTCGAAGCAAGTGATCGGACGCCTTGACGGGATACCACCCGTAATGCTAGCCCGGAAAATTCACAGCTTCTATGAGAACATCCCACACGCTGGGGCAGCCGCCGGGAGTGGCGCCGGTCTTTGACCGGCGTTCGCCAGTCGGAGACTGGCGCCAGTGTGCGAAAACGCGCGCACAGGGTGTGAAATTTCCCGGCTAGGCCTGCGCTTGCCCCCCAATTCTTGCCAAGCACGTCGGCATTCGCACCGGAGCGGCGGCTTTCCTGCCGCCGAAGTACGTTCGGTCG
>JBBRCR010000582.1:0-5106 GCA_038204695.1 Opitutales bacterium | reverse complement strand
TGCCAAGCACGTCGGCATTCGCACCGGAGCGGCGGCTTTCCTGCCGCCGAAGTACGTTCGGTCGACCGGTCTCGGGCGACTGGAAACTCGCCCTTCCCGTCAAACGCGCCCATGGCGTGACGCCAAACGCGGTAGCGAATTTGTGGGGCAAGCGCAGGGCTAGGCCCGTTCCTCAAACCTCCTCGACCGTATCCGAAAGTTCGTTGCGGTCGTCCGCCCCGCGTGGAAAATGCTCCGCGAGCAGCGCGCCGGCGCGATTGATCCCCAGGACGAGGCCGGCCGTGAAGTCGCCGCGCGCGAACTCGCCGCCCATCGCCGCGGCCAGCTCGCGCCAGAACCCGTCGCCGCATTTTTCGTGGATGCCCCGGTCGCCGATCACCGCATACGTGTGCGAGGGCGGGCAGAGAAAGATCAGCACGCCATTGCGGGCGGCGGTTTGCGTCATCCCGAGCCGCTCGAACTGCTTCTGGGCGGCGGCGACGGGCTCGGTGGTGCGTTGACCCGAGACGACGACGCGAATTTCACCGGCGGTGCGCCGCTCCGCGGCGGCAATCGCCGCGACGACGCGGTCGTGATCGATGGCGGGAGTTCGCGGAAGCAGGTTCATCACCATCGTCCTCCCGCGCCGCCACCGCCAAAGCTCCCCCCGCCGCCACCGAATGATCCGCCGCCGCCGGACGAACCGCCGCCACCGCCCCAGCCACCGCCCCACGGGCCGCCTCCCCACATGACTCGCCGGCCACGCCGGCCGTACACCGCATTCCGGCGTGAGCCCCGGAACATCAGAGCGAGAATCACAAAGAACATGATCAGGAACGGCAGGCTCCCGAAGCCGCCCCCGCGGCCCTGGGCGCCGGTGGCGACCGTCCGTCCGGTGCCGCGATATTCTCCGCGCGTCGCCGCCACCATCGCGCGCACGCCGGCGGTCACTCCGCCGTCGAAGTCGCCGGCCCGAAACCGCGGGATGATTTCATTCTCGATGATTTGTTTGGCGAGCGCATCCGGCAGCGCGCCTTCGAGCCCGTAACCGGTCACGATTCGGACGTCACGGGTCTCCTGAAAAACAAACAGCACCGCGCCATTCCGGCGGTCGCGCTGGCCCACCGCCCAGCTTTGCGCGACGCGCACGGTGTAATCTTCGACCGAGGACGCCGACTGCATCCGCGGGAAAATAGCCACGACGATCTGATTCGACGTGTCGCGTTCGAACTGCGCCAGCTCCGCATTCAGCTGGGTGACCGTATCGCGGCGGACAATACCGGCGTAGTCGTTGAGGTGATTGCGCGGCGGGGGCGGGATGACTTCGGCGGCGCCGGACGCAAGGAGGGGAATGGCCAGCGCGAACCACCAAGACGCCAGACGAACGGGAGTGAGGGCCATCGCCATCATCCTGCTCACGGCTGGGCGGGTGCTTTCTTCGCGAAATCGAAATTAACCGCCGGCGGCCGATCCGAACCGGCGGTGGCGGCGAAGTAGGGCCGCGGGTGATGACCAAACATGCCGGCGAAAATTGCGGCCGGAAAACGTTTTATCGCGGTGTTGTAGGCTTGAACCGCCTCGTTGAACCGGCCGCGCTCGACTGCAATCCGGTTTTCCGTGCCCTCGAGTTGCACCTGCAAATCGCGAAAGGCAGCCGTCGCTTTCAGATCCGGGTACTGTTCTGCGACGACGAGCAGCCGTGACAGCGCCGTCCCGAGTTGTCCCTGGGCGCGCTCGAACTCGACGAGCTGTTGCGGATCGGTGGGCGCCGTTCCAGAGGGCAGGGTGACCTTGCCGACGGACGCGCGTGCCTGGACCACCTCGTTGAGGGTCGTGCGCTCGAAACTCGCCGCACCGGAAACCGTGTTGACCAGGTTCGGGATCAAATCGGCCCGACGCTGATAGACATTTTGCACCTGCGCCCACGCGGCGTCGGTGCCCTGTTGGAGTGTGACAAGCCGGTTGTAGATCCCGGCCCCCCAGAGGCCGATGATAACAATGCCGGCGACGAGCAGACCCAGCACGACAAGGACGATTTTTCCTGCACTCATGGTTTGCACAGACAACAGCTTGTGCCGGCGGTGCGCAAGAGACAGCGCGTTCCCAACGCGCGGACTGGCTACAAGGAAACTTTTTGTTTTTGTGTCGCAGCGGATTTCCACCGGCCCACTGGATTTCGAGTTGCGGTGCGTGAAGCAGTCGCCAGAGTCCGCCCACCCCACGGTCTTCCCCATGAATACTTCGATCACTGCAATCCTCGAACGAAAGGGTCGTCAGGTTTATTCCGTTGGTCCATCGGTGACGATCGCGGATGCGGTGGCTGAGATGAACCGACATCGGGTTGGTTCGGTCGTGATCCTCGATGGCAGCCGGCTCGTTGGCATTTTCACGGAGCGTGATGTTCTGCGGCGCGTGGTTGGCACCGACATCGATCCCAAGACGTCCCGGGTGGCCGACGTGATGACGTCTGGCGTGATCACCATCTCGCCAGGCACCACCATCGAAGAGACGATGCAGATCTTCACGGAGAAACGCTGCCGGCATCTTCCCGTAATCGAGGGCAGCGAACTCGTCGGGACGATCTCGATTGGAGATGTGACGCGCTGGATGGCGGATCATCATCGGGCCGAGGCCGAACACTTGAAGAATTACATCACGGGCGGGTTTCCGGCCTGACGATCGTGGCGGCGCCAGTTCGTGGCTGCGAGCGCCCGCGGGTCGATTTGCCCGGTCGCGGAGCTGACCGACAGGCGAAAACAATGTGAAGGGCGGTCGCTGCGGTGCGAGGTCCAGGCCGGTGCATTCGGAGGTGTTGCCCTCGCGCTTGGTTGCGTTGCGGCCGAACGCATTGGGGAACCCCGGATGGTGCGGCTTGCATCGTACGCCGCTTTCACCTTCCTCGCCGCAAATGGATCTAGAAACTGCCCGCCGCCACATTCAAACGAGCCTCGAGCGCATGCGCGTGGTTTATCTGAAACCGGTGTTTGACGAATGGGCGATCCTTGGACGCGCGCCCAAGACGGGTGGGGTCCTCGCCTATTCCGGCCCGCGGCCCGATGCTTTCCGGCGGACGTTCGGGCAGGATGTCGAACCGTTGCGCGCCGTGGCCTCTGGACAGAGTTTTAGCGAAGGTGACATCGAGTTTGTGCCCGACGCGGCCAAGACGCGTTACGATGCGTTCATCAAGATCGGCGCCGCGAGCTATCTCGTGCTCAATCATACCACCCGGTCGATGGCGGAGATTCGGGCGGAGCCGAAATGGTTGAACGTGCAGGCGGTTTTATTCGAACTCAGCGAGAAATTCCGGGCTGATCCGCTCGAGGGATAACAACAGTAGGAACACGTGCGCTCAGCCACGTAATGCGGATGCATCACCGCTGCGTCAGTGGAGTAGCGCCGTGTCTCCGACCGGCGAATTTCGAGGAGGAAAACCATTAAGGTCTCGATGGCAACAAGTCGCCGGTCAGAGACGCGGCGCTACTTCGAGCAAGCCATGAGACGCGGCTATGTGGCTGATGGCGCAGGCGGCCATCTTTGAGGAACGCCACTTGCTTGGCGCTCGCAGCCAGCGAGTCGTGCAACTCATCTCGTGGCGCTTGCTGCCAGGACTCATGCGAGCAGACCGGAACCGACGAACCACGCGTAGGCGGCGAGCAGCGGCCAGCCCATCCATTTCGGCAAGCCGTCCGCCACCCCCACACAGACGAGGTGCACCATCGCTGCGCCCACCAGGATCACGATCCCCGTTTCGAAGAACGGCGGCAGGGTGATCGGCTGCAACATCGCGCTCAGCCCAAGGCAGAGTGGAATGCAGATGTGGCCATCACCGACTTGCGAGGCATAGGCGATGTCGGCCCTCCGTCGGGCGGCGTAGAAGAACGCAAGGAGCGCATTTGGCAGGACCATCAGCCATCCGCTGAGCCATCCGATGTTCTCCGCGTTGATAAACGCGCCCTGCTGGCCGGACAGCCAGCCGACCAGCCAGTCGATGCTCACGTACAGTGCGACGCCACAGAGCAGCACCGAAAGAAGGTCGAGATAGAAAAGGGCGCTGAACGATCGCCGCTGCCGCAGATTGTGCTTCAGCACATCGAACACCTGAAAAGATTGCCAGAAAAGGAACAGCCCCACGAGGACGAGCCCGTCACTGGCGTCGAGTTGGGCGTCGGCGCCCAGCGCCCACGTGACGCCGCCGAAAAAAACTCCGGCCATCAGGGTGAGCAGCAGCGACAACCGGCTGAGTTGCGCGGCCGTATCCGCGCTGTCCCTACCTGATTTCCGGCGGGAACGCGCCGCCGGTTTCGCGTGCTTGCCCCCGTCGAGCCGCAGGCCCCAGCACAAGGCGGGCAGCGCAAGGATGATGGTCAGGTTGGTGACATTGTTGACGAGGCAGTTCGTCAACACCTCTGCCCCGGGGGCACGGCGGTCCGCCATGATCGCCACGAAGAGCAGATTGCCCAACCCCGAGCAGTAAGGCATCACCAGCGTGCCGAGGGCGGTCCCTTCAAGGCCGTGCGCGAGCAACGCCTCGAGCCGCCACAGCATGGCCCCCGACGCCGCGAGGAAGAGCGCCAGGTAAGTCCAGACGCTGGTGAAGCCAAGCGCGTCGATGGCGTCGGCGACGGGATTCACGTCCTGGCGAACTGCAGCCTGAGCCGCGGGCCGGAGCGCAGCAATGTGAGTCGGGCCTCGAAGGTGGCGGAAAGATTGGCCGACGTGAGCACGTCATCAATTGGCCCGGCCGCGACGATTTCCCCGGCGCGGAGGAACAGCACATGCGTGAATCCCGGCGTGATTTCCTCCACGTGGTGAGTCACCAGAACCAATGTCGGGGCACGCGCGCCCGTTGGCTGCGGGCGGGTGAGGCGCGTGATGAAACGCAGGAAGTGTTCGCGCGCGACGGGATCGAGCCCGGCGCACGGCTCGTCGAGGATGAGCAGGCGCGGCTTGGCCATGAGCGCGCGGCCGATCAGCACGCGCTGGCGTTCGCCCTGGCTGAGCACCCGCCACGGACGCTCGGCGATGTGCGTCGCCTCGATGTCTCGGAGGATGCGCGCGGCGGCGGTGCGATCGGCGGATTTCACGCGACCCCAATAATCGATCATCGCGTATTTGCCGGAGATCACG
>JBBRCR010000581.1:0-5114 GCA_038204695.1 Opitutales bacterium | reverse complement strand
ATGCGAGATCATCGAAATTATTTCGCCCGGCGGCTTGTCGGGAGCAACCAATCACCGATTACAAATAACCAATACTCCACTCTGCGCGGCCGAAAATCATTACGCTGCTGTTGCGTCCAACGAAGGTTGAGCTGGAAATCTTCGCCCTGAACATGAATCCGTCCATGCCACTCTTCCGCGACGTCCGCGCCGTCGTCTGCACCCTGCTCGCGACCGCCGCTTGGGCGGTGTCCAGTGCGTCTACCCCACCGCGCGATTTCCGGTCCAAGGTGCCTCAATACACCTTCAGCTCCACGCTCGAGGCGCAGGAGCGGGAACTGCGCACGAACCCGCTGCTGCAACGGATGAACGAGTCGCGCCGGAAACAGGCGGCCGATCCTCACCGGCCCACCTACCACTACGTGAATCCCGAGGGGAACTTGAACGATCCCAACGGCCTTTGTTTCTGGCAGGGACGCTGGCATCTTTTTTATCAGGCCTACCCGCCCGAGGATCCCCGGCAGCATTGGGGACACGCGGTCAGCACCGACCTGATTCACTGGCGTGACCTTCCGCTCGCCATTTACCCGAACCCCGAGGACAAGGTGTTCTCGGGATCGACGCTGGTCGAAAGCACCCGCGTCATCGCGATCTATCATGGCGTGGCGGCCGGCACCATGGTCGCCGTTTCCAGCGATCCGCTCCTGCTCAATTGGGAAAAGGTCACCGGCAACGCGGTCATTCCCTTTCCCCAGCCGGGTGAGCCGCGCCCGCCTTATAATATCTTCGATCCGTGCCTCTGGAAACAGGGCGACTATTATTACGCGCTGACCGCCGGCACCTCGCCCAAGGGCCCCGGCGGGAAACCAGTGCGGGCAAACTTTCTGCACCGCTCGAAAGATCTGGCGAAATGGGAGTACCTCCACGAGTTCATCGACGGCTATGACTTTTCGCGCGTCGGCGACGACGGGGCCTGTCCCTACTTCTGGCCGATCGGCGAGCGACACATCATGCTCCATTTCAGTCACGTGAGCGGCGGCAAGTATCTACTCGGCGACTACGACACACGCCGCCAGAAGTTTGTCGTCACCGCCGGCGGGAATTTCAATCACGGGCCGGTGAGTCCCTCCGGCGTGCATGCGCCATCCGCAACTCCGGACGGGCGTGGCGGCGTGATTGCGATCTTCAACATGAACCCCGGGCTTCCGACCAGAGGCTGGAATCAGATTATGACGATGCCGCAGCACCTGACGTTGCTCGGTCGCGACGAACTCGGCATCGAGCCTGCCGGTGACGTCGAGTCGCTGCGTCAAAATGAGAAACGGGTGGGTCCGCTGACGCTGCCCGCGAATCGGGAAATCGTCCTCGATGGGATGGCCGGTAACGCGATCGAGCTGGCCGCGGAAATCGAACTGAAGGATGCGTCGATGCTGGAGTTGAACGTTCTCCGTTCGCCCGGCCGGGAGGAGTACACCCGGATCGTGTTTTACGGCAGCCGGGGTTTTCGCGATCGCCCGCCGCCAAAGAACGCCGCCACCACCCGCTTCTCCATCGACACGTCCTATTCTTCGCTTTTGCCCGATGTGCGCCCACGCGCGCCGGAAACGGCGGACGTCTTGCTCCGGACTGGTGAACCCTTGAAACTGCGGGTTTTCGTGGATCGCAGCGTCGTCGAGGTGTTCGTCAACGGCCGGCAATACGCCGCCGTGCGGGTGTATCCAAGCCGGCCCGACAGCGTCGGTGTTTCGCTGCGTTCGCAGGGAAAGGAAACGAAGGTGACGTCACTCAGTGCCTGGCAGATGAAAAACATCTACCAGACCAGTGAGTGAATGTCCTGGTCTGAGGATCAGACCAGCAGCACTTGCGGTCGTTGCTCAGCCCGGAACTTTCACCGCTCCCATGACAACATCCCACACGCTGGCGCAGCCGCCGGAAGTGGCGCCGGTCTTTGACCGGCGTCCCGTCAGTCGGAGACTGGCGCTACGGGCGAAAACGCGGGCGCAGGGGGTGAATCTCCCGCTTTGCACCTCGAACAGGTGATCGCGCCGGAACGGTGCGCAGGATTGGCCCACGCACCGGGGGGAATCACGGCAGCGCCGCGATCAGCTTGCGATACTCCATCTCCGGGAAGGCGCGCAGCGATTGCGTGCGTACCGCGCCAGACGAGCCGATTACAAGACCGAGCTTCGCCAGGACATCGTCGTCCGGAGCCTCCACGATGAGCACCATGTCGTACTTGCCCATGGTCAGGTAGAACTCCTTCACCGTTGCGCCCATCCTGGCGTAAAGTTCCTTCACCTTGTCCAGGCGCGCGGGGCTGTCTTTGATTTTTTCAATGCCCTGTTGAGACCAGCTGGCAAGTATGACGTAGGTTTTCATATTGGTTATTCTCCGGGGGTGGATGCTTTATATACGGCGTTCTCCGTCGCGGTGAAGCCAGATTTTTCCGGGGACCAACGTGGGGAAACGCTGGCGCCCGCGGCCACACCTTGACTCACGCGCCGAGCAATCGCTGCACATCCGCTCTGGCCACCACGACCATTCGGTCGATCAAGGAGGAGCCATCGACGGCGGAGAAGTTGCGAATATCGCCCATGATCCCGTTGTACGAGCGGGACTCGACGTGTTCGATGAACTTCCGGAGATCGCCCGCGATGGCGAACGCGGTTGGCGCGGACATCTGCCCGGCCGCGAGCTCCTCGAGCCGGCCCGGCCACCAACTCGTATCCACGAGCTCGTGACTGATCGCTTCGATGATCGCCGTCTCGACGCCACCGGCGTGCACGTCTCCGCGCTCGGCCGCAAACGCCGACAGCGGATCATACAGCCAGCGAAACGCGTAACGCGGGCAGCGACTGGCCTTCAGCCCCGCCTGAATCGCGTTCCGGTGGACGAGCGAGCCATGCACATCCACGACATACAGCGCCTCCGGCGCCAGCCAGTCCAGCAGCGCATTCGCGAAACCCGTCACATACCGGGTGATGAGCGGCGCAGTGACATCAATGCTAAAGCCGTACGGCAGACCCCAGGTCAAGTGTCCGTAGTCCGCCGGCGGGCCAATCACAAAGCCATCGATCTCGGCGGCGAGCCGGGCGAGCACCGCATAACTCTGGATTGTGTCTGTTGCCAGCGGCAGATGCGGCCCATGCTGCTCCACCGCCGTATCGACGCTGAACGCAAGGACGCGCGGCTTCGAGTGCGGCACAGCCGGCGGCGTGCGCGGCAATTCGACGACATCAACCTGGCCCGTCCACTCCGCGCGGGCCCGGCTGCCTTCATAATAGGGAAAACACTGGCGGATCCGTTCGACGAGTTGCCCCTGCAACCCGGGTGTCAGCGCCTCGTGGTAGAGCGGCGGAAGGACCCACGGTCCGAGCGCCGCCAGTTCAGCCGGGGAAGTGCCGAGCGAACAAAGCGGGAGCACGACGCGGACGTCGCGTATCCGCTTTATGAGTTCAGCATGCGTGTACGCCGTCAGAAACGGGCCCGCGTTGATTTGGGTGGGGACGAGCGATTTCACGTTTAATCGGCAACGGTGTTGCGGTCACTGGCGTGAAGTTGCTCCCACACGAGTTGGCGCACGCTTGAATCTGGGGTCGTCCGGATTGCCGCCACTCAGCACATAGGCGGCGAGATCGAGGATCTCCTCCTCGTTCATGCGCGAAAGCAGCATCGGCGGCATCGTCGAAACCTTGGAGGGTTCGATGCTCGTCACCTGCGTGCGGTCGATCGACGCGCGCTGGTTGGGATCGCTCGGGTCCTCGTTCACCACGACAAAGTTGCCGTTGAGATTCACGATCGCGCCCGTGACGCTCGAGCCGTCGTTCTTCGTCACGACCGTGGGCACGAACTGCTCGTTGATCACCTTGCTCGGATTCAGCACTTGGTCGAGAAAGTCGCGCGGCGAATAGCGGCCGCCCGCCGACGTGAGATCGGGACCCGTCATGCCGCCCTCATTGCCAAAACGGTGGCAGGCGAAACAGGCGGCCGCCCCAAACATTTTTCGGCCGTTTTCGAAACTGCGGTTCTTCATTCCGGCGTCGGCAATCGGCCCGAGTTCCTCGAGCGTCCAATTCTTGAATGGCCGACCGGCAAAGGCGTACCCCATGTTGTCGATCGCACTTTTTTGCTCCGGCTTTTTCTCGAGCAACGTCGCGAGCGCGGTTCGCTCCGTGTCCGTCAACGTGGCAAGTGCATCGGTGCGGATGAACTCGATGAATTTTGAGAAGCTCGCCCCGCCGCGAAAATTCGCCGCCTTGAGGAACCACTCGAGGTACGCGGTCCGCATCGGCAATGTCCAGCCGGCGGTGAGCATGCGGAGCGAGCGGGCATATTCGATTTGCTCCTCCTGCGTCGGCGCATCCGCCATGAGACGGAGCGCCTTCGCCGCGACGTTCGGTGACTGAAGGTAAACCAGCGTTTCGCAGAGCAGCCAGTTCTCCTCGCGCGAGGCTGCTGGGAACAACGGATCAAGCTTTGTCTGGAGACGCGCCTTCAAAGTCTGGTCGACCGGTTCGAACCGGTGCAGCGCGATCTCGATCGTTCGGAGCAGAGTGAGCCGTCGCGAGGCGTCGAGTGGTTTCCAGTCGGTTTTCTCGAGCGCGGCAATGATCTGGCCGCCCAGCTTCGTGTCGACCGGAGGCATTTCCTCCGTCCGATGCGGCGAGCTCACGCCACCGGCGCGGGCGAGGGCGAGCAGCGCTTCCACCCGAATCGCAGGATTCGTTTCGTTCAACGCCCGCTCACGCCACGAACCAATGGGCTGGTGCTCGATCGCGATGCGAGCCGCCCAGCGGATAAACCGATCCTTGTCGCCGAGGTGCGGCCACGCGACCGCGACCGCCGTGGGATCCTGCCGGCCATGAAACGCCTCCAGTTGATGCCGCAGTGTTCGCGCGGGATTTGTTTCCGCTCGGGCCGCGACCGGCGCCGTCGACTCCGGACCAGCGTAGGTGACGCGATATAGACCCGACTGCACGCGCCGGCCCCCAATCGCGAAATACATCGCGCCATCCGGGTGAATCACTGCGTCGGTCAGCGGCAACGGCGAACCGGAAAGGAATTCTTCGCGCGTTGCCTTGTAGGTCGACCCGCTGGGCTCGAGGTGAATCGCGTGCAGCTTGCCCCAGCTCCAA
>JBBRCR010000580.1:0-5117 GCA_038204695.1 Opitutales bacterium | reverse complement strand
TGCTTCGATTGCTGCAGCCGCCGGTCGGAGACACGGCGCTACTTCGAGCCGAAGCGAGCTAATCTCATGCGTGAAGCGAAAGCTTATTGCTGCGAGTGCCAGCGAGTGGATGAAGCACGAGTTGCAGACCACGATTCCACTCGCTGGCGCTCGCAGCCACTAAAGACAAATTCCTACTCTCCGACAAAATTCACCCGGACCTGCGTGCCAAGGTCGGGGAAACGCAACCAGTAGCCGGCGATCGCGGCGGGCACGACTTGCACCCGCGGATTCTCGACGGCGGGCGTGTAGTAGCTTTCGTTCGACGAAACCCGCCAGCGCTGTCCGTTGGCCAAGGTGAAGATCTGCTGCGGCCGCCAGCCGCCGAACGTTCCGACGATGGAACTGTCAGCTACGATGTCCTCGACCTTGGCTGTGGGAGCGGGTTTGAGGATGCCCTTTGCTTTGGCGAGCAGGCCGCCGGACTTGGGCGGAACACTCGAATGTTCTACTGGCGGCCTCGCAGGCGCAGCTTCAGCGACCGGATCAGCGGCAGGGCGCCGAACCGGCAGCCGCAGCCCGCGTTTGTACTCATCGACGAGCGCATCGAGCCGGGCGAGTTGGGCGGGAGTTGCTTCCGCCAACCCAGTCGCGGCCAAATCCTCCGGCCGCAAGGTGTCCGTAAATTTCGGCTGTGCCGCCCGCGCGCCGGCGAGGAACGCCGCCAGCATCAATGCAACCAGAATACACGGTTTCATGTGCCGGGGAGTAAGGCGCGCAGACTGGTTCGGCAATGTCATTTCCAGATCGAGTAGCGCCGTGTCTCCGACCGGCAGACTTTCGCAGAGAAGTCGGCGTGCGGTGATTCAATTACGGCAAGCCGCTGGTCGGAGACAGCGTGATGCGAGCCGACACGAGTTAATCGCATGTGCGCAGCGAAACTTGGTGGCTGCGAGCGCCAGCGAGTGGATCGGGTCTTCTCAGTCTTCCATGTCTTCCCAGTCTTATGGGTCTTCGCCCATCCACTCGCGGGCGCTCGCAGCCACGGACGAGTTCGCCATGACTGGGAACTGGCAGCCGCGTGCATCTGGCAAAAAAAACGGCAGCCCGGTTGGGCTGCCGTTGAGCATGCGACGCGAGCGCCGGATGCAAAACTCGATCAGAAGCTCTTCTTCAGTTCGACGAACATGAAGCGGCCAATGATATCGTACGCGCTCTTGACCGTATTGTTCTCGGCCACGAGCGAGCCATCGGTCGGGACGTACGGGGCCTTCTTGTTGAAGAGGTTGTTCGCGCCGACAATGAGGGTCGTGTTCCGCAGGTAGTCACGACCGAAGTGCGGCATCCGATACGCCAACGAAAGGTCAACCGTATAATACTTCGGCGTCTTGGAGGCCAGCCCACTGCGGGTATAGGCATTGCCGGTGGTCTTCCCCGTGCCAAACAGCGAACCCGGTACATTTACCGACGGATAGTACGTCGAGAATAGTGAAGCCGAGATCGATTTGTAGGCATAGTTCATATACGGCTTGATGATATAGCCGGGAAGCAAGCCATTGTAGCCGGCCCCGCCGTAGCTGCTGTCGGTCATATTCCGGGCGAACTGCTGATACGGTGCAGTCGTGGTGGCGCGGAACAGGTAATCGAACAAAACATTCGCGGTGGCTCCCACCCCGAAATCACCTGCCGATTGGGTCCTGAACCGATAATCGACCGCGATATCCAAACCACGCGTCTTCTGATCGCCCACCGGATCGTCGACGACCGAGATCGTGCCGAAATTGGTATGGTTGACCTGGTTGGCCGCATTGCTCGTGAGGCGCGTGCCATCCGCAAAGAAGTAGCCTTGCCCCAAGTTGAGCGGATCCTGATTGTATGCAGACGCCGCGCCCTTGGCATTGAGATCAGCCGCGATCGCGGTGTAGTCGATTTCGCCCACCTTGTCCTGAGTGATTTCGTAGTAATCCAAGGTGATCGTAAGTCCCTTGATCCGCTTGGGCGAATAGACGATGCCGGCGGAAATCGACTCGGACTTCGACGGCTTCAGCGTGGGATTCGCCAGCTCAACCGAATTCACCTGAACCGTGATGGGTCTGGCCGCATTTGAACCGCCAGAACCGGTACGACCGTCACCTGTCGGCAGCGTCAAGGTTGGTGAGTTGCCGCTGGACGGACCGAAAAGGCTGAAGATCGACGGAGCGATAAAGCCCTTCGCCCACGTGCTGCGCACCGCCAATGAATTGTCGAACGGCAGCCAGCGTATGCCGAATTTGGGTGTGTTTGCATTCCCACCCGGCTCGATCTTCTGGTAGCGGTCCGCCAGCGTCGCCTCGAGGGTGTTCACACCCGGGACGCCTTCTTTCGGAGAGATCAATGGCACGTTCGTTTCGATGAATGCACCCTTCGTCCGGCGCGCGTTGCCGCCGCCGGGATACGTTTGGGCTTGATTATACCCAAGCGCCAGCCCGTTGGAATAAAGGCCGTCGACGCTGGCCGTGACCGACTCCCGGCCGGCACCGGCACCAATGGCGAACGCAACCGGACCGGCAGGCAGCTCGAAAGGTTTTCCCCGGAGACGCACGCCAATGTCACGGAGGTCACTCACGCCGTCACGGTACAGGGTGACACTGAGCGCGTCCAAGGTTCCGCGATCGTTGAAACCAGGGAGCGCGAAATAGTTATATACTGGCAGATTGTTGCCGGACGAATCCGTCAACTGGGAGAGCGGCTTGCCCGCCGCATTGTACACGTAGGCGCCACCTTGAATCAGGGGCATCATGGCCAAGTTCATGTTGGCGCCGTTGCCGCCACCCAAAACCTTCTGGGTGGCGCTGGAACGAGAGTAATTATAGCTCATGTCCCAGCTATAGTTCTCGTTGATCTCACCCTTGAAGCCGCCGACGACGCGCCAGGTGTTCGTCTCATTGACGCTGAACCGCTTTCCGAGTTCGTCGGTGCGCAGCCGGGCGGAAGGGGCTCCCGAAGTCTGCCCGACACCCAATACTCGACCAAATGGATTATACGGATTGTTGGCAGGCATGCTCAGCGAGTTGCCGCCACCGGCTCCCAATCCCGGGAGGGGAGAAGGAGCGAGGCCGCTGCCGCCGTTCGTCGTCTGCGCATAGAGGAAGTCACCATACACTTCGAGCCGCGGGCCAAACAGCTCCTTGGTGCCATTGAGCACATATTCATTACGCTTGGTGCCAACGACGAGCGGATTTCCGTACAAGGTGGTGTTGAGGATCGACGTGCTGCCGACCGCCGCCGCCGCCGGAGTGGAACTGATGGGAATGTAGATGCCCGCGGCATCCAACTGGGCCAGCGTCTGGCCCGGTGCAGCCGGGTTGGTCTTGGTCGGAGGGCTGATGATTGCGGCGTTGAACCGCGGCGCTCCAGCTGCCAGCGGCGATCCGGCAAGGATGTGATTATCCACGCGGCCGGAGAAGCTGCCGCTATAGACGCTGCTGCTCACGTTGTAACCGAGCGCGTTGATTTCGGCCGGGCTCATGGTGGTGAGCGGACGATCCGTGGTGAGCAGCGATGTATTCTCGAAGTGCTGCGCGCCGAAAGTCAGCGAATAGCCGGGCTGGGAAATCCCGCCCACTATATAGAGGTTTCGCGTCTTGTAGTCGCCGTTTCGCGTTGATCCGAGACGGCCGCCAACCTCGAAGCCGGTGTAGTTCTTCTTCAGGATGATGTTGACGACACCGCCGATGGCATCGGAACCATAGATCGTCGAGGCGCCGTCCTTGAGGATTTCGATGCGATCGATCATCGCCGTCGGGATCGCATTGAGGTCGACCGCTCCACCACTTCCATTGGTGCTGCTGACGGCCGAGATTGGCATGCGCTGGCCATTGACCAGAACGAGGGTGTCGAGATTGCGCAGGGCGACATTGGACTCACCGGCGCCGCCATTGTTGAGTTCGGTGCCAAGATTGCCGTTACCCGAAAAATACGGGGTCATCTGCTTCATCAGTTGCAGGGCGTCGGTCGCGCCCGACATTCCGATTTCCGCACTCTCCAGAGTCACGACGGGACTTGCGGTAACGGTGCTCGAAACCGGCAAATAGGATCCGGTGACGACAAATCTTTCGAGTTTCTGGGGTTCTTCACTTCCCGTCGGGGTTGTGGACGGCGCGGTCTGCGCGGCGAAAGCGCCCGTGCTTATCATTAACATCAATCCGTAACGTGCGGCCGCTTTCACAGCTGCCAGTGGCGGGGGGTTGTTCATAGTAGAGCTAGTTCGGTGTTTGTGGCGGCAGCACCTTCGCTGCCATTGCAGTTCAGTTGACGCGCCATGACTCACAAGCTTCGCCGCGATTTGCAATCCCTGAGTAATCCCCGCCCCGGCCCATCGAAAAACCGCAAGTAAATTGCCCCGATAAAAGGAACAGCGTCGTTCGGAACTCGCGCGCACTTTGCGCCAATATCTCCCGTGAGTGCAAATCGAACGCCGGCTGCATTACAGCAAAATGAGCCCACGTTTAAGCCTGTGACGCGACTTACGAGTCCGCCGCGCGATCGCACTGGCGCTGTGATCCATACCCGTCACACTTCCGACCAACCCTTTCATCGCCCATGCAATCTCGCAGACTGTGGGCCGCGGTGGCACTGCTCGTAATGGTGGCGTTCTATTTTTGGAGCCGACACCCGCTTCCGTTCCCGGATGCCAGGGCGCGGGGCAATCTCAAAAAAGCGAATGACCACGGCATCGAATCGCCCGCCAACGCGGTCCCGTTCGTTGCCGCGCCACCTCCGGTTGTCACCGTGCCACCCATCGCGCTGCCGCCCGTCGCTATGCTCCCGCCACCGCCCCGACTCGCACCCGAAATGGTCGTGCCGATTCAGGACCGCGCGACAATTGATTTTTCGATTGGCGCGCCCGTCGTGCGGAGCGGCGGCTCGGATAGCGAAATACTCGAGCGGGCGCTGCGGCAGATGGAGGAGGCGACGAAGGACATGACCTTCCCGCCATCGAAACCAGCGCCATGATGCTGGTCCGATTTTTGATTTTGGATTCTTGATTTTGGATTTGTGATAGGAGGGGAGCTGATGTGATTCGCCGCGCGGCGGAACGGACGGACGGACGCTCACACGCGAGACATCCCCTGCGCTTGGTGAAGTCCAAAATCGAG
>JBBRCR010000579.1:0-5139 GCA_038204695.1 Opitutales bacterium | reverse complement strand
CGCTCCGAATGGTAGTACGCGAGATACTTGTTTACCGTGCGCTGGAGATGCTCCTGGCCGAAAAATATCATCCGGTCGGCGACTTCGGTTTTGAACGACAGATGAAAGCGCTCCAAAAAAGCGCATTGTCCCAAGTTGGCGGCGATCGTTTCACCCCCGTTGAGGTGTGGACGGGCGGCCTCGTGACCTATTACGTTCTCTTCGTCATGGAGCTGGCGACCTGGAAAGTCGTGTGCGGTGGCATTACGCCGCATCCTGATGCGGCGTGGATTTTGCAGGTAGGACGCAACCTGACGGACGCGTTCAGCGGTTTCCTCCGCGAAAGGGTGAGGGGCATCCGGCTGCACCGTTCCCCTGCGCCGTAGCCAAGGCGCGGGCTCTGACGCCGCGCCGTTGCGCTTGGACGGCTACTGGTCTGCCCAGTTATTTCGAAGCGGCAGAGCTTTTCTTTGCCGCCCAGCGGGCTTTCATCGCGGCGACGATTCTAGCACGTCCCTCCGGGCTGAGCTTGGTTTTTCTTTTAGCTAACACGGGCGCCGTGCTCTTGCTCACACTTGCCCCGCTAGCTTTTCGACCCTTCGAAATCTTGGCAAGTGCGGACGGATTTGTGGTTTGTTGGACCGATGGCGCTTGGGTCGAAACCCCGTCCGATTGTCCGAGAATCGTGGCAAGTTCAGCCTCAAGCGCCATGATTCGCTCGGCGATGACGACGGCTTGCCTAAGCTGGGATATATTGGGCCTCATGTTTGCCAAGATGCTCCGGCTACTTTGCGCGTCAACCAACTTCTCGTTAGTCGCGGCCAATATAGCGCCGTCCTTTCCTCGCGCTGTCATCATCGGCATGTCCTGATGCCCACTTACAAGTGCCGCCGCCAACATTGCGAAGCCCAAATCGCGTTCAGACATAATAACGATAGCGCTCGGAGGAATCGACTGACTTCTGCCCGAAGAAATTGGGCCAACGGTGTGGCGGGGGTAGCTGTTTTTTTCCGAGTAGCGGAGGAAGTACGCCGGGTTTGTTACGGCGGTACGGTTCGCCATAGGATTGGGGATGCAGCGCATCTACTTTTATTCGGGATCCCCGGAGAAGTATGTGGCCGAGAAGGCGCATCTTCAGGTTGAGTCCGAGGGGAGCTGCGCGAACTGCGGAGCGGTCGGCCCGCTCAACGGCCATGGCACCTACACCCGAGGCATCACGGACAGCCTGGGGCAAATCGTGCTGATGCTGATCGCGCGGTTCCTCTGTCTGTTGTGCGGTCGGACGGTCAGCTTTCTCCCCGACTTTGCGATGAGTTATCGGGCGGTGCAGGCGGCGACGTTCCAAGCGTTCCTGGATGGCATCTACGGGCGGCGGGATGTCGAGCGATGGAACGATGTGCTGCGCCAATACCGACGGCGGATGCTCGCTTATAGTTCGGAAGTGCTGCGGGTGATCGGTGGTGGTTTTGGGCGGGGGCCGCCCGCCCCGGCGGCGCTGTGGCCGTATCTGAAGGAGGCGTATGGCAACCTGGCAGCTGCCACACGCCAATTGGTGACGCTGTCCAAGATTACGATCTTCAAGCGTTACCAGTGCCATCAGCCAGCCACGGCGGTTTGAATCGCCACGTTCGGCCAGGTGAAGATGGCCGTGGGGCCCGTCCCCACACAACCTCATTCTGGGCAAGGGGGCAAAAGGGGCGCAGACCGTGCGGGCAGATGGAAACCCCTCCTTTTGATGGCTCGAAGCCGACGTGCGAAGTTGAAGTATCCACGTTTGACCTACGCTACGAATGCTGCCGATTGAAACCGGCGGCGTTCGAGGAGCGGCTATTGGGTTCGATCGCCGAGCACGGGATCAAGGAGCCGCTCGAGGGAGTGGAAGTCGGGGGCCAGCGGGTGCTGTTGAACGGGTTCAAGCGGCAGCGCTGTGCGCGCAAGCTTGGGATCGATTCGGTGCCGTATGCTTCCCTGGGGCAGGATGAGCCGGCGGGGATCGTGACGCTGCTCCGGATGGCCCATGACAAATCACTGAGCGTGCTCGAGCAAGCCGCGTTTATTGACGAACTGCAGCAAGCGCGCAACCGGAGTGTCGCGCAGATCGCGGAGGAACTGTCGCGGAGCAAGTCCTGGGTGAGCTTGCGGCTGGGGCTGATCGGCGAGATGAGCGCCGAGGTGCGGGAGAAGCTCTTCGCCGGCGCGTTTCCAGTCTATGCTTATATGTACATCCTCCGCCCGTATATGCGCATAAACGGGCGGGTGAAGGAGGTGGAGCGGTTCGTCCTGGCCCTGAGTGGAAAGGGGTTGAGCGTGCGAGAAATCGAGTTTTTGGCGCAGGGTTACTTCCGCGGGCCAGCGTCGTGCCGGGAGGAAATCCTCCAGGGCAAGGTGGCGCTACCGTTGGCGCGGATGAAAGAGAGGCCCTCGGGCGCGGAGGCTTGCGGTGAATTTGCGCGCGCGATGCTCCGGGATCTGGAGCAGACGCACACGGGCATGTTGCGCGTGGTGGGCAAGAGCGAGGATGAGCGGCTGGAGAGCGGGTCCTTCCACGCCCAGTCGCATCTGTTGACGGCGGGAATTTTAAGCCGGGAGCCGACTTTTTTGGCCGCGGTCAGGAGGCTGCATGATCGCGGAAGACCTGCGTAAGGCGATTTTCCGGTTGCACCAGGAGGGGATGAGCGCCCGGGAAATCGCCCGGCGCCTGAACGTGGCGCGGGGCACGGTGCTGGCCATCATCGCGCAAGGGGGCGTGATGCCGAAATTGGAACCTGCGCCCAAGTGCCCGGTCGACGTCGAGCTGTTGCGGCGGCTCTACGTGGACTGTGACGGGTATGTCACGCGGGTGCATGAGAAGCTCCTGGAATTGGGCATCACTATAGCGTATCCAACATTAACATATAGATTGCGGGCGTTGGGCATCGGTCCGGTCAAGGAAAAGCGGCATGAGCGCCGGCCGGACGAGCCGGGTCTGGAGATGCAGCACGACACGAGCGTGTACCACATCCAGCTCGGGGGCCACCGCACGCGGCTGGTCGCGAGCTTGATTTATCTGCGCTACTCAAAGCGACGGTATCTCCGGTTCTATCGCGCGTTCAATCGCTTCCGGATGAAGACGTTTTTCCATGAAGCGTTGGTGTATTGGGGTTACGCCGCCCTGCACTGCATCATCGACAACACTAATCTGGCGCGGTTATCGGGGACGGGACGCCTGGCGGTGATCGCCCCGGAGATGGCGGCCTTCTCGAAGCAGTACGGCTTCGAGTACCACTGTCATGAACTCGGCCATAGCGATCGAAAAGCTGGCGAGGAACGAAGTTTTTTTACGGTTGAGACAAATTTTTTCCCCGGCCGCTCGTTCCAGAGTTTGGCGGATCTCAACGCCCAGGCCCGCGAATGGGCGACGGTGCGGCTGGAAAGCCGGCCGCAAGGCAAGGCGAGGCTCATTCCGGCGAAAGCCTTCGAGCACGAACGGGCCTACCTGCAGCCGGTGACAGCGCATCTGCCGGGGCCGTATCTGATCCATGCGCGCGACACCGACCAGTACGGCTACGCCGCCTTCGATGGTAATTATTACTGGATCCCGGGCAGTGGGCGCGACGAGGTCAAGGTGCTCGAGTACGCCGAAACCCTGAAGATTTACCGGCATCGGGAATGCCTTGCGGAGTATGCCATCGCCGGCGACGGGGTCAAAAACGAGAAGTTTAGCCCGCCGGGGCAGCCGGCGCCGCGCGACAACCCGCAACGCCGGCGGGGCAGCGAAGCGGAGGAGAAGCACCTGCGGGCCCTGGGCGAAGCGGTGGGCGCTTATCTGGATTTTGCGCTGGAGCAGAAGGGGCTGCGGCCCCACGAGTTTTTGCGGAGGCTGCTGGGCTTAAGCCGCCGGATGACGGCGGCGCTCTTCGTGCGCAGCGTCGAGCGCGCGCGCAAGTACCGGATCGCCGACTTGGCGACCATCGAGCGAATCGCCCTGTTGTACGTCCAGCAGGGCAGCGGCGAACTGCCGGTGGCGGAAGTCGACGCGGCCTTCACCGAGCGCGAGGCGTACCGCGAAGGCGCGCAGACCGAGCCACCCGACTGGTCGCTTTATCAGGACCCACCGGCCTCACCACCATGAATAAGGACCTGCCCGAAACCTTAAAGTACCTGCGGCTGAGCAACCTTCTCGCCCATTGGGACGATTACCTGAAGCTGGCCGCCGAAAAGCGCTTCTCCCACGCGCACCTCCTCACCCACGTCGTGGAAGAGGAATCGCGCCTGCGGCGCGAGAACGCCCGCCAGTTGCGGCAGCGGTGCGCCCTCATCCCGGAGCAACGCGTCATCGAGACCTTCCCGTTCGAGCGCCAGCCCAAGCTCAACAAGAAAAGGATCATGGCGCTTTACGACTCCCAGAATTATATCCAGCAAGGCCAGAATATTATTTTTTTCGGCGCCACGGGCACTGGCAAGTCGGGCCTGGCAACCAGTTTCCTCATCCACGCGATCAACCAGGGCTACACGGGCAGATTCGTCCTGTTTGCAGACCTCGTCGCCGAACTCTACCACTCGGTCGCCGATCACTCCGAAGCCAAGGTCCTCAAGCGCTACTGCGGCGTCGATATTTTACTGATTGACGAGATCGGCTATATTGAGGTCGAGCCGGTCCAGGTCGGGCTCTTCTTCACCTTGATGCAGCGGCGGCACAAGAAGAAACCGACCCTCCTCACTTCAAATTTGGGCTTCAGCGACTGGAGAACGTTCATCAAGAACGATCACTTAACCGCCGCCCTGATCGACCGGCTCACGGAAATCAGCCACATCTTCAACCTGAAGGAGTGTGTCACGATCAGAGAAAAATTGCGTCAGGACCCATGAGCTTATGGGCGCGACGCGAACAGGCGGATCGCCTGCGGGTCATTCCCTTGGAAGCGGTGCTCCCGCTCTGCGGCGCGGAGCCTGACCGCCACGACAAGCACAAGTGGCATAGCCCAGCGGGAATCCTGTCGGTCGCCGGACCCAAGTTTATGAACTGGCACCGCGGCATCGGCGGCGGCGGCGCCATCGACCTCGTGATCCACTTAAAAGGGTTCGGCTTTAGCGAGGCGCTCGACTGGCTCGAGCGGCATTTTGCGGGCGCGCTGCCCTCGGCGCCGACTCCGCCGACGCCACGGCCAGCGTTGCAGCTTC
>JBBRCR010000578.1:0-5145 GCA_038204695.1 Opitutales bacterium | reverse complement strand
CGCCATCGGTCTCCCCCGCAAGCTCGCCCCCTTGGCGGCGGTCTGATGACGCGCCCGCCGCGGAGGGAAACTTTCTTTCGTCTGCCCGCCCGGTCACTCCCGCGGAAATTTTTCCGCGGCGTGACTGCCCGCCCCGGCGTGCACCACTTTGTGCTCTCCCGTTCGCTCGATGTCCGCCTTCGTGAGATTTACGAACACCTTCGATTCTTCGTAACTGATTCGGTCGATCTTGACGGGGGAGATCAGGATTTCCTTGCCCGCATACCAATGGCCCGCCTCCACCACCAGTTCGCGGATCGCCCAACTTTTGTCGTCCACCATAAAGCCGCTCACCGTGCCGACCGGGCCGTCACGCGCCTGAATCTCGTAGCCGTTGACGGCCTTCGTGCTCTGGAGGTGCTTGTCGTCGCGGTGGTGATGATGCACATGCGCCTCCATCTCATCCTTCGATAGCGGCACGACCACGGGATAGCCGCCGAGACCCCACATCGCGCCGCCATCCCAGTAGGTCGGCCAACCGTAGTAGCGATAGTAGTCCACCTCGTATTGGCGTGAGACCGGTTTGTGCGCCTTGATCGAGGGGCTCTTCTCGATCTGGGTCCGCGTCAGGTTGACGGCGAGCGTCTTTTCTTCCCGGTCGAACGCGCCAAACGCGTGGGGCGAAATCAACACCAGGCGCCCCGTCAGCCATGAGCCCGTATCCACGATCAAGTAGCGAACCACCCAGTTGCGGTCGTCGAAATAGAAATCCTTCACATGCCCGATCAGGCCGTCGGTCGCGTTGAGTTGGTGGCCCTGGAGTTCCTTGGTTTTGTAGAGCATAATTCGTCTGGGTTTGGGTTGGGTTGCGTGGCAGTAAGAGCGTCTGCGGTGATCGCCGGGATCTCAGGAATCGATGCTCAACGGCACCGCGGGCACGCCCGCGATGCCGGACGGATTCAGGCGGTGGGATTGGGTTTATCCGTGAATCTTCTTTGTATCGGAAACGAACGACATGTTTCCGACCGCGCGAAGATACTCCGGCGGGCTCCCGGCAACGATGGGGTGTTATCGGTATCGCACCCGCCACCCGGCCATCGGAAAACTCCGGCGCGCGCCGCTCCGGGGTTTTTACCGCCCGCGGTGGACTGATCGAGCCGGCCCACGGTGGCTGGACACCCCATAGCCGCGCCGCGGATCAACGGGTATCATGAGAAAAATCGAAATCCACTTGAGCCGAGCACGCGAACCACCGTTCGCGTGTGGAGTCCGACGGCTGGCCGTCAGCTTGGAAATTCATTTTCGCCGCCACTTCGGCGGCGACGCAGCCACCACCCGGAAAACAAAAACCCGAAACATCATGACGACACTCGAAATCAAGGGCGACTGGAACATCACCAAAGGTAAATTGAAACAGAAGTGGGCCAAGCTCACCGACGACGATCTGCAATACGTCGAAGGCAAACAGGAGGAATTGCTTGGCCGCATTCAGAAACGCACCGGCGAAAACCGCGAGGCGATCGAGCAGGCGATCAAGGACGCCAACGAAAGCTGCGGCTGCAACTGCAACTGAGCCGACCGCATGCGCTCCCGTTCACGCGGGAATTGCCGCTATCGCCCATCAGCCTCGCCCAGACGGCGCCGCGACCCGCGGCGCCATCCCCCTCCCGTTGATTCATTCCACCCAAATCCGACGCCTCCATGAAATCCATCAAACTTGCCTGCCGGTTGGCTCCTCTTCTCGCCCTCGCCACGTGGTCGGTCGCGGCTGCGACGCCCGCACCCAAGACGCCGGCCGCGGCGTCCGCTGCGGCCGCCGCGGCTGCTTCGGCCCGCTGGAGTGACATCAAGGATCATTCCTACGAAAAGCGCTCCGACTACTTCGCCGGCCTCAAACGCCTGGAAGCAAAACTCGTGGCGCAAATTCGTGAACTCGTCGCGAAACGCGCCACCATGACGGGCATCACCGACACCCGCGAATGGGATTTTGCGATGAAGGAATTGGAGTCCGCCCAATCCTACCTGAAGTCGGTCGGCGCGGAAGCCGCCAAGGCCTCACGAGAGACCTGGGATCAAGCCAAGGACCGGGTCGGCCGCGCCTGGGTCAGCACCCAAGACGCCTACGGAAAAGTGAAGAGCAGCACGACCACCTGAGTCGTTGCGCCTCGCGCTCCGCTGTAGTCGCACCCGGGAAGCGAGGTCGCGGTGGCCTCGCTTGGTCGCCGGCTTCTTCGCTGCGCGCCTTCGTGGTGCCGCACCGACCACGTGAGCCGCAAAAATCGTCCGGCGATTCGCGCCGCCACCGAAACCACGTCACCGAAGCGCGGTCAGTCGATCCATGTCGATCGATAAAAACAGCAGCGGCTTCCCTGAAGTAAACCTCGCACGCCGGACGACGAAAGTTAACGTGTGGATGGTCGTGGGCATCCTGCTCTTTCTGGCCGCCGCTGCCGTCATGGCCTACTCGACCTGGCGCAAGGCCGACGCGGCCAAATCCGCCCCCGCGGCTTCCAGCCCCGCCGAAACACCCCAACGCTGAGACGCCTGTGTCCGTCCGCGATCGGCCGTTCCTTCATCATCCCAGCCCGCTGCCACCTCGCGTCGGCGTCGCATGGGCCCAACACCCCATAGGTTCTTTGCCGGCGATGGCGCACACTCGCGCTCGATTGAATCCAGTATTTTTCGTCGAACCCATTTCAACCGGCTCGCCGAGTTCCCGCGGCGTGAGAACCTCGGCCGGTCGCCAGCCCTAGCTCCATGCCGCCGCTCTCACTTCGCTGGCAAACCTGGCTCGCCCGCCAAACCCGCCCGCGCACCGTCGCGAGCGATTCGCCCCTGTCCGCCGAACTCTTCGGCACCGAACAGCTCGCACGCCTCGCCCGGGTCTTGGCCGGAGAGCATCGCGCCATCATTCGCCGCCGCCCCAACCGGCTGCTCGCCCGCCTCGGCGAAAACGAGGACATCCTCCGTTCCTTCAACCGGCAAACCGTCGCGGTTGACCGCACGCGGCCCGTCACCCCCGCCGCCGAGTGGCTCCTCGACAACTACTATCTGATCGAAGAGCAGATTCAGATGGCGCGGCGCCATCTGCCCCGCCACTACAGCCGGGAATTGCCGCGGCTGTTGAACGGCCAGTCCGCCGGTCTGCCGCGCGTCTACGATCTGGTGCTCGAACTCATTTCGCATGTCGATGCCCAGTTGGACGCGGGCATGCTCACCGACTTTGTGGCCGCCTACCAGACGGTGCTCCCGCTGCTACTCGGCGAACTGTGGGCCATTCCCATCATGCTGCGTCTGGGATTGATTGAAAATCTCCAACGCATCACCACCCGCCTCACCGCCGCCCGCTACGATCGCGACCTCGCGGACCTGTGGGCCGGCCGCCTGCAGGACATGGCCGAGAAAGACCCTTCGCATCTCATCGTCGTGGTGGCCGACATGGCGGAGTCCGACCTGCCGCTGACCGCCTCGTTTGTGGCGGAGTTTTGCCAGAAACTCTCCCGCCAGAATCCCGTGCTGCATCTCGCCCGCGGCTGGCTTGAACAACGGCTCGCCGAGCTGGGCCTGTCCATCGAACAACTCGTCCACCAGGACAGCCAAAATCAGGCCGCCGAGCAGGTGTCCGTCAGCCACTGTATCGCGAGCCTGCGTTTCCTCAGCGCGACGGATTGGAAGGAATTTGTGGAGACGCTGAGCGTCGTCGAGCAGACGTTGCGCAGCGATCCGGCCGGCATCTATGGCACGATGGATTTCTCCACGCGCGATCGCTACCGGCACGCCGTCGAGGCGCTCGCCAGGCACAGCCGGCTCGCCGAGGGCGAAGTCGCCCGCCACGCCGTCCGACTCGCCGCGGACCGCGCCCAATCGGCCGGTCGCTCCGATCGCACGGCGCATGTCGGATTCTTCCTCATCGATCGGGGCGCGCCGCTGCTCGAACGCGCCGTGCAGGCGAACGCGAGGTGGTCCACGCTCATCGGGCGCGGCATCCAGCGCTTTCCCTTCCCGTTTTATATCGGAGGAATCCTCCTGCTCACCGCGCTCGGCACGCTGGGATTCCTGCACCAAATCTCCCTGCAGAACGTGGTCGGCTGGAAACTCGTCTCGTTCACCGCCGTATTTCTGCTGTGCGCGAGCCAGCTCGCGGTGGCGTTGATGAACTGGCTGTCGACCCTGCTCGCAAAACCCCGCCTCCTCCCTCGGCTGGATTATGCCGCCGGCATCGCGTCCGACCACCGCACCATGGTGGCCGTCCCCACGATGCTCGCGAGCGCGGCGGGCGTCGATCGGCTGATCGAGAGCCTCGAGATCCATTACCTCGCGAACCGCGATGAGCACCTGCACTTCGCGTTGCTCACGGACTTCGTCGACGCCCCGACCGAGTCCGCCCCGGAAGACGAAGCGCTGCTCGCCCGCGTGCGCGCCGGCATCGGGCTGCTCAACGCCAAGTATCCGTCGACCGATCACGACCGCTTCTTCCTGTTTCATCGGCCGCGACGGTGGAATCCGGGCGAAGGCCGCTGGATGGGTTACGAACGCAAACGCGGGAAACTCGCCGAATTCAACGCCCTGCTCCGGGGCGGTGCCGCCGGCTGTTTCTCCGCCATCGTCGGGGACACCGCCGTCCTCCCCGCCGTCAAATATGTCATCACCCTCGATACCGACACCCAGCTTCCGCGCGATTCCGCCCGCGAACTCGTCGGCACGATGGCGCATCCGCTGAACCGGCCGCAGTTCGATGGGAAGCGCGGCATCGTCATCGAAGGCTACGGTATTCTCCAGCCGCGCGTCGGCGTCAGTCTGCCCAGCGCCGGCCGCTCGTGGTTCGTGCGGCTGTTCGCCGGCGATGCCGGCATCGATCCCTACACCCGCGCCGTCTCGGACGTGTATCAGGACGTGTTTCAGGAAGGTTCGTTCATCGGCAAGGGCATCTACGATGTGGATGCCTTCGAACGCGCCCTCGCCGGTCGCTGTCCGGAAAACGCCGTGCTCAGCCACGATCTCCTCGAATCCTGCCACGCCCGCTCCGCCTTGGTGAGCGATGTGGAATTCTACGAGGAATATCCTTCGCAATATAACGTCGACGTCAGCCGCCGCCACCGGTGGATCCGGGGCGACTGGCAAATTTCTCCTTGGCTGCTGCCGCGCGTGCCCGGGGCCGATGCCCGC
>JBBRCR010000577.1:0-5183 GCA_038204695.1 Opitutales bacterium | reverse complement strand
CTGTGTATCCAGTCCGGAATACGACGCTTCCACGGTATGTTCCCCCGTTGGCAGCTTGCGGAAGCGGTACTGGCCCGATGCGTCCGTCGTCGTAGACACCCCCAGGGCAGGAATTGCCACGACCGCTCCTTCGAGCAGGGCTTTGGTGGCGGCATTGCTGACGGTCCCCTCCAGTTGCCCGGCGTGGGCGGATGCCGCTGATTGCGCGATCGATTGTGCGTAGCTGAGGTGCGCTCCTCGCAAGAGCGCGGCAAACGTCAGAGCTGCGGTCAGCACCCGTGCAGTCATTGAGCCGAAGCTCCGGCATTGATGGTATCGCTTCATTGCACTGATTGCCTGGTTTCGCGGTTTGAGATGTCCGGCCACTCATTGGATGTGAACGGCGGATGAAGAGAGAACAGCCGCTGGCGTCGGGCGTCTCAACCTCGCTTCTGTTTGCCAGTAAAACGACCGGGCTGAAAACGAGCATCGTTTGCGCCTTGCACTACGGCCCAGTGCGCGTTGCGACACAAGTTTACTGGAAAACAGCCGCGCCCTTGTTCTTGCTCCGGCCGGCGGATTGTCTCGGCCGTCTTCCGTCCGAATCGTCTGCTGCCCGCCACGGCGGCCGGATTGCCCGACCGCCGCGCCTTATGAATTCCCCCGCCACCTCCGCCAGCAGCGCTGCCCTCCCGACCGAGCCGCCGCCCTCGCGCGCGCGCTTCCGCGTGGTCGGCTTTTGCGTGGCACTGGCGACCATCACGTACTTCGACCGCACCTGCATCGGAGTCCTCTCGGGCGACATCCGACGCGACCTGGGGCTCAGCATGCAGGAGATGGGATTTGTCTTCAGCGCGTTCACCCTCGCGTATGCCCTGTTCGAGATTCCGTGCGCCTGGTGGGGCGAGCGAATCGGCGCCCGCCGGGTGCTCGCCCGAATCGTGACGTGGTGGTCCGTGTTCACGATGCTGACCGCCGCGGCCACCGGCTTGAAGAGCATGCTGGTGGTGCGGTTCCTGTTCGGCGCCGGCGAGGCCGGCGCCTGGCCGAACGCCACCCGTGTGTTCTCACGGTGGATACCGACGGCCGAGCGCGGCCGGGTGCAAGGCGTCTTTTTCGCCGGGGCGCACTTCGCGGCCGGAATTACGCCTCCCATCGTGCTGCTGCTCGCACCACTCGTCGGATGGCGCGGCGTGTTCCTCGTCTTCGGTGGCTTGGGCTTCATCTGGTCGCTGGCGTGGCTTCGCTGGTTCCGAGATCGGCCGGCCGATCATCCCGCCGTGAACGCGGCAGAGCGTGCTCACATCGAGCAGGGTCTGGCGGCAGGCACGTCCGGCGGGCACGTGCGTACCCTCTGGGGGCCCATCTTCAGCAGCCGCAACGTGTGGCTGCTGTGCCTCGTCGCTTTCGCCAACGGCTATGGCTTCTATTTTGTCATCACGTGGCTCCCGACGTTTCTGGGCACGCTCGGTTTGTCGAAGGCGGAACTCGCCTTCTATGCAGGATTGCCGATGCTCCTGGCGGTCCCGGCCGATCTTCTCGGTGGCGTGACCACCGATTTTCTGACGCGAAGGTTGGGACTGCGGCTCGGGCGTGCGCTCGTCGGCGGTTCCGCGTACATCGTGGCTGCCGCGGCGATGTTGGCGGCAACGGGTGTCACCGACAACCCCCAAGGCGCCGCCGCGCTCCTCGGCATTGCCGGCGGGGCTTCGATGTTCGCACTGGCCGCTTCGTGGGCCACCTGCATTGAACTTGGCGAGTCCCAGTCGGGCGTCGTCAGCGCCACTATGAACACGGTCGGTCAGATGGGAGGTATCGCCTCTCCCATTGTGCTCGCCTGGCTCGTGGAGCGCTCCCAAGTCGAGGGACGGTGGATTCTTCCCCTGCAGATTATCGCCGGCCTGTACTTTCTCGCAGCTCTGAGCTGGCTTTGGATCAACCCACGAAATCGGCTGTAGAACATCGGGTCGGACACTGCCGCCAGGCGGCGTACATGGGCACGCGACCGCGCGGTTTCGTGCTGCTGTCGCCACGGAGCTTCAACGGCTGATTACGCCCTTACGTTCAGCGGGCAGAAAATGCCGATGCGGACGGAAAATGTGTTTTCCTGTAAAACAACGGGACGGTTGCGGTCCATGGCGTCGCGCGCGAGGAGTCTCACCATGGGCAAGACTCCGCTCCGTCGCTCCGTCATCAACCGCAGCATCGCTGAAGCGAAGCGCACGTTTCGGCAGTTCGGAATAAACATGCCGCCACTGGCGTTCATGTCCGTCGCCGACTGGAATAACTGCGGTGAGGAATGGCGGGAAGTTCGCGACTGCATGCTCGGCTGGGATGTGACGGACTTCGGGAGCCAGAACTTCGAGAAAATCGGCCGCACGCTCTTCACGCTCCGAAATGGCAGCGTCACGCGGCAGGGCTATTCGAAATGCTACGCCGAGAAACTGTTGTTCGATCCGGAAGGCCAGCGTGCGCCGGCCCACTTTCATCGTGGCAAGATCGAGGACATCTGCTGCCGGGCAGGTGGTAACATACTCGTGCAGCTTACCGCCACCAACCCGGACGACACGCCCTCCGACCAGTCGCTCGTCATAAAAGTGGACGGCGTGGCGCGCCGGATAGAGGCCGGCGCCATCGTCCGGCTCAAGCCTGGCATGAGCGTCTGCATTCCGCCGCGAACCATTCACCAGTTCTGGGGAGAAGAAGGCACCGGGCTCACCGTCAGTTCGGAAGTCTCGAGCGTGTGCGATGACTGGAATGACAATTTTTTCCTCCAGCCGGCGCAGCGGTTTCCCGCCATCGTTGAAGACGAACCCCGCGAGACGTATTTGTGTCACGAATATCCCGCCGCGGTGGCCGCTGTCCCCGCCTGAGCCCGCCGATGGCATTTGCCCGCATCCACTCTCCCGCCCCAGAATGACGCCAATGCGCCCGCTCATCCACCTTTGCTTTGCCACCGCGGCCCTCGCACCACTCGCATTCGCCGCAACTCCACCAGTCGACACAAGCGACCCGAACTTCATCCACGCACCCGACGATCTTAAAAAGCGCATTCGCGGCGAACTTCAAGCGACGCGGCCCGACTTTGTGGTCTTCGTGCCCAATGTCGCGGTCGAGACTGTCAGCGACACCGGGAATGAGCACTTCCTCGTGTTCGATGGACCGGACGGATCACTGATGACTGTCTGGACGCAGAGTTCCGCCGAGTCCCAACCAGACCAGCACATCACGTTTTCGCGCAGCGCGGACGAGGGCCGCATGTGGTCGCCAGCGAGGATAATCGCCGGCCCGAAGAGACCCGGTGACGGCCTCATCGCGAGCTGGGGTTATCCCCTCGTGAGCAAACGCGGCCGGATATACGTCCTTTATAGCCAGCATGTCGGTGTACACGACACCTTTTTTCATACTACGGGCTGGCTTCACGGCATCTATAGTGACGACAAAGGGGACACTTGGTCGCAGCCGCAGAACATTCCGGTCGCGCGCAGCATCAACGACAATCCGGATCCCGGGATCCCGCCAAACATGCTCACTTGGCAGAAGCCGGTGTGCCTCGGGACGGGCGGCCGCTACTTGGCGGGATTTACCCGTTGGACGAGCTTCAAGGTGCGGAAGAATCCGACGCGCTCATGGGTGTCCGCCGACTCCCGAGTCGAGTTCATGGAATTCGAGAACATCGACGAGGATCCGGAACCCGCGGCCATCCGTATACGCTGGCATGCGGCGAATGAGAACGCCTTGGCCGTGCCTTTCCCAAACCATCCCCAGGTGAGTGCATGCCAGGAGCCCACCCTCGTGAAGCTCCCCGACGGGCGGTTGTTTTGCGTCATGCGCAGTTCCTCCGACAGCCCCTTCTGGAGCGTCAGCGCGGACACCGGCCGCTCGTGGACGCAGCCCCGCCGACTGCTCCGACATGACGGTGGCGAGCCACTGCTGAATCCCCTGGCGCCCTGCCCAATTTACGACGTCGGCGGTGAAACGGCCGGCAGTGGCCGGTATGTGCTCTTCACGCACAACGTGCCCGGGAACTACACGGGACCGGGACCGATCAACACCAGTATCCAGCGGAAACCGGTATATATTCTAACCGGCCGTTTCCAGGCCGGTGCTGATCAACCCGTGTGGTTCGATGAACCTCGTGTCTTCATGGATCACAAAGGTGTAAGCCTCGGGAAGCCCGGCACGGCGGGTCGCATCGACATGTCGATGTATTCCAGTTTCACCGTTCGCCAGGGCCGGTCCGTACTATGGTATCCGGAGCGTAAGTTTTTCCTCTTGGGTCGAATCATCGATCCGGCGGCATGGTTTGGCAGCGGGGCGAGATAGTGCGGCGCGACCGGTCGACCCTCCCGGCGCGTGGCAGAAGGCTCCGCGGAAATCGGCTCATTGGAATACGGAGGCGAAAACGCGTTTTACCGCGTCGACAAAACCGGTCCGCGAACAGGTCGGCACAGGTCTGGGTTTCGCAATTGTGAAGACCGTCGTCGAAGCCTACCGCGGCGACGTGGGCGTCGAAAGCGCCCGCAATGGGAACGCGGTTATTCTATGCGGCGCGGAATCGGCCGCGGACCGACGACGACGAAATGCCACTCGAAGAACGCTTCGAGGTGGATGAAGCCGAGGAAAGTGACGGCGAGTTTGTCGTATCGCGTGGCCACCCGGCCCGTGTGCGTTGGACGCAAGCATCGTCCGAGCCCGCTCGGCAACTCCTGCACCCTCGCTTCCGACGTCGGTAAATGCGGTTCTCTTCCTACGCCGCGGCGTGGCCGGCGCCTCACGTCCGCGCATGTCGGCACCGGCAGATTCTGGAGGCTATTGCGGCTGGCGACGAAGTGGCGGCGGCGCAGGCTTTCGAGACTCACATTATTACCGGGAGGCAGCGAATTGCTCGACAGCATGAGCTAACTTCGGCGCCGCATACTCTGACCGATAGAGGGTCAGCGCGCCCGCAGGGTGCCAATGCAGGGTGACAGCGCCGGCGGGGGTGAAATTTTGGGACTTGGTTCACCCGGAGAGAACGTCGATCCAGGGGTCGCGCCCGAAGCAAAAAAGGCGACTTTACGTCACTACCGTCCCATGGGACGAAAACGAGCTGACGCAAGTGCTTGGTAGAGAACCAAAGCACAGCCGGCTGACGGACGAGAGCAGTTGAGAATTTTGGCGGTTACGCGCGTAGTGGCAAAAGTCTATATATAATACATCAC
>JBBRCR010000576.1:0-5221 GCA_038204695.1 Opitutales bacterium | reverse complement strand
CACCCGGACCCCCCCCCCCCCCCACAAACCCCCCCACGCCCGCCCCCCCCCGCGGGGGTTTGGGCTTTTCCTGGCCCCCGCCGGTACTTGCAATCGCACGGGGCACGGCAGGCCGACTCCCTGAACTGCGAAGCCTGGCTCCAGCCGGGCGCGCGCGTTGCAGCCGGACCAGCGCGCCCGGCCGGAGGCCACCAGCGATCTGCAGGCCGGCTTACATTCGGATCGCGGCATACCCTCCCCCGCAGCCATCCACTCCGGGCTTGCAGTTGTTTAGGGCATATGCTCATTACTGGGCAGGCAACCGCCGCCGCGCTTTCCGCGTGAATTCGCACAGCACGGATCGCGCCCCGGTTGCCGCCCTTGCCATGAAGATCGCCCTGCCGCTCACCGCCACCAATGAATTTTCGACGCACTATGGCGCCGCCGCCAAGTTTGTCGTCTTCGAGGTCGATCCCGAAAAGCGGTGCGTCCGCCGGCAGGTCGTCATTGACCCGCAGAGTTCCGAACCCTGCGGCTGGCCGCCCTTGCTCCGCGCCGCCGGCACGGATCTCGTGCTGGCCGGCGGCATGGGCCATGGCGCCCGCACGAAGATGGCGGAACACGGGTTGAAAGTGCTCCTGGGGGTGGCGGCTTCGGCCCCCGCGGATCTGATCGCCGGCTGGCTGGCGGGCACGCTGGTCGCCGGCGAAAACGCCTGCGATGGCGGGGATCACGAGGGCGGACCCGGGCACCACGGTCATCACCACGGCCACCCTCACCCCCACGATCATGAACGCGGCTGTGGCTGCTCCCACTGAGGACCTGCTTCGCTCGACCTGCCGCCGCGAGCACCCGCACTGCTTCGCGTGCAGCGATCCCGCGGAGGGGGGACTCGGCCTCCGGTTCAATATCGGGCCGGATGGCGGCGTCCACGCCGGATGGACGCCCCCTCCCGGATGCGAAAGCTATCCGGGCCTTGTCCACGGAGGACTGATCGCCACGCTGCTCGACGCGGCGATGCTGCATGCGCTGTTCGCGCGCGGCGTCGCGGCCCGTACCGGAGAATTGCGCATCCGCTACCGCAACCCGGTCTGCATCGGCGCGCCGATCACCATTCATGCATGGCTGCGCCGCCAATGTGGAGCACTCTTCGAACTGGAGGCCAAACTCCGCCAAGGCGCTTCGCTGTGCGCCGAAGCCGGGGCGAAGTTCATGCGGCAACCGGGCGTCGACGAACCCGCAGACGTGCCTGCCGCCGCTCAGCTGATGCTGCCGGGACGCGTTTGCTTTGACCCGATCGGCGTCATCCGGAGCGAGCACCAACGTCCGGAACGGACGCCCATTCAGCCAATCTACGCCGCTGGCTGTCGCGGACGCGTCGAGTTGCGGTCTGAGTTTGCCGCCGGACTGGATGATCTCGCCGGTTTTTCACACCTCTACCTGATCTATCACCTGCACCAGGCCGGGCCGCCACGGCTGCGGGTGAAACCATTTCTCTCAGACGTCGAGCGCGGCGTGTTCGCCACGCGTTCGCCCGATCGGCCGAATCCCATCGGGCTGAGCCTCGTCCGTCTGCTCGCGCAGCGAGGCGCGGTGCTGGAGGTGGAGGGGGTGGACGTGCTCGACGGCACGCCGTTGCTCGATCTGAAACCGTTCGCACCACGTTACGACGCTGTTGAGAATCCGCGCGGCGGCTGGACGGATGAGATCGATGAGCAGACCGCCCGGTGCCGCGGCCGGCGCGAATTTTGTCCACCCGCTGGCTATGTCGGCGATCCGCCGGAGCCGCCTGTCCTGCCCTGAGCGATGCCTCTCATGAGCGACATGGTATTCCCACTCATCTTCACGCCAGAGATTTCGATCCGCACATCCACACCCAGCAAGAAGGAGCAATAAGATGAAAGTGTTTCCAGATATCGTGCAACAGGCTTGAGACAATCATGAAGGCCCGGTCGTCCTCGCCACGGTCGGTGCCGACGGCTGGCCCAACGCGGTTTATGTAAGCGGGGTTCGCGAGTTTGGCGACGACACCCTGGCGATCGCGGACAACTACCTCCACAAGACCCGTGCCAACATCCTTGCCGGCAGCAAGGGCGCGCTGGTGTTCATCACGAGCGAGCGCAAGTCATACCAGTTCAAGGGAAGCTTCACCTACCACACCTCCGGGCCGATCTTCGACGACATGAAGCAATGGAATCCGGCGAAGCACCCCGGAGTCGCGGCGGTCGCGTTGAAGGTGGAGCGGATCTATTGCGGCGCGGAACAGCTGCTGTAAGCTGATATCGATCCGGATCGATCGTGTTTGCGACGATCTTCATGACGTCAGGGCATGCCGCACGCCGGCCACGGCGCATGGAATCAGAACGTCGGGTTCCACCCCCTTGCCCATGAGGAAAATCTCTACTGTATCTCCCTGCTTGAGACTGTACTGGGCGAGGCGGATCGCATTGAACACGGTTTCCGGTTCTGTGTGAGAGAGGACAAGGTGAATTTTCATGGGATCGTTGGAATGGGAATTGGGATCGGTGGACGCCGTCAGCCCACCGATCCCTCCATGTGAAGCTCGATCAGCCGCTTGATCTTAAGCGAATACTGGAGCGGAAACCGTTCGACCAGGTTGTTGACGAAGCCGTTCACACTGAGGCTTCGCGCCGCCGCCTCGCTCAGCCCGCGCTGCTGGATATAGAAGAGTTGATCCGCGCTCAGCCGCGACACGCTCGCCTCGTGCTGCGCGGTGTTGTCGCCACCCACGACATGGATTGCCGGATAGGTGTCGGTGCGGCTGACCGTGTCGATGAGCAGTGCGTCGCACTCGGTGTGGTTGAAGCACCGGCGAACGGAAGCCGGCATGTCCACCAGCCCGCGGTAGTCGGCGCGTCCCTCGCCCACGCTGACACTCTTCGAGGTGATCGTGCTCGTCGTGCGCGGGGCGCGATGGAGCATTTTCGCGCCCGAGTCGTGGTGCTGCCCCGTGCGCGCGACCGCGATTGACACCGCCTCGGCCGAGGCCCCCTCCCCTTCGAGCAGGGCGCACGGATACTTCATCGTGAGGCGGCCTCCCAGATTGCAGTCGATCCAGTGCACCGACGCACCGGGCGCCACCCTGGCGCGCAGGATCGCCAGATTGAAGACGTTTGGTGTCCAGTCCTGCAACGCAATGTAGTTCAGCCGCGCACCCAGACCGAGGAGAAACTCGCCCACGGAGCAGTGCAGCATCGCCTCGTCACGCGCGGCCGAGGTGCAGCCCTCGATGAACGTGAGCTCCGCGCCCTCGTCGAGCAGGACCAGCGTTCTTCCGAACTGCGCGCCGTGCTCCGCCTGCAGATGCATGAAACACTTGAGCGGCGCCGTGACCTTCACGCCGGCCGGCACGTGAATGAACGAACCGCCGGAAAACATCGCTGCATTCAGCTGCGTGAACCGGTTCTCGTCGCGCCCCACGATGCCGCCGAAATGCGGACGAAACAGCCCGCCGTGCTCCGTCAGCCCGCGCGTGGAATCGACAAAAATCACGCCGGCGCGCTCCCATGTGCCAGCCAGGCGTCCGTAAATCACCTCCCCGTCGATCTGCGCCTGCACGCCGCCCAGGAAACCCGCCGTCTCCGCGGGCACCTCCAATGCCTGCAACAGCGCCCCGCTCGTCCCCTTCCCGGCCGGAATGTCCGGACTGGCTACGGCGGCGGGCGCCGCATAACCGCGCAACTCATCCAGCCGCAGTTCGGACAGTGCCGTCGGCGCCCAGGCAATTCGCGCTGCAGAACCCGCGAACGCGCGATGCGCCTCGAGCCGCTGCCGTCGCAGCCAGCCGGGTTCCGACTTGCACGCGGAGAGATAATCCACCGCACGCTCGGAAAGCCCCGTGCCGGCGTCGCGTTCGAGCGGCGCGGTCCAGATGGCACGATCCGCCGCCTCAGGTTGCGGCGACAGCACGTCGTAGAGCGTATCCGGCGTCGTCATGATCCCATTCCTGGGGCGCGGCCGCGCCCATGCCGTGACCGGCGCCTCACCAGGGTGGCTCTTCCGGCCCGGCGCAGGCCGGATCCCATCGTGACGGAGGGGAAATTTGACTCGGCCATTGCACGCGAAGGTAACGAGCATATGCTCACTACGTCAAACCCTGATGAAGAGATCCCGCAAATGGAATGTCGTCTGGCATGAGCTCCTCGCCCACATGCCCTTCACCGCCCTCGGCAGCCTGAGCGGGGTGCTGCTACTGGGCCTGCTGGCCTGGACGCAGGCTTCGCGGACATTTTGCGAAACCTCGTTCTGGATCTTCCACCCGCTCCACGTGCTGCTGAGCGCGCTGGTCACCACCGCAATGTTTCGACGCCACGGCGGACTCGGGATCTGGCGCACGCTGGCGATCGGTTACCTTGGTTCGGTCGGGGTCGCGACGCTGAGCGATTGCATCCTGCCCTTCGTCGGCGAATGCCTCATGGATCTTCCGCATCGCGGCCTCCACCTGGGGTTCATCGAGAAATGGTGGCTGGTCAATCCGCTCGCGGCGGCGGGCATCGCAGTCGGAATCGTCTGGCCACACACGAAATTTCCCCATGCCGGTCACGTGCTGCTCAGCACTTGGGCATCCTTGTTTCACATCACGATGGCGCAGGGCGGCGACTCCGGCTTCGCCGAAGTCACCGCGATCGCCCTGTTCCTGTTTTTCTCGGTGTGGCTGCCCTGCTGCACGAGCGACATCGTTTTCCCCCTCCTGTTTTCCCCGCAGGCCCCGGGCTCCGGGAGCGATGCGGCCGAAGCGTCAGTTCATTCCCCCGCGAATTCACCCCTGCAACCCCTGACTCCCAACGGCGGCAAGCGGCCATGATCACCGCCGATTGCCCGGACGCGCAAACTCCCCCCCGCAACCAGCCTATGCTCACCATCACCAATCCCATGATCTCAATCACCGTCCTGGTGGAGAACACGGCCCGCGGGCCGCGCATCCTCGGCTCGCACCGGCTCGCCTACTGGGCGCGGAGTAAGGGGTCAGCGCGGAGTAAGGGGTCAAGCGCGGAGTAAGGGGTCATGTATGAACTTTCGACACCACGGCTTTAAACGCACTTGTTTTCGCTTCAGAGCGCGCGCGAACGGTGTGTCAATAGTTGATTCTGCTGAAAAACCCATGGGGGTGGGCGGACGGATAAATTGAGCGGGGGCGGGGACCAGAACGTCGTCGCTCAGCGGGATCCCCTTATGGCCGGCAAGAGGATGGGCGATTTTTATGGCGGATCGGACTGGAGTA
>JBBRCR010000575.1:0-5232 GCA_038204695.1 Opitutales bacterium | reverse complement strand
CTGGACGCGGACAAGGAAGGGTTCCTGCGCAGCGAGACGTCGCTCATCCAAACGGCGGGCCGGGCGGCGCGACATGAGAAGGGCCGGGTTATTTTTTATGCGGACGTCATGACCCAGTCGATCAAGCGAACGGTCGAGGCGGTCCGCTATCGCCGGGAGAAACAGCTCGCCTACAACCTGGAGCACGGCATCACGCCTCGCAGTGTCACGCGCGCGGCGCAGGCGAGCTTGCACACGTATGACGGTTCCGGTGAACGCCCCGAGGAAGCGGCGGTTGCCGACACGGTGGACGATGTGGCGCTGGTGATCGCGGAGTTGGAGGAGGAGATGCAGGACGCGGCGGGCCGGCTGGAGTTCGAACGTGCGGCCGTCCTCCGCGACCAGATCAACGCCCTCAAGAGCGGCGATTATCAAAAGAGCGTCCGGTCGGGGGCCCGGGAATATCCGCGCGGGAAGCGGGTGGCCGCGGCCACCCGGAGTCGGAATCGGCGGTGACTTCTGAGTCCGAGCGAGAGCCTGGTCTGGAGTAGCATGGTCGTGCGCCATTCTCGCCCGATCGGCACTGCGACGCTCGATCGTGGCTGCGAGCGCCAGCGAGTGGATGCCTTTGTTCGCAGGTCGGGAGGGTCATGGGCGCCTCGCCCATATTCCGGTCCGGCGTTGTATGGTGTACAATAGTAAGGGGGCGCGCCCGTGTGGATGTGTTCTGAGATAAGAGGGACGCCGCCAGAATGGTACCCACAATGTAATTCACGGGCGGGACGCCCGTGCCACGGCGAGCCAGCGGGCGGGACGCCCGTGTCACGTCAACAACACGGCGCGTATACCGATTGACGTAACACGGACCGCTTCCGGGCGCGCGCGCCGCTCCGTCTTACTTCGCCAACACGTGCCCGCTTCTGGTCGCACTACGGTTCGCGGCGTGGGCGCGCTGGGCATCACGGGCCATCAGTTTGTAGATATCCGGAATCGACGTGATGTCGGCGGGAACGTCGCTCTGGTTGGAGAGCAAGGAGGCGTAGCTGTGCGGAGCATCGGGGTGATAACCGTGCATGGCGCGAATCGGCCGTTCCCCCATGTGGCTCGGCACGATCAAGGTGCCTTCTTCGACGAGAAAGATCAGTTCGCCGAAGTAGCGGTCCGGGAAAAGCGTGCCGAGTTCCGCCAGTTCCGCGTCGCTGAGAATCCGGCCCTCCGGCACCGTCTGGAGGCACGCGGTGACCTGGTGTTGCGCGGCGGTGCTGAAAAACCAAAACCGGGCCATGGTCGAGTCGTAAACGACCGCGTAATCCACGCCCATCCGCAGCCCGAGCGCATCGATCCGCGTCCGCAAATCAAGCAGCTGGTCGCAGTTGGCCATGCCGTGATCGCTGAACACGTAGAGCGGCACGTCCTCGTAGTGCGCGCGCGCGGCCGACAGCAGCCGGTCGATCTTCTCCTCGTACGCGCGCAGCTTCGGTGGCACCTCGGCCGCCGTGTTGCCGACGCGGTGCATCAGCCCGTCCAACTCCGGCCAATACACAAACGCAAAATCGATTTCCTCCTTCGTGATATCCTTGATCACGGCGGCGAGATTCTCGTCCTCGCTGCGCGTGGGCTCGCTCACGTGATAGCGGATGCCGCGTTCCTGCAGCCGATCGAAAATGTTCGGCCCGCGGTTCATCCCATCGGGCTGCAACGGATTTTTCTTCTCGGTAAAATCGAAGAGCGAAATGTAGCGGAAGGGAATGTTGTAGAGATCGAAATATCCCCGGAACTTGAGCTGGACCTTCAGGAACTTCGACAGCCAGCGGCGCACGCGGCGCCGGCTGGTGATGAAATCCGGGAGCCATTGCAGCGGACGGAGGGAGCGGAACGGCGAGTGCTTCGGGTCGTACACGAAGTAGGACCAGTTGCGATGTTCCGCCGGCCAGCGACCCGACAGGATCGAGGGAATACACGCCGAGCTGTAGCCGAACACCGAGCGCAGCGGCCGCCGGAACGGCGCAAACCGCCTCGCAAAGGGGTCGTTCCGGATAATCTCCCATCCGCACGCGTCAATGAACACAAACAAGGGCAGGATTGGCTTCATGGCAGGCAGGCAGGCTTTGTCTTCACGGGTCTGGGCAGGGAGGGGGCGATGGCCGGACGGTTCGTCACCAGTGGACCGCGTGCGCTCAGCGCACCGTGGCCAGACCGGCGCCGGTTTCCCCCGTCGCTTCCGCCAGGGCAAAAGCGACCGGGAGGTCGGGCCGGTGTATTGCTTTCTCGGGCACACGGGCCTCTTCCGCCAGGATGAGGAACGCCTGGTCATCGCGCAGGGGCGCGGACCCGCGGAACCGGCTCATCTCCTCGGCGAGCTCGTCGCGCACGCCTTCCGCGGTCAGCGGCCGCCGGGCGCAGGCGGCGAGCCACTGGGAAAGCCGCTCGTGGCCGAACATTTCGCCGGCGGGATTCAGCGCTTCGGTGACGCCATCCGTATAGAGGAGCAGGCCCGCCGGTGAGGACAGCGTGGCGGAATGCTGGCGATAGCTGGCGTGGGGCAGGATGCCGAGCGGCGTGCCGGTGACGCGCAGCGTCCGTACCGTTTCTCCGGATACGAGCAGCACGGGGCAGTGGCCCGCGCTTGCCGCGACGAGTTGCCGGCGGTTGAGATCCACGAAAACCAGCTGCGCGGTGATGAACATCCCCACGCTCGAGAGCTCCTCGTAGAGCAACTCGTTCAACCGCTTCAGCAGCCGCGCCGGATGATGGATGCGCACGGCCATCGCGCGGAGCAGGCTCCGCATGATCGTGGCGAACATGGCTGCCGGAACACCCTTGCCCATCACATCGGCCACGACGAGCAGCAGGGAATGGTCGCTCAGCGCAATCGCGTCGTAAAAATCGCCGCCCACCTGGCGGGCGCTTTCCCACTTGGCGGCCAGCCCGAAGCCCCCCAACTGGGGGAGCGAGCGCGGCAGCAGCGCACGCTGGATGCGATGCGCGATGTCGAGCTCGTGGGCGACCAGTCGCGCGTGCACCTGTTCCTCGAGATGGCGGGCGTTGACGACCTGCACGGCCATGAACTCGGAAAACGTCCGGATCATTTCGGCCTGGAGCGCGGAGAACGGCGCATCGGCCAACCGGCGGCCGATCGCGAGGGTGCCAACCAGCTTGTCGTTGAAAAGCAGGGGTTGGACGATTCCGTTTGCCGCGGGGCCGATGGCCCGCAGCGGTTCGTCGCGCGTGGTGCCGCGGCCGGCCGTGAATTCGACATCACGCCGAAGCTGCGCGGCCCGCAGTTCGGCGCCCGCATCCGCCACCGCCGACTGGCCGAGCACCAGGGGCTCCGTGCGCAATTCGGGGGCGGAAGCAACGAAAACCTCCAGTCGCGCGCTGGCCGTCGGCACGAGCCGAAGCACAAACCAATCGGCGGTCGCGAGGTGCAGCAAATCGTTCAACAGCCGGTGGCCGAAACCCTCGAGATCGCTGGTGCGCCCGAGCTCGGTGCAGCAGCGGAAAATCGCGGCGAGGCTTTCGGAGCGAAAGCAGAGCTCGCGCGCCATGCCGCTGATCGTCTGCTGACAGCTCTCGATTTGCCGGCGGGCATCTTCGAGGGTGGCAGTCGCGGCGTCATGCTCCGGACGATGCTGCTGGTGCGTGCGCCGCTTGCGCATCGTGAGGATATTCGTGCCGGCGCCGCGGAAGTACTGCACGTCGTCCATCAACGATTGGACGATAAAGAGCCCGCGCCCGTTTTCACGGTGCGGGTCGATCAGCGCGGCGCGTTCGCCGAGGGCGAAGCCCAGCGTGTGATCGACGACGCGCATCTCCACGTTGGACGTGTGGCAGGTGACGTCGGCGGCGATCGTTTCATTGCGGGCGGCACCGGTGGCGTACTGGACCGCATTGTTGCAGGCTTCCGCGAGGCACAGCTCGAAGTTGAACAGTTCCGTTTCGTCCAACCCCTGCTCGGCCAGAAACGACCGCAGGATCCGTGTCGCCACCCGGGCTTCGGACAGGTCGCAGCGAAAGACCACGCGGTTGGAGATGCCACGCTCGGCGGGAATGGATTCACTCATGACGTGACACGAGAAAGGCGCGGAGTCCGCCGCCCCCGGCAACCCGCCGCCCGCCGGCGTCAGTTCAGGCGGGGAGAGGGGCGGCACAGCGGAGATGACGGGAGGATGCGACACCCTTCAGCGTTTTGATATTTCGAAGAGGCGGTGAAGCTGGGTCAGCTCGAAGAGCTGCAGGATTGACGGCCGCGGGTTGAGCAATCGGAGGGTGACTCCGTCCTTGCCGTGGCCCGCCGATTTGTAGAGCGCGAACAAGGCGCCGAGCCCGGAGCTGTCGACAAACCGGGTTTGCGACAAATCGATTTCGATGGTGGCGGGCGACGTGGGCATCGCGGCACGAATTTCATCGCGGAACGTGGACGCGTTGACGGCGTTCAGCTCGGCAATGTCGCTCACGCGCAGGTTGTTTCCGTCGTGCTCAATTTTCATAATTCCTTTGATGAGATGTTGGGGGCGCTACGGGCCGCGCGGGAAGAGGTTCAACCTTCCTGCTTGGAGGCGAGTTGCGGGAGGGCCGCGCCGGCTTCCTTGCGCCGGGTGAGTCGGAGGGGCCAGATGCAGGCGGCGCGCAGCAGGGACCGATGCAGGATGAACCAGTCGAGGGCCGGTCCGGCGTTCACCGCGTAGAAGCTGGCGTGCGCGCAGGCCTCATCAGTGGGATCCGAGAAGCAGCCGTTCGCGTCGGCCAGCGAGACGAGTCCGACCGGCGCGGCGAGCCAGAGCCGTTCGAAATCGTGGGCGAGCGACAACGCCTGGGTGGGCCGCAGCGGCCGGTTGCCAAACCAGGTCAGGTCACCGCGGATGACATTCCAGAACTGCGGCCAGCGGCGCAGCCAGTTGTTCGCGGCGTTGAGCTCATAATAGGCAAACGTCTCCAGGGGCCCCCAGCGGCCGTTGCGCTGCGAGCGGACGCCAAGTTTCAATTGCAGCGGCAGGTCGCCGCGGAGCTGGGCGATGACGATCGCGACGCCGGCCACCGGTGCGGTCACCGCCATCGCGAGAGCGGCCAGCATCCGGCCAACGAGGCTGGCGGTGGGGGCGCTGAACCTTCGCGCGTCGAGCGCGCAGAGCAGAAACGCATCCGGAACGTGGAGACAGGAGCCGCTCTGCCAGTTGATGACCAGGCTGCCGCTCGCCAGGGAGCGCTCGATGACAATGTGCGGCCCGACAAACGTGTCGGAGCCGACCACTG
>JBBRCR010000574.1:0-5234 GCA_038204695.1 Opitutales bacterium | reverse complement strand
AGTGGTCGGGATTATTCCCGGATTATTTTTGCTGCGCGCCGTCGGCTGGTGGCCCCCCAACGCCGGGCCGAGGCAACACCCTCGATTCTGTCTCCGCCCGGCTTCAGGGGGAGCGATCCGCGCGGGAGAACGAGCCAGGCGAACCAATAGGCCGAGGTGTAGGGCACGGCCGCACCGTCCGCGTCGATGACCGTCAAGCGCCGACTCCCGCGATCGTAGCGCACGCGCAGCGTGCTGCCGCCGACGGTGTCCTCGACCTCGACGCCATCCGGGAGCCGGTCGTGCGGATAGGCGCGCGCGGCGCCATTCATCACGACGCCGGCGATCCAGGCCTTCGTGGGCAATTCGGTGCGAGTGATCTTGACCGGAAACATCGTCTTCGGATTGCGCTCGTAGCCGTCGTAGGGCTGCCGGCCGTAGTCGCGGTCGAATCCGGTGTCAGTCGAGAGCACGCTGCCAGCGGGAAATTCTTTTTTCCACGCGCGCCACGTCATGTGTTGCGACGGCAGGAGGCGCAGCTTTTGGCCGACCTGCGGACCGCTGACCGCGGCCATTTCCATTTGCGACCAGAGGCTTTCCGTCTGGCGGTCATACATCAGCACGTCGCTTTGGTAGAGCAGCCCCGAGACGCCGAACTCCAAGACGCGGCCCCCTTGGGTGCGATCGAACACCATCGCGGAGCCGCACAGCGGGCAATAGCTCACGTTGATTGCGAGATCGCCGATCCGGTCGTTGACGATTTCGTGCCACACGATGATTCGCAGCGGATAGGCGCGGGTTTCGCCGCCGTGCGTGTAGCTAACAACCAGATCGTCGTCATGGAGAAACTTCACGCGTGCAGCGGGAACAAACTTCGGGTGATCGATGGACGGAATGCCATCGCGGGGCGGTCCACCGGCGCGAATCTCGGCGAGAGGAATCGTGGCGTGGTCGAGATTGAAGCCGAGTTTTTCCATGGCAGAGGCGGTGGTGAGGCCAGCCGGCGACAGGACCGTGAGCGCCAGCGCGGCAATCGAAACGCTATCGCGAAACGATTTCGCCTGAAGCGGGGATGGAGGATCCATTGAACGCACATCGTTTATGACGGCGGGCGCCACCGGTTATTCCCTCTGGTTGCCCGGCCTTTTGGCGCGGCGAGGGCTCAGAACGTTATCGTTTGTCGTCGACGCCGAATACGATTCGGCGCGGGTCGGACGACAGCCGGAACGTGCGAAACACCCGGTCCCACCACGAAAACAGCGAGCTGTAGTTAGAGTCGGCTTCGGCACGCACGACGGAGTGATGCACCTTGTGCAGGTGCGGCGTGGCGATGACGCATCGGAGCGCGCGGTCCAACCCTTCGGGCAGGCCGATGTTGGCGTGTTGAAACTGCACAACGGCAAACAGCATCGTGTCGTAGATGGCCACTTCCTTGATTCTGGCACCCAGCAGCGCGAGCAGAGGAATGCGCAGGGTAGACGACAAAAAAATTTCGCCCAAGTGAAACCGATTGGCCATAGTCACGTTCATCTCGCGGCCGGCATGATGCAGCCGGTGAAACTGCCACAGCGCCGGGAGGGCGTGATTGCGGCGGTGCCAGATGTAGGTCCCCGCGTCGAGGAGCAGAACGATCAGCACCCCGCGCCAGATCTCGCCGGTGGGCAGCCACCGGAGAAGACCGAAACTGCGCTCCTCGGCCCACGCCATCGTCGCGGACCAAAGGGCGACAAATACGGCTGAATCAATTCCCAGGTGAGCAGAGCCAGCAACACCCCCATGGCGGCGGGAAGGCGGATCGAGGCAATCTCGGTTGGAATGTTCATCGCCCGGCCGAGGCAGTGCGCAGCCAGAACAGGATGCTTCCCACGAGAAACCATCCGGCCAATGACCAAAGGCTAACAGCCACCAGATAAAACCAGAGGCGCCGGTTCAGACCCAACGGCAGGAGGAGCAAGACCTCGACGATGCCCAGCAGGCCCAACGAATAGATCGGCCAATAGTAGCCGCCACTTTGCACGGCCCCCGTGAGAAAAAACAGGCTCGTGTTCAGGATCACGAGCAGGCTGGCGGCCCGCGAAAGATTCGGCCACAGGACGGCGGATTGCTCCCCAAAACACTCCTGGCGTTCGGCCCACAATGTTTCGACCCACGAAGACCGTGCGATGATTTTCATCGGACCGGCTGACGAGACCAAAGACGACGATCCAGCATTTGCCCCCAAGTATCGTCGTAGGGGTGAACGAAAGTCGTCGGGGTTTTCTCGTTCATTCCCACCAACGGCCGCCCTTCATTGGCCCATTGGAAAATCGACCCGCCGAGATTGGCGACGCCCGCGCGTCCCGCCTTCAGCGCGCGTTCAGTGGCCTGCGCAGAGCGCCATCCGACCGAACAATAGAACACGATTTCGCGGTTGGGCGGCGTTCGCTTCAGCAAGTCCGCTTGCGTCTTCTCGGTGCCGGCCCAAATCGCGCCGCGCAGGTGACTGACCTCGAATTCCTCGCGTGCGCGCACGTCGACCAAGAGGGGCGGATTACGATTGGTTGCCCGCAATCGGTCGGCCAACTCTCCCGTCGAGAGCGTTGGCACTCCGGGGAAGCGAGCGTCCAACCTGCGCTTGAGGTCCGACCATTTTGCCGGAGCTGCGGCCCCCGACCATTCTGACAGGAAGGCAAGGACCCGCTCCGCCACCTTCGCGTCGGTCTCAGCCGCCAGGGAGCCGGTCTCACGAGTAGCAAGCCGCCGGCCTTGGTGATCCAGCACGACGAAAACCGGCAAGCCAAACTGTAACGGATCGCCGTATTTCTCGATGACCGTCGCATTGCGTTGCTTGTCGTTGCGGGTGTTGGCGTCGATGTAAACCAGCACGAAGCGCTCGCGCAGACGAGTCTGCACCGCTCGATCTTGAGTGAGTGCGGCGTGGAGCCGACGGCACCACGGGCACCAATTGGCCCCAAACAACACTAGCACGCGTTTTTGGTCAGGTGTGGCTTGCCTCAACGCGTCGGCGATGAGTGCCTCCGCTCCGGTCTTCGCATCGAAAATATCCGGACCCATTCTAGCGTATTCCGGAGCGGCGGCGCCAAATGGCGCCAAAAAAATCGCCGACAGCAGGAATGGATTGAGATATTTCACAACGGAGCACATGCGCGGTCCCGTCTATTTGCCCGGCGGTGCCCAAGCGCGCGACTGAAACATCGAATCGACCGGCGTCGCAAAAAGATGATTGGAGTAGTTGCTCAGCGTCTTCACCGCCAGCGCGAGAATGATTTCGAGCATCTGCCGTTCGGTGAAACCTGCCGCGAGAAACGCCGCGACCGCCTCCGGCGTGGGATTGCCGCGGCTGGCCCACATGATCTGAGTAAAAGCGCCAAGCGCCTGCAACCGGCCATCGGGGATGGTCGTTCCCGCGCGAATGGCATCCGTCACGGCTGGCGGCACCTTCGAAAAGGCATCGGCGATCACGCTGTGCGCGGCGACACAATAGGCACAGCCGTTTTCGCGGCTGATCGTAAGAAACACGACCTCCTGTTCCACTGCGCTGAAAGTCGATTCGCCGCGGAACTGCTCGTAGCCGAGCAAATAGGTTTCGAGGAGGCCCGGTGAGTTGACCATCCCCGTATACATATTGGGAATGAAGCCGAGTTTGGCCTTGGCTTTTTCGAGCACGGCTTTCGCGCGCGGCGCGGCGGTTTCAAGCGTCTGGGGAGCAAGGGCGGTTTTGTAGGTATGGCTCATGATTTTTATTTGATGCAATGATTCAGACGGAGCACGCGGCCGGATATTCCGGCGGCGTTTCGATTTCGGTTTGCGGGCTAACGTTTGCCTCGCGCTATCGGCCACATACTCAGTCCGTCAGCACGGGATCTGCCCTGCGCGACCGCAGCCAGCACCAAACCCGCAGCGGTCCTTCCCGATCCGGAAAGCTCCGCCGTCCCTTCGCCGGAACCCAGTGCGTGATGAAAGACATGGTGGGCAATTTCAGGAAAAATCTCCTATCGCCGATCAGACTGTCACGACGCAATTGCACCAACCGAACTGGTTCGACACGTAACCGCACACCCGGGGATCGTCGTTCCAAACGCCATCGGCGACAAACCGGTATTCGTGACTGCCGGCCGCAAGCGGCACTCGCATTCGCCCCACGCCGTGCGTGTCGCGCGGCATCGGCAGGTTCCCCACGTTCCAGTCGTTAAAACTGCCGACGAGAAAGACCTCCTGCGCCTCGGGCGCTTCATATTTGAACTCGACGCCCGCGACCTCGGCGGAAACGGAAGGAACAGGGGCAGAAGTCGGAGCGCCGCGGGGCCGGATTGGGAATCCGCCGGTGGACCGGAATAAACCGAATTCAAAACCGTCCCATCTCTGTCCACCGACCACTGCAAAAATCACCAACCAAAAAGACAAAATCCATGCAGCCCCAAAAGAACCGGCGATTCATTTGGAGGAGCTTGAGCAGCGGCAGCAGGAACTGCCGCGCGAACCGGGATATCGTGCTGTATTGTTCTTGCCCCGATGAAATCACCACTGCCCGCGCCGCGCTGTTGCTGCATCGGGAAGAAACCCTCAGCAGACAAACAATACAAACGCTGGAACAACGATGAAACCAAACGATAAAAACGGCAAACTGCCGCCGGATAAACGGCCTTTCCGGGTCTTGATAATCGCCGGGTCCGATCGGCGACAATACAACTGCCCTGGAGTTGATTCCAAAGCGCGAACGTTGATGCTCCGCATGGCGGATAAGCTGCCGCAGGAATGGGAAATTGATTATGAGGATTTGGGCAACGTCTTTGGCCGGGCGCGCATTCAAAGCTGCAATGCCTGCGTCTCAACCGCCATGGCGCTGTGTGTCTGGCCATGCAATTGTTATGAGGCGAAGAACTCAAAAGAGCCGGATTTGATGTGGGATTTAGACCTCTACAGCCGGCTCGATCTCGCCGACGCCTGGGCCATCATCGGCCCGATTAACTGGTATGCCCCGACCTCGAATTTGAAACTGATGTTCGACCGCTTGGTGTGCATGAACGGTGGAAATCCAAAAGAGGAATTGATCGAGCACAAAAATCCGGAATTAGCCATGAAGCTGGACCACTCGGCGGAATGGGAAGAATTGAGCCTCAACCACCTCGAGGGACGCACTGCGGGATTTTTCTGTTACGGGGATGGCGGCGGTGACGAATTGGATGCCACCGGACGGCCGAAGCTACTGCGACATCCCGATTACTTTGACCCACGCGAAGAACCGGCCAACGATC
>JBBRCR010000573.1:0-5236 GCA_038204695.1 Opitutales bacterium | reverse complement strand
GGCAGCCAGTGCGTCGGGATCGCCGCATGCAGGAATGCCACGGTAAAACCAGTGGCGGCCATGCTCGTGAGGACGGTGGATTGCATCGAGAACTTCGAGGCAGAACGGCGCGCGCCCGGCTGTCGACGTGAAACCCACTTGCGGCGCAACGAGTCACACGCAAGCTGCGCGGCCCCCTCATGCTTCCCGACGTTTCCGCTGTCCGCTCCTACCTGCTCGCGTTGCAGGACTCGATTTGCGCCGGCCTGGAGGCCGAGGATGGGGGCGGGAATTTCCGCACCGACGAGTGGTCGCGGCCTGAAGGCGGCGGAGGCCGCACGCGGATTCTCGCCGAGGGCGCGGTGTTCGAAAAAGCCGGCGTGGCCTTCTCGCACGTGCAGGGAACGAAACTGCCGCCGTCAGCGACCGCGCATCGGCCTGAACTGGCCGGCCGCGCGTGGGAGGCGCTCGGCGTCTCGCTCGTGATTCATCCGCGCAATCCTTACGTGCCGACGAGCCATGCCAACGTACGTTTCTTTTGCACGCGGCCGGCGTTGGAAGGCGTCGAGCCGGCCGCCCCGCCCGTCTGGTGGTTCGGCGGCGGCTTCGACCTGACGCCGTATTATGGATTCGAGGACGATTGCGTCCACTGGCACCGCACGGCCCGCACCGCGCTCGAGCCCTTTGGTCCGGAGCTGCCCGCGCAGTTCCGGCGCGCCTGCGACGAATACTTTTTTCTGAAACATCGCGCCGAGCCGCGCGGCATTGGCGGGGTGTTTTTCGATGACTTCAACGCCTTGGGGTTCGAGCGCTCATTCAGTCTGCTCCGGGCGGTGGGCGACGCGTATTTGCCCGCTTACCAGCCAATCGTGGCCCGGCGAAAAGCGATTGTTTATGGTGAGCGCGAGCGGCAGTTTCAGCTCTACCGCCGCGGCCGCTACGTGGAATTCAATCTGGTCTGGGATCGCGGGACGCTTTTTGGGCTGCAAAGCGATGGACGGACGGAATCGATTCTCATGTCGCTGCCCCCGCTCGTCCGCTGGGATTACGACTGGGGACCGGAGCCGGGCTCACCGGAAGCGCGACTGCATGAGGTTTTTTTGAAACCGCGCGATTGGGCGGCCGGCTAGCTGTGCGCTTGCCCCACAAATCGAACGCGACAGATGAGATCTCCGCAGGGGAGCGCACGGAGCGGCGTTCCTCGCTGGCCACAAACAGCCACGCTTTCGTTTTGCGCCACCGGATTATTTCTGCGGCCATCCTCCCTTCATGACTAGTCGCGAACGTTTTCTTGCCGCCTGCGCTGCCGAAGTGCTCGATCGGCCTCCCCTCTGGGTGATGCGGCAGGCTGGCCGCTACCTGCCCGAGTATCGCGCGCTCAAGGCAAAATCGTCGTTTCTCGAAATGGTGCGCACGCCCGAGGTTGCGACCGAGGTCACGCTGCAACCGCTCCGCCGCTTTGCGCTCGATGCCGCGATCCTGTTTTCCGACATTCTGGTGATTCCCGAAGCGCTCGGCCAGGGCTACAAGTTTCGCGACCAGGGCGGAATCGCGATGGAATACCGGCTGGAAACCCGCGCCCAGGTTGACGCCCTCGCGCCGCCCGAAGCTGTTCCCGATCGATTGAGCTATGTCGCCGACACCCTGAAGCTGCTCAAGCATGAGCTCGCCGGATCGCGCGCGCTCCTCGGTTTCGGCGGATCGCCGTGGACCCTCGCAACGTACATGGTCGAGGGCGGCAGTTCGGACGAATTCGAGCATATCAAGCAACTCTTCTACACGGACCGCGCGATGTTCGAAGCGCTGCTCGAAAAGATCACCGCCGCGCTGATTGCGTATTTCAAGATGCAGATCGAGGCGGGGGCCGATGCGATTCAGATTTTCGATTCGTGGGGTGGCATTGTGGCCGGTCCGGATTACGAGGCGGCATCATTGCGCTGGATACGCGAAGTCGTCGCCGCGCTTCCGCGCGAGTTTCCCATCATCCTCTACGCTAAAGGCACGGCCCCGCATCTGACCGACCAGGCTTTCACCGGGATTCGCGTCCTGAGCGTGGATTGGACACTGGATCTCGCGATCGTGCGGCGCACGCTGCCCGGCAATGTCGCGGTGCAAGGCAACCTCGACCCGGTGCTGCTCAACACGACTCCTGACATCGTCCGCCGGGAGGCGACGCGCCTGCTCGAATCGATGCGCGGAACGGCCGGCCACATTTTCAACCTCGGTCACGGCATCATGCCGCACGCAAAAGTGGAATGCATGCAGGCACTCGTCGACACGGTGACGGGATGGCGCTAACTCGAATTCTTCACACTCAAACCAATCCAAGGCATGGTCACAGAGCGCACAGAGGTCGAACAGAGGACACAGAGGCGGCCAGACATACCAACAGTTGCCTTTCTCCGTGACCTCCATTCCCCCTCTGTGAACTCTGTGTCTAATCCGACCGTCTCCTTTGGTTGCGGCGTGCCGCGGTGGGAAATATGCGCGCTAGTCGCGCGCGTGGTGCGATTGTTTTCACCGGCGCCAGGTCGCCACCCCAAAAACTGGCCAGCGTAAGCCAACCCTTGCGCAGCCCACTGAAGGAACCACGTTTACCCTCCACCTCGTGAGTGCTTCCCCTGAATCCTCCGCCTCCCGGAAAAAAACCATCGCCATCCTTGGCGCGGGCATCACGGGCCTGACCGCGGCCTACCGACTCGTGCAACGCGGTCATATTGTACGGGTGTTCGAAGCGTCCAGCCGGGTTGGCGGAGCCATTCGGACGGAGATCACCGATGGGTGGCTGATCGAAGGCGGGCCCAATTCGATTCTCGCGGGTGACCCGGCACTGGCGGCGCTGATCGAAGATGCGGGGTTGTCAGCGGTACGCGTGGCCGCGCGTCCCGAGGCAAAAAACCGGTACATCGTGCGCGGTGGAAAAGCGCTCGCGGCGCCGACCTCGCCGCCTTCGCTGCTCGGCTCGCCGCTCTTTTCGATGGGCGGAAAACTCCGGTTGCTGTCCGAATTGTTCGTGCGGCGGCGCGTGCGGCCCGCGGACGTCAGCCTCGAGGACTTTGTGCGCGACCACTTCGGCCAGGAGTTGGTCGACTACGGCCTGAATCCTTTCGTCAGTGGCGTGTATGCCGGCGACCCGCGAAAACTTTCGGCCCGGCACTCGTTTCCGAAGCTGTGGGAGCTCGAGCAGCGCCACGGTTCAATCATCCGCGGGCAAATCGCGGAAGCGAAAGCGCGCAAGGCCAGCGGCAAGCCGAAACCGGCGGGCGGAATCATTTCGTTTGCGCGCGGATTGCAGACGCTGCCCGATACCCTCGCCGACCGACTGCCGGTCGGAGCGCTCTCGCGAAACGTGCGCATCGAGGCACTCGTGCCGGGGACGCCGTGGAATGTGGTTTGGAGCAACGGCTCCGGCACGAAGACCGAAAGTTTCGACGTGGTCGTCACCGCACTGCCCGCCCCGGCCCTGGCTCAGCTGCGTTTTGGAACGATGGGTGAGCGGCCGCTCGCGTCACTTGATTCCATCGAGCATCCTCCCGTTTCGTCGCTGTTCCTCGGCTATCGCCGCGATCAGGTTGCCCACCCGCTGGACGGGTTCGGCGTCCTCGCCCCAACTTTGGAAAAGCGTTCGGTCCTGGGCATTCTGTTTTCGTCCAGCCTTTTCGCCGGCCGCGCGCCGGCGGGGCACGTGGCGCTCACCGTCATGGTGGGCGGCACTCGAAGTCCCGAGATCGCACGACTCGTTCCGGAAAGAATTCTGACGGCGGTCGATCGCGATTTGCGCGAATTGCTGGGCGTCAAGGGGGCGCCGGTTTTCCAGCGGCATTCGTTTTGGCCGCGCGCGATTCCCCAATACAATCTGGGCTACGAGTTGCACTTGGAGACGATGGCGGCAACGGAGCGCGCAAACCCCGGGCTGTTCATCGGCGGCCAGGCGCGCGACGGCATCGCGGTGTCCGCTTGCATCAGCGCGGGTGAAAAGCTGGCGCAACGCGCCAGCGACTAGCCCTGCGCTTGCCCCACGATTCCTGCCAAGCACGTCGGCATTCGCCGGAGCGGCGGCTTTCCAGCCGCCGAAGTACGTTCGGTCGACCGGTTTCGGGCGACTGGAAAGTCGCCCTTCCCGTCAACCGCGCCCTTGGCGCGCCGCCTACGACAATCGTCGATCGCTAGTTGCGGCACATCGCGCGATACGATAACCGGCAGACCTTGACTCTCTTGGCAGCGGACCTAGCCTCGCGCGCTTTTCTCGGAATGGCGCAAGAACTGAAACATTCGCTGCAACTCCCCAGGACCGATTTCCCGATGCGCGCAGGATTGGCGCAACGTGAACCGGGCCGGGTTACGCATTGGGAAAAGATGGGGCTTTACGAGGCGCTCCAGGAGAAGAACGCGGGCGGCACGGCGTTTGTTCTGCACGACGGCCCGCCCTTCACCAATGGCGACGTCCACATCGGCAACGCCTTGAACAAGGTGCTGAAGGACACGGTGATTCGGTACAAGTCGATGCGCGGTTTCCGGACTCCGTATGTGCCGGGTTGGGACTGCCACGGCCTGCCCATCGAGCAAAAAGTTTCGCGCGAGATCCGGGAGAAGAAACTCACGCTGACGACGGCGGAGCTGCGGGCGAAGTGTGATGCGTTCGCCGAGTACTGGATCGAGCGACAGACAATCCAGTTCAAGCGGATGGGTGTGCTGGGCGATTGGGGCCGCCCCTACAAGACCAAGGATCCCTCCTTCGAGGCCGACATCCTCCGGACGTTTTCGGCCTTCATCGAAAAGGACCTGGTTTATCGCAGCAAAAAACCGGTCTACTGGAGCATTCCATTCGAGACTGCGCTCGCCGAGGCGGAGATTGAATACAAGGACCACGTCTCCCCTTCGATTTGGGTCAAGTTTCCGGTACCGACGGCTGAAGCGGAGAAGTTCGGCCTGCCTTCGGACAAACCGCTGAGCGTGGTGATTTGGACGACCACGCCATGGACATTGCCCGCGAATCTCGCGATCGCGGTGCATCCAAGTATTGAGTACGTGGTCGCCGATGTGGGCGGCGAACGCATCATCGTGGCCGAAGCACTGCTCGGGCGGGTCGCGACCGCGGCCAAGCTGCCCACCCAGCCTGCCGTCACCCGGAAACTCAAGGGCGATGCGTTGGAAGGTCTCGCCCCCCGGCATCCCTTCATCGACCGGGCGTCGTCGGTTGTCCTCGCCGATTACGTCACAATCGACACGGGCACCGGATGCGTTCATACCGCGCCCG
>JBBRCR010000572.1:0-5242 GCA_038204695.1 Opitutales bacterium | reverse complement strand
TGCTTTTCACGAAGGGCAATCACGACATCTGGGGCGCCGGCGGGAAGGAGGCGTTTGCCCGGGTGTTTCACCCGTTTCTGACCGAGGAAGCACGCGCGATTTCGCCGTCGGCGCCCACGGTCACGAGCGGACGTTACACGGTGGAATATGCCAATTGTCAGTTCGCGTTCTTCGATGCCTACGATGCGCCGGCGAGCCTCGAGTGGCTCGAAGCGGTGGCGGCGCGCAGGACGGCGGAACATCTCTTTGTGGTAATTCATCCGCCGGTCGTGCCCTACGGTGCGCGGTCCACGTGGACGATCTGGGCCGACGAGAAGGATCGGCCGAAGCGCGAGAAGTTGATGTATATTCTCGGCCAGCAGCGGGCCCTCGTGCTCGCGGGCCATCTGCACCGCTACTGCGCGCTTGGCCGGCGGACGCCCCGCGGGCGCTTCGCGCAATTCGCCTTGAGCACAGTTTTGCAATCCGCCGAGCCGCAGCCGCAACTCGAGCGCTCTGGCCTGAAGGATTACAACGGCGACCTTGTGAATGTGGAGGCGAAGTTCTCGCCGCAAACCGAGCCGCTTCGCCGGCAGCTCTTCGAAGCCGAGAAGCCTTCGATCACCTCGTTCGACTTCGCGGATTTGCCCGTCTGGGCGGTCGTCACCGCCGACGGGCCGAGCGTTAAAATAGACATGTTCTCGGGCCTTGGCCGGAAACTCTACCGGCGCGTCGATTTCACCGGCCTGCTCGGCTGACGCGCGCGAAACCGTAAGCGGTATGGCAGGCACGCGCGTCACGTGATGCGCAGGGGGCTGTTTTCCTCTAAGGAAATCCGGCACGCTCGATGAATTAAACTTGGCGGCGGGGCTTGTCGCCCGTCGCGGCTCGTGGAAGCCTGCGCAGCGAAACCTCTCGTGATGCCCCTCGACGAGCCCGATCACCGGTGTTGGTTTGCGACTGAGCTGCAGCCGCACGAGCCTATGCTGCGGGCGTGGCTCGCGAGCAAGTTTTCCGACACCTGCGACATCGATGACATCGTGCAGGAAGCGTTCATGCGTGTCCTTCGCACGCACGCGGAAAACGAAGTGCGTTCGCCGAAAGCCTACCTTTTCGTCATCGCGCGAAATCTCGCGTTGATGCGCGTGCGACATCGTCAGGCCGCGAGGACGGTCTCGTTGATGGAAATCGACGCCTCGGGCATCCTGGATGAAACCATCGATATTCCGCAGGCCGTGGCCCGCGCTCAGGAGCTCGAGATGCTGACGCAGGCCATCCAATCGCTTCCCACGCGCTGCCGACAGACCCTGACGCTCCGAAAAATCTACGGCCTGTCGCAGAAGGATACCGCCGCCGAGCTAGGCATCGCCGAGCACACGGTGGAAATTCAAACGGCGCTGGGACTGAAAAAAATCAGCCGCTATTTCAGCGCCCACCAAATGACCCCTGGCCCGTCGCACTGATCGAACACCCATGCGCATTACCGAAAAAATCGAGGAGCAGGCAGCGCACTGGGTGGTGCGGCTCGAACGCGGGCTCACGGCGCCCGAGCAGGACGAGTTGTTGCACTGGTTGCTGGCCGACCCGCGCCACGGCGGCGAACTCTCACGGCAAAAAACGAGCTGGCTTCGTCTCAACACCCTCGCCGACTGGCGACCCGAGCACGGTCCGCGGCCGAATCGCGATCTCCTCGCCCCCGCCGGTGCGGCGGACGCGCGTCGACCGCATCGGCTGTGGCACTGGTCAGCCCCCATGGGACTGGCGGCAGCAGCGGTGATTGCGTTCGTGCTCTTCAGCGAACGACCGGAACGCACCACGCCTACGGTTCCCGTCTCGCTCGTGACTCTTCCTCCGCCGATCGCCACCATCGAACGGCGCACACTGGAGGATGGTTCGGTGATCGAATTGAACCGCGGCGCTGAAATCGCCGTGCACTATTCCGCGACCGATCGAAACGTTCGCCTGCTGCGCGGCGAGGCATTGTTCGAAGTAGCCAAGGATGCGGCCCGGCCTTTCGTCGTCAGTGTGGAAGGGATCGACGTTCGCGCCGTCGGCACGGTGTTCAATGTGTCTCTGGGCGCGGCGAGCGTCGAGGTATTGGTGACCGAAGGACGGGTTCACGTCCACCCGCCGGCCTCGACCGCAGGGTCCGGCCAATCATCCCACGTGACACCACCCGCGGTGCTTCACGCCGGCCACCGCGCCGTCGTATCACTTGCACCAGGCGCCTCCAACCCGACCGTGAACGCCGTCACGAGCCAGCAAGCGGCGCAACGGCTCGCGTGGCGCCCTCGTCTGCTCGATTTCACCGAGGCGCCGCTGCAAGCTGTGGTGGACGAGTTCAACCGTCGCAATGCCCCGATTCGAATCATCGTCGCCGACCCGACGCTCGCCGACACGGTGGTCAGCGCGTCCCTGCGCTCCGACAATATCGAGGGCTTCATTCGGCTGATGGAGGGTGGATTTGGCGTCAGCGCGCAGCGTCATGGAAATTCGGTGACGTTGAGCACGGCACGCGTCCCTTGAGCGGCTGAGTCGCGCGATTCCGCCACGGAGCAGCGGCCGCAAAATCTTTTTTCGTGATCGCATAGAGGATTCCGGGGGTCCCGCGCATCTGAGTGACAACCCCAGCATGATCACAAACACATCGCATAGTTTTCAGCATCGACGCCCCACTCAGCACCGCCGATTGGGCGGATGGGTTTGGGCGTTCGCCATCGTGATTGGAATGATGGCAGCCGGGCGGCTCGTCGCAGCCGACACCGCGCGGATCAAGTTCGACATCGCCGCCGGCGAAGCGAGCAAAACGCTGAAGACCTTCGCTCAGCAGGCGAGTCGCGAAATCATCTTTCCCGTGCGACCGGTCGGCGCGATCAAGACCAATCCGGTGCAGGGCGAATTCACCGTCACCGAAGGCCTCGACCGGCTGCTCGCGGGCACCGAACTCAAAGCATTCGTCGACGGAAAGAGCGGCGGTCTGGTCATCCAGCGACACGACGAATCAAAAAACGTCCCGCGGGCGGCGCCAACAAGCAGCGACCGCCCGAGCCAAAATCGCAATGACGCTACCGCCGCCGGCGGCGCGCCGATCGAGCTCAGCCCTTTCACGGTCGATGGCAGTGGCGACATCGGCTACGTGGCCAACAACACGCTCGCCGGCAGCCGGCTCAACACGAGCCTCAAGGACACTGCCGCGACGATCTCGGTGATGACGGAAGAGTTTTTGTCGGACATCGGCGCCTTCACCGTCAGCGACGCGATGCTTTACGCGGGCAATCTGCAAATCGATCAGGAGGAGACCGTGAACGGCACGCCGACCGGCAATCTCATGGCGGAAGGATTTCCGACGTATCGCGTCCGCGGCATGAAGGCCACCGTGGCGCGCAATTACTTTTCGTGGAACGTGCCGGGTAACACCTACAACATCGAGCGCATCGACGAATCGCGCGGGCCGAACTCGGTCCTCTTCGGCGTCGGCGCGGCCGGCGGGATCATCAACTCCTCCACGAAGCAGGCGCAGCTCGGTCGCTCGCGCCAGACCGCGTCGTTCAGCTACGGCAGCTTCGACTCCAAGCGCGCCACGATCGACGTGAACCAGCCGCTGCTGAAAAATAAACTCGCGGTGCGCCTCAACGGGCTGTGGAGCTCGACGAACACGTCGCGGGAGCATTCCGACAATCACGATCAGCGCGGACACTTCACCACGCTGTATCAACCATTCAGCGGCACGCGCGTCCGCGCAGAATTCGAGCGCGGGCAGACGCGCGACCACGTCACGCGCCCCTGGCCGGTGATCGATCAGATCAGTCTCTGGAATTCGCGCGGCCGGCCTGTGCGCGCGACCCAGGCCGCGAGCGTGCCCGACGGCATCGCGCGACTTGCCGCCGCCACGACGCGCATCACCTACATCGAGAACAACGACACGTTCGTGGACATGAAGGGCACGATGACCTCGACCGCCGCCGCGGCGCAGCAGAACACGATGATCATCGACCGGAACGTGGCGGACTATTCGGTCAATCCCGCGGGCCCCGGCGCGCAACGCGACACGCGTTTTACGAATTACATGGCGAGCATCGAGCAGAAGCTGCCCGGCAAGACCTATGTGTCGCTGGCGTTCAACCACCAGGACTACGATTTCGTCGGCCACGACGTGCAGCAGGATAGCAACACGCTGTGGGGCGATCCGAACCAGTTGGTTCCGACAAGCGCCACCGCCACGACCGCAAATCCCTTCGCCGGTCGCTATTACGTCGAGGGCACGTGGACGCGCCGCCACCGTGATGAACGTTTCAATACGCTGCGCGCCACGCTCTCGAACGAGTTCAGCCTGGAAAAATTCGGCCGCTACCGCTGGGCCGCCATGGCGGAGGAGGAACATTCCGGCTTTATCCGCGATACCGGCTTCGAGGCGTTCGCCGGCCGGCCGTTCAATGCGGTGCCGCAAAACCCTGCGAACCGCGTCTTCCGTCGTTACTACGTCACCGAGGGCGAGTGGTCGACCTATCGGATACCGGCCGCACTGGGCAACTTGATCGTCAACCGCACCGATCCCGTCACTGGCCGCACGCTTTCGACGCGCTGGGTGCAGGGAAATGCGAACATCGACGACGACAAGCAGCGGCTGCGCACGCTGCTCCTCGGCGGCCAGGCAAGCTGGTTTAGTCACCGGCTGATCGGCACCTTTGGTTTCCGGCGCGACGAGATGGACACAACCGATCGCGGTGCGATCCAGGATCCGGCGACGGGTGAGTTCCTGGTCGACTACGGGAATGTCACGCGCTCGAGCGAGACCGGCACCACGCGGACGCTCGGCGCCGTGTGGCACGTCACGCCGCAATTGTCGGCCACGTATAACAAGTCGACGAACACGTCGCTCTCGAACAACGCGCACCGCGTGCTGCCCGATTCCGAAAAGGCGGCGCAGGGCCAGGGCGTCGGCGAGGATGTGGGCGTGTCGCTCGATCTCCTCGGTGGTCGGATTTTCGCGAAGGCGACCTATTACACGACCGCCGGCCAGGGCGAAACGGACTTCCGCAGCGTCAGCGTGCTCGCGATGCAGCGCGGCGACCGCGTGCTGGATGCGCTGATCAACGCCCGCGCCATCACGGCCGCCGAGGCCGCCGAGCACCGCGTGCTCGCCAACGGCGCGTATTCGGATCGTGAATCCAAGGGCTGGGAATTTCGCGTCGTCGCGAATCCCACCGAGAACTGGCGGCTCCAGGCGAACTTCTCCCTTACCGGCGCCAAGGAGAGCAACATC
>JBBRCR010000571.1:0-5246 GCA_038204695.1 Opitutales bacterium | reverse complement strand
ACCCGCAAACGCTTTCATGGCATCTTTCGTGGCGGCGGCGGCCATCGGCTGCAAGGGGACGCCCTCCCCAAGTCACGGCAGAACAGCGTCGGATGATTGTCCTGTTTTCGCGCGCTGCACGATGGAGCGAGCCTGCTCAGCCAAGTATTTCCAGCAGCCGCCCGAAGAGCCGGTTCACTTTCGCCTGGTTGTCCTTCACCAACGCCTTGAATTTCGCGAAATCGATGGCGGTGCCTTCGAGCCCGTTCGCGTAGTTGTCGACCAAGGCCAGACTGTTGTAACGCAGACCCAGCTCCGTGCAGAGGTCGGCCTCGTGCGCGGCCGTCATGCCAATGACGTCGCCCCACTCCTTCACCACGCGGATCTCCGCCTTGGTCTCGAAACGCGGACCGCGCATCTGGACATACACCTTGTCGGGCTGAATCGTGAATTCCGGCGCCAGCTCGCGCGCGATCTGCGGGATGAGGTTGTTCGCGATGCCGGGGGCTCCGCCCTTCAGCTCGTCGTCAAAGAAAGTGACCGGGCCCTGTTGAAAGCACACATAGTCCGAACACGACACGAACGTCCCCGGCGGCAGCTCCTTTTTCAACGAGCCCACCGAGTTGAGCGACACGATGTCCTGAAAGCCCAGCGTCGCGAGCGCCGAGATGTTGGCGCGATAATTGATGGAGTGCGGAGGGAGTGGATACGCATAGCCGTGCCGGTTGATCAGCGCCTGCTCACCGCGGGACTTGTATGTGACCGCGCCGTATTTCGTATCGACGGTCTTGACGTCCCACGACGAGAACAGCGTTGAATTGACGATGCTCGTACCACTGATGAACGCGACTTGCATCCGGCGAATGACGCGTTCGCTTCCCCTGAAGACAATGAGAAAACGGATGATGCCCGGCCGGCGCCACCTGCGCGCGCCCGGGAGAGCGCTGGGCGGCGGCCTCGCCCGCGCGCGAATTCCCGGCCTCCCCACGATGGGCCTGGTTGCCCTCTTTGCCACGGGCTGTGCGACGCCCGGGCCGCTCCATGTTTACACGCTGCAACGCGGTGAAACGCGGGCGGTGCTCGACCACCGGCCGGACGGCACGCAGGTGGACGTGCCCGGCTTCTTGGCGCCGGCGGACACGGTCACGGGTTTTGCCTACGATCCCTTCACGGATCATTTTTTTCTGCGGCTCGCCCCGGGAAATCTAATCCGCGTCGTCGATCGTCCCGCGCGTAAAATCAAACGTGAGTTCACCCTGGAGGCGGCGGCCGGAGCACGCGGCGGTGATCTCACGCTGCGACCGGCGGATGGGCATCTCTTCCTGCTGGACGCCGCCGCCGCTCAGGTCGTGGAAACGAGCCGGCTCGGAAAACTGATTCGAGTGGTGAGACTCGCGGACACCACGCGCCCACCCACTGGCATCGCCTATGACAGCGACCGCGATCAGCTGCTGGTACTGGCATCCGACGGCCGGCAAATCACGGTCCATGATCGCGAAGGCGGCCGACTCGGTGAACGGATGCTCGACCGTGAGGTCACGCCTTCACTCGCGTTCGACCGCGGGGCGCGTGAATTTTATGCGCCCCTTCGCGCCACGCCCGACACGCTCGGTGTATTCAACGAACAAGGACAGCTGCAGCGAACGATCCCGGCCCCGGGGCCGTTCGTTGACGTGGGCGCGCGCTCGTTCGTCCGCGTCTTTTGAGCAGCGGGATGCTCCCGCATCAACGGGGGCGGACGCGCCGCGGTGGGCGACTACTTCACCCAGGAAATCTTTTCGATCCGGCGGGCGAGCTCGACGTCCTTCGCCGTGACCTTGCCGCCGGCATCGTGGGTGTTCAGGCGAATCACCACGCGGTTGTACACGTTACTCCAGTCCGGGTGGTGATCCAGTTCCTCGGCTTCGAAGCCAACCCGCAGCATGAAGCCCAGCGCTTCGCGAAACGACCCGAAAGTGAACGTCTTGACGAGGGCGTCGGCTGCGTGCTTCCAGTCCGGCAGAGACTGGCAGGCCGCGGCAATCGCCTGGTCCGTAAGGGGGGTGCTCATCGGCTGAACGTGTGCAACCGCGACCTCCGGTCAAACCGGAGCAGCGATTAGCGTGCTGGCCGCGGCCCGGCGCGCGCGAACGCTGCTTGTCATTGCCAGCGCGGCCGGCCAACTTTCGCGGTCGATCGCATGTCCACACCTGCCGCCAATGTTCCACCGCACGTTGCAATCATCATGGATGGCAACGGCCGGTGGGCGAAACAGCGTGGACTGCCGCGCATCGAAGGACACCGGCGGGGCGTGGAAACAGTTCGTACCGTCACCTTTGCCGCCCGGGACCTCGGGGTCCGGATGCTGACGCTGTACGCGTTTTCAAATGAGAACTGGAAGCGGCCGCAGGAGGAGGTCGGCGCGCTCATGAGTCTGCTCGAGTTTTATCTCAAGAAGGAGCTCGACACCTTCGTCCGCGATGGCGTGCGGTTTCGCACGATCGGCCGGATCGACGAACTGCCGGCCGGCGTGCAGAAGCAACTGCAGCGCACCGTCGAGGAAACCAAGCACTTTACCGATTACACGCTGGTGCTTGCGTTAAACTACGGTTCGCGCACGGAGATGGTTGATGCGGCGCGCGCCTACGCGGCCGCGGTCGCGGCCGGGAAGGAAAAACTGAACGACAGCTCGTGGGCGACGTTCAGCCGCTATCTTTACACCGCCGACATGCCGGAACCCGACCTGCTGATCCGAACCTCGGGCGAGATGCGCATCAGCAACTTCCTGCTGCTTCAGGCCGCGTACGCCGAATTTGTGTTCACACCCGTCTTATGGCCGGATTTCACGAAAGCGGACCTGGCCGCCGCGATCGCCGATTACAACCGGCGCGAGCGCCGGTTCGGTCAGACGAGTGAACAGTTGAAACCCGCACCCGCTTCGAAATAACCGCGGCCGCCGCACCGCCCCTCCGGTGCGATGTCATTGCTCTCCCGGTAATCCCTCCCCGTGCGCCAACGCGTCGCCAGCACACTACTCATTTGGGCGCTTGTCGGCGCAGCCCTGTGGTTCTTTCGGACCAACGGAGCCCTCGTACTCGTGACCCTGATATCGGTGCTCACGCTGCGCGAGTTCTACCATCTGATGCACGGATTGGGCTACGATCCGTTCGACAAATTCGGGATGTTTTTCGGCGGACTGATCACGCTTTCGCCCTGGCTGCAGGTTTCGTTCGGCTGGCCGCTGCACCTGCTCCTCCCGCTTGCCGTAATCGTCTTTGCCTTCCGACTGCTCGGCGAGCGAACCCCGGAGACACGCGTCGAGTCGCTAGCCTCCACGCTCTTCGGCATCGTGTACGTTTGCCTGATGCTGAGTTATCTGGTCGCGATAATCACGCCGAAGCCGGGCGAGGCGATTACCGCCGACGCGCGGCTGCTGCTTGGACTGTGGCTGGTGGCGACCACCAAATTCTGCGACGTGGGCGCGCTGCTGTCAGGCATGGCTTTCGGCCGGCACAAGATGTCACCCCAAATCAGCCCGAAGAAAACGTGGGAAGGCGCCATCGGCGGCGTGCTCATTTCCATGGGGGTGGGCGCACTTGGCGCCTGGCTGGCCCGCGCCCAATTTCCCGCGCATATGACGCCGCTGACCGCCGCGTTCATGGCGTTGCCGATCGCGATTGTCGGCATCGTGGCGGACCTGGTGGAATCGGTGCTGAAGCGCCGCGCCCACATGAAGGATTCGGGCGCCACGATTCCGGGGATCGGCGGGATGTTCGATCTGAGTGACAGCATCATCCTCGTTGCGCCGATCGGCTATTTCCTCTTCCGGCTGCCGTAGCCAGAGCGCAACGATGCCATCCCGCACCGGCAGCAGCACACCACGCAAGAAACGTATCGTCCTGCTCGGCGCCACCGGCTCGATCGGCGAAAACACGCTGCGAGTGATCGCCGCCCATCACGACAAGCTGGAACTGGTCGCGGTCGCGGCGCGGAACAACTGGCAGAAGCTGGCCGCCATCGCGCGCCAGTTCGACGTGCGTCAGGTGGGTGTCTTCGAGGAGGCGTCGTTCATCGCTGCACGCGAAAATCCAGGTGCGTTTCCGGCGGGGACCCATGTGATTGGCGGATTGGCCGGACTCATCGAACTCGCCCAGTTGCCCACCGCCGATGTGGTGCTCGTGGCGGTCGTTGGTACGACCGGTCTCGAACCCGCGCTCGCCGCCCTCGCCGCGGGCAAAGACCTCGCCCTCGCCTCAAAGGAGATTCTGGTGCTCGCCGGCAAATTCGTGATGGCGGAGGCCCGTAAACACGGGGGCAAACTCCTGCCGGTCGACAGTGAGCACAACGCCGTCTTCCAATGCCTGGAAGGCCATCCGCACGCGGGCGTTCGGCGGATCCTGTTGACCGCGAGCGGTGGCGCCTTTCGCGACTGGCCCGCCGAAAAGCTCGCGCACGTGACCCGGGAGGATGCGCTCAAGCATCCAAATTGGTCGATGGGCCCCAAGATCACGGTCGACTCCGCCACCCTGGCCAACAAAGGGCTGGAACTGATCGAGGCACAATGGCTTTTCGGGCTGAAGCCGGGCCAATGCTCGGCGGTCCTGCATCCGCAAAGCATCGTCCACTGCCTCGTCGAATTCAACGACGGCGCCATGCTTGCCCAACTCTGCCCGCCGTCGATGACGTTTCCGATTCAGCATGCCCTGCTCCACCCGGAGCGCGCTCCGGGCGTGGAACCGGCGCTGGATTTCACGCGGCTGCTTTCCCTCGAATTCCGCCCCGTCGACCAGGCGCGCTTCCCGATGCTCGGTCTCGCGTGCGAAGCGATGACGGCCGGCGGGGTGGCTCCCGCGGTGTTCAATGCCGCCAACGAACTGGCGGTGGCCGCTTTCCTCGAGCGCCGGATTCCGTTTCTTGCGCTTCCGCGCGTGGTTGAGCACACTCTTGGGACGATTAAAAACTTTGAACCCGCGGATCTCACTGCTGTCCTCGCCGCGGATGCCGAGGCGCGCCGGGTAACCGCCGCGCAAATGCCCCACTTCAGCACCTAACATCAACCATTTCCGTGCCCTCCGATCTGCTGCAAACCCTGTTATCCAACATCTGGGCCCTCTTTTTGGTCGTCCTGCTTTTCGGCGGGTCCATTTTTGTGCACGAGCTGGGGCATTTCCTCGCCGCGCGCCGGCGCGGCGCCCACGTCGAGCGTTTTTCCATCGGGTTCGGCCCACCAATATGGTCCCGCCGCGGCCGCGATGGCGTGGAATATCGCATCTCCTGGTTCCCACTTG
>JBBRCR010000570.1:0-5257 GCA_038204695.1 Opitutales bacterium | reverse complement strand
CTGCTCCGTTGAGGAATGGGCCAAGCGCGCCAAAGTGAAAAACGACATGGAGGTGAGGACGATCCTGGGGCTGCTCGAGCGGGCCAAGCTGATCGGGCGCGAAATCATGCCCGGCACCCGCACCTACACGACGCGGCTGTTGCCCAACGCTGACCCGGACCTGGCGGAGCTGAAGCGGTTGGCCGCGGGACTCGGCGAGAAGCGCGAGCGCGACGAGCGCAAGCTTGAAACGCTGCTGCGCTTCGTGGATCAGCAGGGGTGCCGCCAAGCCTTCATGCTCAACTACTTCGGCGAACTCTCGCACGGGCACGCCTGCGGTAACTGCGATTGCTGCCACAGTAAGGTGCCGGCCCGGCTCTTGCCGCCCGCCGAGGAGCAGTGGATCGTGATCCAGAAGGTGCTGAGCTGCGTGACGCGCATGCAGGGACGCTTCGACGTGACGCGCGTGGCGCAGGTGTTGCACGGCGACCGCGAAGCGTGCGTGGTGCGGTGCGAGCTCGACACGCTTCCGACATTCGGGTTGCTGTCCGACCTGACGCTTCAGCAGATCCGCGACGTGATCGGCGAACTCCGGGCGGAAGGGTGTGTGGCGGTGGGCTCCGACAGCCGCCGCCTCGTGTCAATGTTGCCGAAAGGGCGGCACGTGATGTTTCGTAAGTGTGAAGGTTTCCTGATCGCCTGGCCCACAGGGAAAGAGAGCGCCGGGAGCCGGAAACTTGAAAACGACGGTGCGAAATCGGGGAAAGTCGGGGCTCGTGGCCGTTCGTGCGCCGTTGGCGACGGGGTGCCGGACCGCTCAATCGCGACGCGGTTGCAGACGTGGGTAAGGCAGACGGCGGCGGAACAGAAGGTCGAGGCGTTCCAGGTCCTCAGCCGACAGACCGTCGCGGCGATCGCGGCAGCCCGGCCGCGTACGTTCGAAGCGTTGCAGTCGGTCAAAGGCATGGGCCCGGTCAAGGTGCAGCGCTACGGGCGTTTGATTCTGGACGTGCTCGCTGGAGAAACGTGAGCCTTCCGGCCCGGTTCGCGGCCAAGGAACGCGGCAAAGGAATACAGGAATACAAGCTGGATAACAATCTGATTGAATGTGCGGTTGCGTTGTTGCATACTATACACGATCAAAAGAGCTGCTCATGCAAACGATGTGTTCGGATTTTTTAAAATCCGGTTTTCAAGTGGTTACGTTACTGGTCTTCCTTGGCCGGTGAAAGGAGTCGGGTATGAAGATGTCGGTTAAGCATTTCATGGTTTTGGCGGTTCTGCTGGGTGTCGGCGTGGCGCGGCCTGCGGCGGCTCAGGAGCAGGATCGGGCGTACACGCCGTTCATGCTGAGTTTCGTGACGCCGATACAGGTGCCGTTCCGCGATTTTGATGTGGGCGGCTTGCGGATCAGCGCCATCTATGGCGAGTGCCACGACTTTGACGGTCTGGACCTGGGCTTCGTGGGGCATGCCACGGGTCATGGTAACGGGCTTCAGTCCTGCGCGGTCAACATTGTGGACGGCGACGGCTTAGGGCTTCAGGCCAACTGGCTTTGCGGCTACGTCAAAGGCGAGTACAAAGGGCTACAGGTCGGTGCTGTCAACTATGCCGAAAAGGCACAGGCCATTCAGATCGGTTTCTATAACGGCGCTCAGCATATCGAAGGGTGTCAGATTGGCGTGATCAACACCACGCGCACGATGATCGGGGTGCAGATCGGGTTGATCAACGTCATTCAGGACAACGATGTGCCGTTCCTGCCGATCATCAACATGTACTTCTAAGCAACAGGTTCCAAAAAGGAGAATTCCCATGAAAACGAATCGGATGATAATGGCGGGCCTGGTGGCGCTTTTAGCGTGTGGTTTAATGGCGCAGGTGGTGTCCGAGGCTGAGAGGCTCGACCCGAACGCTTCGGCCGAGCTTCAGGCCTTCAAGGCGAAGGTGCAGGCCGCGAATCCCGGTATGGAGGTGGTGTCGGTTGAGGCCGACCTTGTGAAGCGTGCGGTGCTGGCGCCGCGCCCGCAGCCGCACAATCCGAAGATCGCGATCTTCGTGAAGAACCAGACCAAGACGCCGGGCATGGACGACGAGGTCGACGGCGTGCGCGACCGCATTTCGGCCGAGTTGGCCGGAGCGGGGTTGATCGTGCTGGACAAGGCCGAGATCGCAGACGGGTTCAACCGTTTCAAGGTCACCACGGCCGAGGAGCGGGCGGGGTTGGTCGAGGGGATCTTCACGGGCGGCTCGACGGTTCGCGTGGCGCAGATGCTGGGCTGCGACTACATCATGCTGGTGTCGATCGTCGGGGCGAGCCACCTGGCGCGTAACGCCGGCGACAAGCCGGTCACCATCTTCACGCTGCGGATGACCTCTAAGGTCAACGAGGCGGGGCAGGGCTCCTCGGTGTACGGTTCGAACTGGAGCAACAAGCTGCCGGTTCCCGGCCAGTACACGCTCGGCGCGGATGCGATGAACTATTACAACGATCTCGTCGACCAATGGGCGAAAGCGACAGGTGAAGAGATCGCGGGCAAAGTGCAGACGTGGCGGCGCGCGGAGCCGGCCGATGCGACGCTGGTTGAGTTCAGCGTGTCCAGCACAGTGGACGAGCTGATCCACGGGCTGGAGTCGGGCGTGCGTGCGCCGAACGAGCTGTTGGATGAGATGCGCCGGTTGGTGGGCGGCGTTACCGTGGAGATCGATGGCGCGACGGTCGGCTCTTCGCCCGGGACGTTCAAGGCCGCTCCTGGCCTGCACCAAATGCGGATTACGCGGCAGTGGATGAAGCCGTGGCAGCAGACGGTGAACATTCAGCCCGGCGCGACCTTCCGCGTGGCGCTGGAGCTTTCCGACGCCGGCCTGCAGCGGTATACGACGCAGGAAGGGTTCCGCGCGGCCGCGGCGCTCGCCTATGCGGAGGCCATGATGCGCAAGGGCGTCAAGATCAACTTCGATACGGCGGCGTGGCGTGATGTTTCGGTCGGCAACAAGGGGAACGAGATCAATCTGGAAAAGAAAGAAATCCATCAGAGCGGCACCGTCAACCAGGCGGTGACGACCCCGAAGTAAGGAATGCCCTTGGCATGAGGGGCATTCGCGAACGGCGCGGATGCCCTTGCTGTTGGTTATGTGAAGGAGCGTTATGACGAAAGAAAGTCGCAAGCGTTTTAGCACGCTGGGTATCGTGTGCGCCGGTCTTGGACTGGCCATGGTGACCGGGTGCGTTTCGTCAAACGTCAAAGTCGATCAGGCCCTGGGCAGTTTGCGCGCGGGGGATGACCCGAAGGCGCTGGTCTGGTCCGAAAATCTCAAGCACAGCTACTACAGCAAGCAACTCGGCTACTTGGAAACCGGCCGCGTGCGCATGTTGTCAGGCGACTTCTTAGGCAGTTCGACCAATTTCGCGGTCGTGATCGACTCGGTCATCGATAAGACGGAGAACGGTCCTGTTCTCAAGATGGGGAGCGTGGGAGCCAATGTGATGGCGGGCACGGTCACTGACGACCGGACGCGCGCCTACACGGTTCCGGCATACGAGTTCATCCAGTCGTTGCATTACCAGATGTTGAACCAGCTCTTTCTCGGAAACATCGAGTCCGCGGGGGTTGAGGCGCGGCGGGCAGTCTTTGCGCAGGACGCGATTGCGGAAAAGTACGGGAAAGAGGTACAGGACCTCCAGTCCAGCGCGTCCGGCGAAAAGAATAAGATGGCGATGGGCAAGGTCGACGCCAAGCTTCAGAACATGGCCCCGGTGATTGAGCTGACGCGCAGTTCGTTCGAGAACGGGTTGGCTTGGTATCTTTGCGGCGTGTTGTTCGAACAGCTGGATGACACCAGCAACGCGGCACTCTCCTATCGCAAAGCGTGGGAGCTGGTGCCCGGCAACCCGTATGTGCAGAAGGACTTCCTGCGGCTGATCCGTACGCAGGATGCGGAGATGTTCAAAGGGCTTGTGGCGCAGGCGGGGGTGGACCCGAAAACGTTGGTGCGTAACCGGACGGAGGTGATCCTGATTGTGGAGGAGTCCTTTGTCTCGCAGCGGCAATCGGTCAAGATCCCGATTCCCGTGCCGGGGATCAATACACTGACATCCGTTGATTTTCCGATTTATCAGGACCCGGCCTATCAGCCGATGGCGCTGGAGGTGCGTGAGCAGGAGAGCACCTGTGGGTTGAGCGCGTTGGCGCTTTCGGTTCAGTCGCTCGCCTACCGTGATCTGAAAGAAAAAATCCCCGGTGTTGTGGTCCGCAATGTGACGCGCGTCGCCACGCGCCTCGTGGCGCAACAGGTCGCGAACCAGGCCGGCGGACCCGCCCAATACGGCGTGATGGCGTTCAACTTGATTTCGGCCGCGATCAATAAAGCGGATACGCGCGCATGGTATACCCTTCCGATGGTGTCGCAGCTTTATCGGGGCGGCGTCACTGCGGGCGAACACCTGTTTGAATTGCGGAACCGGGTGACGGGCTTTGTCACACGGTTTCCGGTCAAGGTGGCGGAAGGCGAGACGCGCGTCATCTGGGTTGCGGATATCGGCGGTAACGCGCGCGTCGCGACGGCGTCCCTGAACGGCAAAGGCGAACCGACCACGTTCCAGACGTGCAACAGCATGCTGGCGGGTTATCCGGTGGTCATGTTGCCGGGAGGGCCGCGGTTGATTGGCGAACTCACGCCGACTGCGACGGCAGCGCCTGTCCCTGCGGCGCCCGTAACAAGCGCGCCGTGGCCGGCACCCGCCGTGTCCGCGCCTGCTGTGCCAGCTACCGTTCCTGTCCCGGCGCTTACGCCGGTGGTGCCCACGACCGCCGTGGCCGTGCCGGAAATGCCGGTTGCCGTCGTCGTGCCTGCACCCGTGCCTGTGATCGTGCCCGTGGCCGTTGCGGCCGAGCCTGTGGCTCGTGTTGCAATCCCCCTCCCCGTGTCTGTGGCGCCGTCTCTCGTCGTCGAGCCGAACGTGGTTCCGGGAAATCCGGTCGCAAGGTCGGCCGCGTTGCCTGTGACGAAGAACGCCGCTCCCGCCGTGCGCGTGCCCGGTGAGAGGGGACTTGTTGTTTCCCATGCAAAAGGTGCGAATTGGGGTGTCCCCCCGGGCGGGTCGCCCATCCAAAGCGTTAGCGAAAAGAAAGGATACAAGCAATGAAAAAAGCAAAGGGGCTTCTGGCGGCGGTCGCGCTGACAGCGGGGCTTTCTGCCCTGGTCGGTTGCGTCGAGACGGCTGGAACAGTGGTGACGACGGATCATGCGACAGGAAGCACGTTGGTGCTGGAGGACA
>JBBRCR010000569.1:0-5261 GCA_038204695.1 Opitutales bacterium | reverse complement strand
GGCGTGGGCGCGCTGATCTTCGACGGCCAGAATCGCATTCTGTTGGTCCAAAGGGGTGGCGAGCCTTTAAAAGGAAAAATACGTGGCGGGCGGCCGGTACGCCTGGAATGCAGGCATGTTCTTCTGGCGCGTCGGCACATTCGTGGAGGAGGCGGCCCGGAATGCCCCGGAGCTGGCCGCGTTTATCCGCGCCTTTCCGCGCGACGGCTGGGAGACCTTCTTGGCGGAACATTTTCCGCACCTGCCGAAAATCTCCGTGGATTACGCGATCATGGAGAAGGCGCGAATGGTCGAGACGCTGCTCGCCGAATTCGACTGGGACGATGTGGGTTTGTGGACGGCCGTCCGGAAGCATTTGCCCACTGATGCGTCGGGAAACGCGACCCGCGGGCAGGTGCTGGTGACGGACGCGACCAACAACATTGCCGTGAGCAATGGCCGAATGATCGCCCTCTGCGGCGTGAACGATCTGGTGGTGGTGGAAACGGCGGATGCCGTGCTGGTGTGCCGCCGCGATGCGGTGCACGACATCAAGAAAATCGTACAGCAGCTCCCGAAGGAGCTGCGGTAGCGTGGAGCAGCCGGCGCAAAGGACGCCGGTCGGAAACTAGGCGCCGGCGATGGCGGACTTCGAGGCGCGGGCCACTTTCCGGCGTTCGACCTCCCGCAAGATCCGTTTGCGGAGGCGCAGGTTCCTCGGCGTGACTTCGACGAATTCGTCCGCGGCGATGTATTCAATCGCGCGTTCGAGCGAAAGCTTCGTCGCGGGGGTCAGACCGGCGGCGACGCCCTCACCTTGGGACCGGAAGTTGGTGAGCTTCTTTTCGCGTACTGCGTTAACGGATATGTCTTCGTTGCGCGGATTTTCCCCAACAATCATGCCCTCGTAAACGGCTTCACCGGGGCTGACGAAGAGCTTGCCGCGTTCCTGGCACATGACCAACGCGTACGACGTGGTCACGCCTGCTTCCGTCGCGATAAGCGTGCCGCTCATGCGCGTGAGAACCTCGCCCGCGTAGGGGCCGTATTCCTTGAACAAATGACTCATCACGCCGCGGCCACTCGTCAGGTTGACCACGTCAATCTCCATGCCGATGAGTCCGCGGGTCGTGATGGTCGCCTCAATCATCGTGGAGTGCGGATGCTTCTCCATGTTCGCCAGGAGACCCTTGCGGTTCGCCAGATTCTGCATCACCGCGCCGACACACTCGTCGGGCACTTCAATCCAGACCGTCTCGTACGGCTCGTGGCGCTTGCCGTCCACGATCCTTTCAATGACGGTCGGGCGGGACACGAGCAGTTCGAAACCTTCGCGGCGCATCGTTTCCACGAGTACGGCAACCTGCATCGCGCCACGAGCCTTCACGTTGAAAACGCCCGCCTTGTCGGTGTCGTCGACGTAGATCGACACGTTCGTCTTGAGCTCGCGGAAGAGGCGCTCCCTCAGCTGGCGCGAAGTGACGAGCTTGCCCTCGGTGCCGACGAGCGGCCCGTCGTTCACGGCAAACTGCATCTCCAGGGTCGGCGGATCGATCTGCGTGAAGGGCAGCGCGTGACCCGCTTCGTCGGCGGTCAGCGTGTCACCAATGTCCACGTCCTCGAAGCCGGAGACGCCGACGATGTTGCCCGCGACGCCGGCGGCGGTCTCCTGGGTGCCGAGACCCGAGTATTCGAAGACCTTCGTAATTTTCGCGCGAATACGTTTGGCATCGGAGTGGCGGACGACGAAGACCGTCTCGCCGAGGTTGACCTTGCCGCCGAGGATTTTCCCGATCGCGATTCGGCCGACGTAGTCGGACCAATCGATGTTGGAAACGAGCATGTGGAAAGGCTCGTTGGGTTTCGCAAAAGGGGGCGGAATGTGATCGAGGATGGTTTCGAACAGGGGAGTCATGTTCGTCTTTTCATCACCCAGCCGGTACATCATGTAGCCGTCGCGGCCGGAGCCGTAAACGACGGGGGCGTCGAACTGTTCCTCGGTCGCATTGAGCTCCATGAGCAACTCGAGCACCTTGTCGTACATCTTCGCCGGCTCGGCGTTCTCGCGATCAATCTTGTTGATGACGAGGATAACCTTGAGGCCGTGCTGGAGGGCCTTGCGGAGCACAAAACGAGTCTGAGCCTGCGGGCCGTCATAGGCATCGACCACGAGCAGGACGCCGTCGACCATGCGGAGGGCGCGCTCCACCTCACCGCCAAAATCGGCGTGGCCGGGGGTGTCGACGATGTTGATGATTTTGTCCTTCCAGTGGACGGACGTGTTCTTCGCCTTGATCGTGATGCCCTTCTCCTTTTCCAGGTCCATGGAGTCCATGGCGCGCTCTTCCACCTGCTGATTGGCGCGGAATACGCCGCCCTCCTTCAGCAGCTTGTCGACGAGGGTGGTCTTCCCGTGGTCGACGTGGGCTATGATGGCGATATTGCGGATGCTCTGGTTCATTCGGCGGACGTGCGGAGTTGGAAAAAAGAGGACCAACGTGCCCGGCACGTCCGGTGAAAGCAAGGCGGAAGCCGGTCGCGACGTAAATGGCGCAATGCATCACAAAATTTCCCGCCTTCAGCGTGCGGGAGGGTCGTCCGTTCGGTGAGAATGCGACCAGACGTCGTGATCTCGGCAGCGAATAAATCGACCGGTCAGTCGTGCGCGCCAGTTTCGCGGCGGTTTTCCCTGACACCGATCATCTCGCTTGATGTGGAATCCGCCGGGTGGCGCTCAATCTTCCGTTACGCGGGTTCACGTGCCCGCTGGCTCCCAACTCCCGCTCAAATAAAGTGCGACGTTTCGATTTCGGAGCAACTCCAAGGCATTTCAAGCGGGATGGGCTCCGGCACGACTTCGTCCTGGTCCACCGCGAGCGCCTGAACCAGTGAATCCCAATTGTTCCGATAAGGTTCCATCAAGGCAAAGGATCGCTGATGGCGTACGTAGGCATATTTGGGAAAATTCATGCCGCTATACTCCTCCTTCAACTGCGTGGCGGGCACGACATAGACGTCGGGGCCGAGGAGCGGCTGTTTGGTGCGGAGGTCCACAAAACAGAAAAACCCATTGTCTGCGGCTACCTCGACCTGGCGTTGGGTGATGGGGAATTGCAGACTGAAAGCGTCACCTCCCTCGCTTCGCCGGGCGGTGGAGGCGGTTCGCACCTGAAGTGCTATTGCCTTGGAGCCGTCGTTATTTGAAACCACCAGATCGACTCCGCGCATTCCATGGCGGACAAGGGCGGGAACGAGGCCCAACAGGGCTATCTTATACGCGATAAAGTAAATTCCCGCGGTCGTGGTGAATTGAGTTTCAGGCAGGGAAAGCGATTTTATGGCTCCGCGCATAATGCTAACTATTGCAGCAGTTGAGCCAACACTCGCGGCCGATTTGTACGTGTTTATCTGCTAACGATATATCGTTGTGATATGCGATCGGGAAGCGAGGAAGCATGGCGGCACCTGTAAAATATTCCGACACACTCTCTGCGTGAGAAATCGCGCCACAAATGCCGTGGTCCGCCCATGTGTTATTCCGATCACGCACGATGGGATGTAGTTGTGTTGCGGTTGACAAAGAACTCAACCAAGTGCCCCACGTGGCTATAACCGCGGGCCCGCAACATATCCTCGACGATCCCAACTGCCTGGCGAAGGAGGCCGGAGAACTGCGGATCGAGTTCGTGGATGGCAGCCGTGTCCTTGCACATGACATAATAGCGTGACAAGCCGTTGGTGGTAAGTCCGTAGACGGTAGTGCCGTCCTGGGTGAAGCATTTCTGCACGAGGCCGATGTCTTCGAAAACGGTCATGCATCTGTACACGGTGACCAAGTCGCACCCACTGGCGTGCACGTGGCGGTGGAGCTGCTCAATGCTGGCTGGCTCGCGAAACTTGCTGAGCGTCGAGATGATTCCCAGCCGGGTTCGGGTGATGCGCAGTCCCGCGGCCTTCAGTTTGGCAACAGCGAACTTCACCTCGTCATTCTCGACGGTGGTGCTGGCGCCGCTGAACGGCTGGTTGGTTTGAGTTGAAGCAATCATGAGGTTGGGGTTGAGCGGAAAGTCTTGAGAGGCCACCGGAATGTGAACGGAAAAATGGCGAGACTTCATTTGCGGCCAGGGGAGTAACGAACAGCGGCCGTCCTGGCCCGGCGCCGCGCGGAGTTGGATGAATTACAGGACGAGAGTGCGCGCCGGTCGGTTGACTTGCGCCGCGCGACGCTGGATTTCGGCAATGTTGGTCTCGACGGCGTCGAGATATGGGTTGTCCCCTTGAGGGTATGGGTGGGCCAGGAACCGGTAAAGCGCCTGGAAATCGGTCTCGAGCTTTGGGCGAACGAACTTGTACCAAAACTGTGGCGTTCGCACCAAGAGGTCTTCGGCCGACTGAAACACGCGACGTGAAGCCGGGATGTGCAGGAAATTGTCGGATTCTTCGAATTCGCGAAACAGGTTGCCCAGCTCGTTGGGATAGCCAGGCGAGGCCATCTGGCCCAGGTAGTCGGCGGTCGCGGTCGCAGCCCCGATCACTCTTTCCACCGGTTCGCGAAAGCGCAGCCGGCCAATCTCATTCGCCGGGGCAGTGCAGCTGATGGCCGACAACACGGCCTCGATTTCGACGTCGGTCGCGCCGAGCGAAGGCAAGTAAGCGGCGGCAAAGGCACAGCTGCGCAACACGTGGCAGAAGGTGTATTTTGCGCCCGTTCCATCCTTGTCCGAGCGGGTTTTTAGAAAGCCTGCGTCGTGCAGGAGGGCGGCGGAGATGCCCAGTTCGAAGTGTCGAGCACCCACGGGTGGCTCAACGGCGGCGCTCGCCCGGCCTTGGAGCAACAATGTGAAACAGAGCGTTACCTGCAGCGTGTGCTCCCAATCATGGTAGGGCAGGTCTGAAGGCGCGAAGTCCGGCTGGTTGCCGTGGAAAAAAGCTTCCATGCCGTTGAAGAGACGCGTGAGCCAAGCATCGCTGGATCCGGGGTAGAGCGTGGCGTACGCGTGTTCCACAACACTCCTCACCGCGGATGTGTTCTTGGTATCGACAATCGGAAACATCGGATCGACCCCGGCAGCCGGGGAACTACTGCCTCGGTCCGGCTCGCAACCATGGAGCGACTGTCTCGTTCTCATCCCTCTCGCGCCGGATTGGCTCGAATGGGAACGGATGGCCCGACTCCGCACGAAGCACTTGGGAACGAAGGAGTGAAATTTGCATGCACAGGGCATGGTCCTCCAGTGACATGTCATCCTTCGATTCGTGAAAAATGAACAGGGCGCGATCGA
>JBBRCR010000568.1:0-5264 GCA_038204695.1 Opitutales bacterium | reverse complement strand
GAGCAGCATCAAGGAACTCGGGGTCACGCTCCGGCTCGCAACCGAAGCCGGCACGGTTCGCGGTGGCGGGCTCGGTGGTCATCCCGCCGGCAGCGCGCGGATCTTCCAGTCCGACGAAAATCACTATGAACTCGACGGTCGCGCCGCGGGTGAGCGCGCCCGCGGTTGGGCGGTGGCATCCGGAGCAAACGCGGGTTTCGCCGCTGGCCTCCGCGAGTTCTGGCAACACTGGCCAAAGTCGATCGAGGTGCGGGGCGCCACCGTCACGCTCGGGCTGTGTCCCGAACTTCCAGCGGGGCGGTATGACGGCCAGTCGCTCGGCGACGAAAACAAGCTGTATTATGCGCTGCGCCGCGGCACCCACACCTTCAAGGTGGGCGTGGCCAAGACCCACGAATTCTGGGTAAACTTCTTTGCGGTCGCGCCGGCTCCGGGAGTGCTGGAGACGTTTTTTGATGCCGCGGAGGAGCCGCTGCTCGCGCGGTGTGAACCGGGTTACCTCAGTGGCACCCGCGTCGCCGGTTTGCTGCCGCCGGCTGACCCGAAACAGTTTTTCGGATACGACGCGTGGCTCGACCGTGCACTGGCCGGCCACCTCAAACGGCGCGAGGCGATCCGCGAATACGGCATGCTCAATTTTGGCGACTGGTTTGGCGAGCGGGAGGTCAACTGGGGCAATCTCGAATATGACCTCCAGCGCGGGATGTTTCTCCAGTATTTCCGCACCGGCGATCGGCGATTCTTCACGCGCGGCGCCCAGGCGGCACGACATCACATCGACGTCGACGTGGTGCACGCCGTCAACCCGCTCCTGAAGAACCCCTGGGGCCTGCCGCCCAAGGTCGGTGAGATCTGGCTGCACAGCCTGAACCACACCGGCGGTTACTTCATCAACGCACCGCTGCCGGTGGAACTGCCCTATCAGATGGGTCACAGTTCCAATTACGGGCATGTCTGGATTTCGGGTGATCTCGATTATTACCATCTCACCGGCGACCGGCGTGCGAAGGAGGTCGCGCTCGGCGTGGCTGACATGATGGCGTCGGCGATGACGGCGAAGGTGAGCACACATATCCGCACGCTCGGCTGGCCGACCATCCTCGTGCTCGCTGCGTATGAAGCGACTGGAGACGCGAAGTATCTCGAGGCCGCGACGCGGAACTGGACGGCCCTGCAACAGAGCCTGGATCCGCAGCGGGGCTGGGTGGTGAAACTCGCCAGTGACCATTGCCTCCATCCGGCCGGCAGCACCCGGCAGGAGCGCGACACGAAATACAAGGACCAGCGCTGCGAGGGTAATGTCCCCTTCATGGAAGGTCTGACCCTGTGTGCGCTCGCCCAATATCACCGGCATACCGGTGACCCGGAGGTGCTCAGAGCGATCACCATTGGCATCGATCAGATGATTCGCGAGTGCTGGCAGGAGGACGTGAAGACGTTCCGCTACACCGCGTGTCCGCTGTCATCGAAAACATCATACGGGCTTTTCATGCTGAGCGTGGAGGCGATGGCGTATGAGGCGCGGCTCACGGGCAACAAGGAACACCGACGGATCCTACGCGAAGGATTCCGCTCGGCGGTCGCAAAGGGCGGCGGTGACGGTTTCGGCAAGGGCCTGGCTCAAATGACATTCTTCGCGCCGCACGCCTTGAGCGAGTTGGAGTGATTTCGATTTACCACTTGGGGCTATGCGCCGAATGGCTCGGCATGGCACGGGCGTGCCGCCATATTTTTACACACATCGTCAGCCACGGGCGGGACGCCCGTGGGACGAAGAACATGGGCGGGACGCCCATGCCACGCCGGGCACGGTCCGCACAGCGAATTGAATCAGGCTCCGGCTTCCCGCTCGATGGTTCGAGTGGCACGGCGTCCCGCCCGTGGGCTTGATGTGGCATGGACGTCCCGCCCAGGGACAGCGCGACTTGTGTATAATGGTATGGCGTCCCGCCAGTAGCGCCGCGTCTCCGACCAGCGGCTTTTTGGGCCGAAGCAACGTGAGGTTGTCTCGAGTCCGACCGTCGCCGGTCCGAGACGCGGCGCCACTTCCAAGCCGTCTGCTTTTCTCCCGTCGCCGCGCTCGTGAGTTGCTCGACTGACTGCAGACTCAGTTTTTCGGGAGGTCGTTCGTCCGCACCGACAGCAATTTCGCGGCGAGTCGCATTTTCATCTGTTTCACCACGGGCGCAAAGTCGGGTTTCAGTGCGAGATTCGTGTATTGCTTCGGGTCGGCTGCGATGTCGTACAACTCGATCCCTTGCGCGGCATCCTCGCCGTATTGGATATAGGCCCAGCGATCGTCGCGGAGCAGAAAACCCTTGGTTGACGGAGCAACGCTGAACGCCGCTTCGCGCACGACATGGGACGGATGGTCGAACATCGCTGAGATGTCCTTGCCTTGCAGCCGGCCGGGTACTTCCAGCCCGGCCAGACGCGAAACCGTCGGGTAGAGATCGATTAATTCAACCAGTGAATCGCACACCGCCGGCTTTTTGCCGGGCACGCGGATGATGAGCGGCACCTTGGAGGATTCATCGCGCAGGCTCACCTTTTCCCAGAAATCGTGTTCACCGAGGTGATACCCATGATCGCTGGTGAAGATGACGATGGTGTTGTCTTCCTGGCCGGATTTCCGCAGCGCCTCGAGCACCTTGCCAACCTGCGCATCCATGAACGAAACGGCTGCATAATATCCGCCGAGCGCCTTTTTTTGCCGGCGGATGTCCATCTGCATATTCACACTCGTCTTGTAGTTGATGCCGGCCTTCGGAATGTCGTCCCAATCGCCCTCGATCTTCGGTGGCAGCGCCAGCTTGTCGTAAGGCAGATACGGCTCGAAGTACGCCTTCGGCGCGACGAACGGGACGTGCGGCCGGACAAAGCCGACGGCGAGAAAAAACGGCGGCGTGGCTCCCGCCTTGGTCGCGTTACGCGGAGGCGCGTGTTTGCCGATCAGTTCGACTGCCTTGGCGGCCGACTTGCCATCGGAGTGGACGAGATCGTCCCCGTCGGCTTCGACCACGACCAACGTATTGTTGCCGATCAGCGGCTTCTTGCCGTCAGGATTGCGCTCGAGATTTTCCCCATTTCCGGGGGCTTTCCATTCCGGGCCGGGGCTGTTGAATTTCTCGGTCCACGATGCGGGATCATCGGCGCCGTCGAAATTGTTGCTTTTCTTCGGATCGCCGAATTCCTCGATCCCGCCGGGCACGCCCATGTGGTAAATCTTGCTCACGCGCGCCGTGTAATACCCGGCGTTCTTGAAATGCTGGGACCAGGTGGCGCGATCGCCGATGGCGGGCCGCGGACTGTTGTAGCCGACGACGCCGGTCGCATGCGGATAATAACCCGACATGAACGATGCGCGCGATGGGCCGCAGTAGGTGCCATTGCAATACGCGCGGGTGAACCGGGTGCCCTGCGATGCCAGTCGATCGATGTTCGGCGTGCGACAGGTCTGGTTGCCGTAACAGGACAGGGCCGTCGCGGTGAGATCATCCGAGATGATGAACAGCACATTGGGTTTCGGCGGCGCACTCTCGGCCCGACCCATGTCCCCCAAGATCAGCGGGAGGGCAAACAGCGGCAGGAGGGTGAATCTCATGGGAACGTAGATGTTCAAACCCACGCGTGAGGCAATCCTCCCGTGAAAGCCCTCGTTGCCGCTGTTGCGGGCGCGGCTACGCGGGCGATGCCGAAACGGCTTTGCTTCGCGCGGCGCACCTGATGATCGCGTCCAGGCTGCGCTCCACGTCGGCGTCCGTGGTGGACCATCCCGAGACGCTGATCCGCATCGCCGTCCGCCCCTGCCACACGGTGACGCCCGCCCAGCATGTGCCATCGTTCTGAACCGCTTCGATCACGCGTTTCGTGGTCTCAGGCTCACCGAACGAAACGAGCACCTGGTTGAGCACAAGGTCGTTGAGAATCTCGAATCCGGCCCCCGCGAGCCGTTCGGCGAATCGGCGTGCCTGCGCGCAATTGCGCTCGATCATTGCCGCCACGCCTGCCCGTCCAAGCGAACGCAGCGCTGCCCATACTTCAACTCCGCGTGCGCGCCGCGAAAGCTCCGGCGTGAAGTCAGCCGGGTTCCGCTGCCCGCCCTCCGTCGGCAGATATTCCGCGGTGATGGCCATGGCGGCTTTCAATGCGTGCGCGTCGCGCACAAACGCGAGCCCGCAATCGTACGGCACGTTGAGCCATTTGTGCGCATCGGTCGCCCACGAATCCGCTTTGTCAATACCGCCGGCGAGGTTCGCGCGCGAGGGCGCCGCGGCGGCCCAGAGTCCAAAGGCACCGTCGACGTGCACCCAGGCGCCGGCGGCGTGCGCATGTTGGCAGATCGCCGCGACGTTGTCGCACGCGCCGGTATTCACGTTGCCGGCTTGTGCGCACACGATCGTGGGGCCCTTGATCCGCGGCAGAGCTTCGGTCCGAAGCCGCCCCTGGGCGTCGACGGGGATTTTTGTCACGCGATTGCGGCCGAGGCCCAATATGCCGAGCGACTTCGTGAGTGAGGGATGCGCCTCCGCTCCGATTATCACGGTGATCGGTGGAGCGCCAAAGAGGCCATCCGCTTCCACATTCCACCCGGCCCGCTTCAATACCACATGGCGCGCGGCCGCGAGGGCGGTGAGATTCGCCACGGTCGCTCCGGTCACGAATGCGCCGGCGGATTCGCGCGGCAGCCGCAGAACGTCGAGCAACCATCGCAGCGCGACTTCCTCGATATGCGCGGTGCCCGGCGTCGGACGATACAAGGCCGAGTTTTGGTCCCACGCGCCCGCGAGCCAGTTCGCGGCGAGCGTGACGGGCAGCGTGCCGCCGATGACGAAACCGAAGAATCGCGGGCCAGCCATGGCCGTCGTAGCGGGCGAGCCCAACTCGTCGAGCAGCCTCAAGGTTTCTCCTGGTTCCGTCGGCTCTTGGGGCAACGGCTCATCAAACCCTCGCAGCGCGGCGACGGCGGCAGAACTCGGTGCGACGGGTCGGGAGTCCAAGGTTTCGAGGTAACGAATGGAGCGAGTGGCAGCGTCGTGGAGCAGCTGGTTCATAGGCTGACCAGACGTAATTATCTCAGTGGAAGGATGCAAACTCGCGCTCAGTCCTCCGGAGCACGTACAGTCGTCGCATGACACTTCTGCGCACCGGGTTGGTTGCAGCGCGCCGCTTCCGTCAGGTTGGGCTTGCATCGCTGCTCCTCACCGAAAGAATCCCGACTCGCGTGCGCTTTATTGATGGGAATCCACGAGACAGGTCGATGG
>JBBRCR010000567.1:0-5291 GCA_038204695.1 Opitutales bacterium | reverse complement strand
GGGGCGCGACCGGGCGCGGCACGATGACGATGATGGGCGGCGCCGATTTTGAGCAACCCGGCCGCACCCGCGCCGCCAATCTGCGCTACCGTTTCGACAATGGCGTGTGGAAGGTCGAGGCCGGCGCCGACTACTCGCTGTCGATCGGCGCCGTCCGCGACATCAACGCCCATCCCGGCCGCTTCCGCGGCCTGGATGTGAGCCTGGCCATGCCCGTGCGCGTGGAGTTTTCGAATCCGACCCGAATCGGGCCGCAGACCATCCGACTCTTCGACAATTCCGACCGTGAGGTCGACATGAACGACATCCGCAACTTCCGCATCGGCAATGTCACGAACACCAACCGCGACTTCTCGGACGAGTTCGAGAGCGGCAGGCTCGATGTGCGCCGGCGCTTCAAGCTCTTCCGTTTTCCGTTTTCAGTCCAGGCCGGCGGGCTCAGCCGGACGCAGACCCGCGACATTCACCGTTACAGCGGCACGTGGACCTACACCGGGCCGGCGGATCTCTCGTACCTCGTCCACACGCGGTACCAGACGCAGCGCGACGCGCGTTTCAAGGGCATCCCCTGGCCCTCGGTGACCAAGGCCTGGGCCGCGTACCAGGCCGACCAGTCGATCTTCACGCAGACTCCGGCGCAGGTGGTGAGCACGGCATCGTTCACGATCTCGAATTCGGAATACATCCAGGAGCGCGTCGACGCGCTCTACGGGCAAATCGAATTTCAGCCCCTGCCGCGGCTGACCGTGCTGACGGGCGTGAGGCGCGAGGCGACCGCGATCAACGGGCTCGGGCCGCTCGTCGACCCGACGGCCGTCTGGGTGCGCAACGCCGACGGCAGTTTTGCGCGGACGCCCGCGGACGCGCGGATCCGCAAGCCCGAGGCTGGGGCGGTCGGCTCGCTGCAGGAACTGGCTCTCGTGCGCAAGGAGCGTGGCGCGCCGGCGGACCGCAACTACGACGGCTACTACCCGAGCGCGCATCTCACCTATGCCATCGGGCCCAACCTCCTCGCGCGTGCCTCGTTTGCCGCCACCTACGGCCGGCCGGACTTCACGGAAATCATCCCGAACACCTCGGTCACGGAACTCGATACCAGCAATGATCCCAACCTGCTCGACGGCCGCATCAGCGTCCGCAACCCCGGCCTCAAGCCCTGGTCGGCGAAGAACTACGACGTCTCCCTCGAGTACTACACGCCGCATGGCGGCCTGTTCAGCGTGGGGGTGTTCAGGAAAGACATCCGGGAGTTCTTCGTCGACACCACCCGGATCGCGACCGCGCAGGATCTGCAGGAACTCGACCTCGATGCGCAGTACCTCGGCTGGGAGATCCTCACGAGCACCAACGGGGGCAACGCCCGCACCGACGGCATCGAATTCAACTTCCAGCATCCGCTGCATGTGCTCGGGTCGTGGGGCCGCCCGTTCCAGGTGTTCGTCAACGGCTCGAAGCTCACGCTGTCCGGCAACCAGCGCGCGAGCTTTGGCGGTTTCACACCCGAGATGTTGAATTGGGGAATCAACTTCAACCACAAGCGCGCGAAGGCGATCGCCCGCTGGAACTACCGGGGCGAACGGTTGCAGAGCGTGGTGGCGGCGCTGGGGCCGAACGGCGCGCAATACTCCGCGGCGATCACGACCCTGGACCTCCTGCTGGAGTACCGCGTGAGTGCGCGGCTGGCCGTGTTCACGAACTTCCAGAACATTTTCAACGCGACGAACCGGCTCGTGCGCTACGGCGACGAGACGCCGGCGTATGCGCGGCACAGGCAGGACACCGACAACGGCACGCTGCTCACCTTTGGTGTGAAGGGGTCATTCTAATCGCGGGCCAGGCTTCCGCCATGAGATCCCTGCTTGCCGTCCTGCTGCTGCCGCTCGCCGGTTTCGCCGCGGCGCCCCGGCCGAGTTTTCTGATCGTCTCATGGGAGGACACCTCGCCCCGTTTCGGGTGTTACGGCGACCCGCTGGCGCGCACGCCGGTGGTGGATCGGCTGGCGGCCGCGGGGATTCGTTACGACCAGGCCTACTCCGTGGCGGGTGTGTGTGCCCCCAGCCGTTCGTCGATCATCGCCGCCCGCCATGCGGTCGCGCTCGGGAGCCAGCACATGCGCAGCACCGTGCTGTTGCCGGACGATTTCCGCTGTTTCCCCTCCTACCTGCGCGAGGCGGGCTACTACTGCTACAACGCGACCAAGACCGACTACAATTTCACCGCGCCCGCCGGAACCTGGGATCAGTCGGGCGGCGCAAGATTGACCTGGAAGGACTTCCCGGCGGGCCGGCCCTGGCTGGCGGTCTATAACTTCACCGAGTCGCACCAAGGCCAGGCGATGAATGCGAAGTCCGCCGCCAAACAGCGGGGCCAATTGCCGCCCGCCGTGGTGGTGCAGCCGGAGCAGGTCCAGGTGCCGCCCTACTTCCCCGATACGCCGGCGGTGCGGCAGGAACTCGCCAACGTCTACAACAATATCGCGCTGGCGGACCTCCGCACGGGCGAGTTGCTGGACCGCCTGGAGCGCGACGGGCTCGCGGAGGACACGATTGTTATCTTCTTCGGGGACCACGGCGACGGCATCGCGCGTGTCAAGTCCCACGTCTACCACCAGAGCCTGCGCGTGCCGCTGGTGGTGAGGATCCCGGCGAAATTCCGCGGGGCGGCGACGCCGGCGCCGGGCAGCGTCGCGACGGAGTTGGTTTCGCTGATGGATCTGGGACCGACCCTGCTAAGCCTGGCGGGCCTCCGGCCGCCGGCGGACTGGCACGGCCGGGCGTTTCTCGGGGCGCATCGGGCGCCGCCGCCCGCCTTCCTCTTTGGTCACCGCGATCGGATGAACGGCGCCTACCTCACGGACCGGGCGGTGTGGGACGGACGTTGGCATTACATCCGGACCTTCCGGCCGGATCGGGAGCAACATCCGCCCATGCGCGGGCACGAGGACGATCCCGCGCTCATCGACGCGCGGCGCCTGCATCGGGCAGGTAGGTTCACGGGCCCGCCCGCCGACTGGCTGGAGAAGACGACCGCGGCCGAACGACTCTACGACGTGCGCTTTGACCCGCACTGTGTGAACAACCTCACCCGCGATCCGATGCACGCCGCGGAACTCCAGCGATTCCGGCTTGCCCTGCGCGAGTGGCAGGTGCGGGTGAAGGATCTCGGGCTGTTGCCCGAATCGCAGCAACTGAAGCTGGCGGCCGCGGCGGGTTCCGCTTTGGCGATTCCAGCTGAGGCTTACGCGCGGCTGCCGGACCTCGCACTGGCTTGGGAGCGAGGCGCAGGGGCAGTCGCCGAGTTGACCGCGGCCCTGGGCTCGCGGAATGCCGCCGAGAGGTACTGGGCGGTGCTTGGCTTGGGCCTGATGAACGAGGTGCGGATGAAGCCGGCGCTGCAGGCGCGTCTGCGGGACGAGGATTCGGCGGTGGCGCTCAGTGCGGTCTGGATGTTGCACCGGCAGGGCGACACCGATGAGGCGGGCCTCGATGTCCTGCGGCGCGTCTTGCGCCATGGCGACTATGCGGAGCGCCTCGAGGCGCTGCAAATCGTGCGCTGCCTCGGTCCCGCAGCCCGGTCGCTTGCACCCGAGGTCGATCACCTGCGGACGCTGAAGCCGGGCAGTTACCATGAGGGCTACTTTGCGACCGCCGCCGGCTCCGCCGCGGCGGCGATCGCGGCGCCTTGAGACCCGAGCCCGGCCTCAGCGAGGCCGGCTACATCCCAGCCACCGCGACCGAGACGCTGGCCGCAGGTCCCCCGGGCCGGAAAATGCGGAAAGAGTCAGGTTGCGGATGTTGACGTTTGTAAACTCGATCGCGGACGACTTCCGCCGAACGACACAATATCACTATCCGCAACCTGACTCCTTTTTCCGATTATATCACTATCCGCAACCTGACCCCTTTTTCCGACTTTCGATAAAAAGACCGACCCCAAAGCCGTCCTCGACTCGGGCACCGCTCGCTCGCCACGACCGAGCGTTACCTGCACCTCACCATCACCGAATTAAAGGAAGCGCACCGCCGCTTCCATCCGTGAGAAAAGGGCGTTGCCGGATGAACGCGGCCGTCTACGTTGTCGCCATGACCAAGCTCGCGGACATCCAATCGGCGATCCTGCAACTCGACCCGGCGGAGCGGGAGGAGCTGCGGCACTGGCTGGACGAGACGGCCGAGGAGACGCCGGAAATGCTCGCCGCCATCGACGAGGGGTTGCGCTCGCTGAAAGCGAAAGGCGTGATCCCGCTGGAGGACGTGCGCCGGGAGCTTCCGTCATGGCTTACAAAGTCGGCCTGACCGAGGAGGCGCGCAACGATCTCGGCGCGGCGGTGCGCTTCATCGCCGTCGAAGGCCAGAATCCCGAGGCCGCGTTGCGGCTGGGCAACGAACTGCTCGACGCGGCGCTGTCGCTGGCCCTGTTCCCACGCCGCGGCGCGCCCGTGCGGCGGCGGCCGGGAATGCGCAAACTCTCGCATCGTTACTGGCTCATTTTTTATCAGGTGAACGAAGCCGAGCGATGGGTCGAGGTCGTGCGCATCTGGGACGGCCGCAAAGACCCGCAATCGCTGCGCTTGCCCTAGAAAACGCACCTTCGCGGATGTGGATCGGAAAAAAGGGGTCACGTATGAACTATCGACAAAGCGTGCATGCGGGCGAAGCCGTCTGTCCATAGTTCACTCATGACCCCTTCCGATCTCCCTGTCGCGCATCGAGGTGACGAAGGTGCCGACGCCCGCCAATCCCGCCGACGGCATTTCCGGCACGGTGAACATGGTCAGCAAGAGCGCATTCGAGCGCAGCAAGACCCAGTTCAACTACCGCGGGTTCATCTCGGCGAGCAGCGACGGCATGCAGATCGAGAAGCAGCCGTATCCGTGCGAGCAATACATCTACCGAATCAAACCCGGCTTCGACTTCGATCTCACGCTGCCGATCACGAAGAATTTCGGCATCGTGTTCACCGGCCTTCACTCGAAGCAGTGGAACGAGCAACGTCTCGGGGATGACGTGGAACGCGACCGCCGCGAACACGGGCACTTCGCCCTCCCGACCGTTCCTCCAGCAGCACTCGCTCAACGATGCACCGAAATGGTACAACCGCGAATCGACCAGCCTGAAGGCCGACTGGCGCATCACACCCAACTCGGTGCTCTCGATCGGCGGCCAGGCGACGTATTACATCGACAAGAACGGCAGCCTGACCCGGACGGCAACGACGGGGACCAATCCGGCCCCGACCGTATCCGTGGCCCAGGGCGGCGTGCCGCTGTCCTACAGCGAATCCCAAACCGT
>JBBRCR010000566.1:0-5308 GCA_038204695.1 Opitutales bacterium | reverse complement strand
AAGACGCGGAAGATTCCGAAGTCTTCCGAGTCTCGCGTTCTTCATCGAGTGTCCTCTGTGACCTCAGTGTCTTATCCGACCGTCTCCTTTGGTTGCGGCGTTGCCGCGGTGTGAAAAATTCGGGCTGGTGTAAGCCGTGCGACGCGCGCGCGGTCACTTTGTCGCGGTCGCGCGTCAGGTTGACCGCAGCCGTCACACCGCGGACGCGGTTGCCGACGGAGAGGCGCTGGGGTAAGTTGGCGCGCCGCCTGCGAGGGTGGCCCTTATGGATTTCGCCAAACTCACCCAGATGTCCCGCGAGGCCGTGACCGAGGCGCAGAACATCGCCCGCCGCCAGTCGCACAACGAGGTCGACACGCTGCATCTGCTCGCCGCGCTGCTGCGGCAGGAAAGCGGTATCGTGCCCGGGTTGCTTAACAAGATGAACATCGCGCCAAGCGCCGTGGAACTCGCGTTGGAGCGTGAGCTCGAGCGCCTGCCGAAAGTGTCGGGTAGTGTTGATCGATCCAAAGTTTATGTCACCCAGGCGGTGAACGAGGTGCTCACGCGCGCCGAGGAGGAAGCGGAGAAGCTCAAGGATGAATACGTGTCGGTCGAACACCTGTTTCTCGGTCTCGTCGACGTCGGCAAGCCGGATGTGCTGAAGAAGTTGTTCAAGAGTTTCTCGCTCGACCGAACGACGGTGCTCGCCGCGCTGAAACAGGTCCGCGGCTCACAACGCGTCACGACCGACAATCCCGAGGCGACGTATCAGGCGCTGGAGAAATACGGCATCGATCTGGTCGCCCAGGCCCGCAAAGGAAAGATGGATCCGGTCATCGGCCGCGATGAGGAGATTCGCCGGACGATCCGGATCCTGTCGCGCAAGACGAAGAACAACCCGGTGTTAATCGGCGAGCCAGGCGTGGGCAAGACCGCCATCGTCGAGGGGTTGGCGCAGCGGATTCTGCGGGGCGACGTGCCGGAGGGGTTGAAGGACAAGACCATTTTCGCGCTCGATATGGGCGCGCTCGTGGCCGGCGCAAAGTACCGCGGTGAATTCGAGGAGCGGCTCAAGGCCGTGCTCCAGGAGATCAAGCAGAGCGACGGCGCGATTATTCTCTTCATCGACGAGCTCCATTTGATCGTCGGTGCCGGCAAGACCGAGGGCGCGATGGATGCGGGCAATCTGCTCAAGCCGATGCTCGCGCGCGGCGAGTTGCACTGCATCGGCGCGACGACGCTCGATGAATACCGCCAGCACATTGAAAAGGACGCGGCGCTGGAGCGGCGTTTTCAGCCGGTGCTGGTCGAGCCGCCGAGCGTGGAGGATGCGATTTCCATCCTCCGCGGAATCAAGGAACGCTTCGAACTGCATCACGGTGTCCGGATTCAGGATACGGCGTTGGTGAGCGCGGTCACGCTGTCGAACCGCTATATTTCCGACCGGTTCCTCCCGGACAAGGCCATTGACCTGATGGATGAGGCGTGCGCGATGATCCGCACCGAGATGGACTCGATGCCGCAGGAGCTGGACGAACTCACGCGGCGCGTACTGCGGCTGGAGATCGAGGAGACGGCGCTCGCGAAGGAAAAGGACGAGGCGAGCGCGCGCCGGTTGCAGACACTGCGGAAGGAACTGGCCGAGGCGCGCGAGCAGGCGAAGGGCATCAAGCTGCATTGGGAAAAGGAGAAAGCGCAGGTGGACCGCACGCGGAAATTGCGCGAGCAGATCGATGCGACGCGGCTCGAAATGGAAAAGGCGGAGCGCGCCTATGATTTGAACAAGGTCGCCGAGTTGCGCCATGGGCGCCTGCCACAGCTCGAGGCCGAGTTGAAGCGACTGGAGCAAAAAGGCCGGCAGGAAACCACGCTGTTCAAGGAGGAGGTTTCGCCGGAGGAAATCGCCGAGGTGGTTTCGAAGTGGAGCGGCGTGCCGGTGACGCGTTTGGTGGAGGGCGAGAAGGAGAAATTGTTACGACTCGAGGACGTGTTGCATCGGCGGGTGATCGGCCAGCACGAAGCGGTGACGCTCGTCACCAACGCGATTCTTCGCGCGCGCAGTGGCATCAAGGATCCGCGGCGACCGGTGGGCAGCTTCATGTTTCTCGGACCCACGGGCGTGGGCAAGACGGAGCTGGCGAAGACGCTGGCCGAAACGCTGTTCGATACCGAGGCGTCGATGGTGCGGATCGACATGTCCGAATACATGGAGAAGCACAGCGTGGCGCGGTTGATTGGGGCGCCGCCGGGCTACATCGGTTACGACGAAGGCGGGCAGTTGACCGAGGCCGTGAGGCGGAAGCCGTACGCCGTGATCCTTTTCGACGAAATCGAGAAGGCGCATCCGGATGTATTCAATGTTCTGTTGCAGGTGCTGGATGATGGACGGCTGACCGACGCGCAGGGGCGCACGGTCGATTTTAAGAACACGGTCATCATCATGACTTCGAACATCGGCTCGCGCTTTCTCCTGGAGGGAGTGCACGGCGACTCGATCCCGGACAGTGTGCGGGAAAGCGTGATGGCCGAGCTGCGGAAATCGTTCCGCCCTGAATTCCTCAATCGCGTTGACGAAACGATCCTCTTTAAGCCGCTCACGCTGGAAGAAATCACGAGCATCGTGGACCTGCTGCTGGCCGACTTGAACAAGCGCTTGGCGGAGCGGCGCGTGACGGTGAGGCTCGATCCGAAAGCGAAGGAGTGGGTCGCCGAAAAGGGTTACGACCCGGTCTTCGGGGCACGTCCACTGAAGCGTTTTCTCCAGCGCACCATTGAGACCAAACTGGCGCGTGCATTGATCGCTGGTGAAATCGGTGAAGGGGCGGACATTGTCTTTACCGTCCAGAATGACGAACTGGCACCGGTCCAGGAAGCGTCGGCGGCACGCAAGGGGTGAAGTCAGCCTCCGTATTAATGAAGCTCGTCATTGATCAGAACTCGTTTCGCCTTCCGGACCTGGCGCTCAAAACTCACCTCTCGGCCTCGCCCGACAACGTCGCGGTTGTGACTGACACGGCTCTGTTCGAAATGCTGAAAGGGACCGATCCGGTTTACGCGGCGAAGCGCTCGTCCGAGGTCTTGAAAGATTTTCCGCAGCAGGCGATCGTCACCGCGGGAACCGGAGAACTGATCCGGGAGGAGATCGCCTCGAAAAAGCCCATCGAGAGCGCAACCGATGCGCGGCTGACCGCGGAACTCCGCGCGCTCTTGGCCGAGATCAAGGGGTTCTCCGAAGGGAAACGCACCACGTTTCCGCTGGAAGTGGGGGTGGTCCAGAAGCAAGTCGCGGTCGCCCGCGCCCAGCGGATCGATACGCCGCTACACAAGACCACGCTGGTCGGGGCGGTGGGGGTCCTTCGTAAACAGTTACCCGAAGCGTTGCGGGCAGACGCGCGCAACGGCCGGATGACGGACGCACTCTACGAGTTTATTTATCTCTCGTCCTTCGTAGCCTACCGTGACGCGATGGCCACCAAGGGACTTAGCGAAGAGCAGGCCAAAGAGCTGTTCTTCGCCTACGCTCTCGGAGCGCGGCTCGTCATGATGTATCAACTGTCGATCTTCGGATGGTTCGAGTCGCACGGCGCCGAATCGCTGAAGGACGCCGCGGCTACCAACGATTTTCTGGACGTGGACTACGTCACGCTCGCGACCTATTACGATGGCATCCTCTCGAAGGAGTCGCGGGTGAACGAATTGTATGCGCGGGCGAAAGTCTTCTTCGAATATTCCCGGCAGAGGACGTGAGTGGTTGAGTTCAGGTCGCCGGAGGCTTGGGCGGCCCCGGCGGCGACGCCGCGGCCAAGGCATAACCCCGCCAGCACAGGTGGACAATCAGCCACCACAGGAAAACCGAAGCCGCTCCGTAGAATGCTCCTTCCGGCATCAAGCCGTGCGCGGATTCATTCCGCATGTTGTGGCCGAAGCGCTCGATCAGGATGCCGCGTAGGTCGAACGTGATGTCCGGCCCGAAGATGGTTTCCACCTCCGGCATCCACAGTAGTTGGTTCAGGTCCCGTTCCTTTTGCGTGCCGTCGGATTCGAGCGTCGAGGTGACGACGTTCGCCTGCTGCAGGACGAGCCGGATCGAGGCTTCCACCTGCGGGATCAGGAGGTGCATGGCGACCAGCCAGTCGCCGTGAAAGCCGGCCTGAATCCCCCGCAGGTAGATCCCCTCGTGTCCCTCCGGGATGAAGGGGTTGAAACTGACGAGAAATCGCAGGCTGTCCCGGCGCACCGAATGCTCCGCCACGAACGCGAGCCGCGCAGGCTCGATGTTCCAGGTCACCTGCAACGGCCATTGAACCTCGCTGGCCATTTGAACCATCCTTTTTCGCAAGGCCTCGCCGTCCAGCGGTCCGCCGACGCTCGACGGGTCCAACGTATCGGCCGTTTTTCCTCCGCGATCGACCGCCGTTTGAGTTATGATCTTATCGAAGATGGTCGTCTCCGACTGTTTCAGGAGCTGAGCTTTGAGCGCCGCGAAATTGGTGGCGTGCGACACGTGAGCGAAGCGGCCGAGGGCCAGCTCGAACGGATGCCCCCGCACGTGGTCGGCTGCCGCCTGCTGGGCAGTCGCTCGTTGTCGCGAAAGCCGGGGATTTCGTCCAAGTTGAGGTTCATCGGCCCCATCTGGGTCAGAGCGAGTTTTTGCAGTTCGAGGAACCGCCGGTGCACCTGGACGATGCGAGCCGGATCGGCCTTGGCGCGCCGCAATCCTTCGAGCCCTTTGCCCATCCAGAATGAGGCGAAGCTGTAACTACGTTTCGGGCCGGTCACGTTGGACTCGGCAGCGGAAACGTTGCACTCGGCCGCCGCCGTGAGACAGCGCAGGGACGCGGCTTCGTCCCTGTTCATCCGATGCCATGAACTCGCGCTTTCCCAATATTGCTCGGAGGCGTGCCAGTTGCCGGCCTTGGCGTAGTCCTGGGCGCTCCTTGCGGATCGACTCGTAGACAATGTAGCCATCGGACTGGAAAACACCCTGCCCATCGGCGGGCAGGAACTTCTTTGGGCTGTCCTCGCCCCGGGACAGGTGGAACTCGAAGACGACGGCCTGGGCCGGATTTTCCGGCCCATAGTACGTCCAAAGCCACGCTTTCCTCGCGGCCCCCGGCCGCTCCGGATCGAGCACATCCACGTGGGTCTCGTCTCCTTGCAAATAGCGGCCCTGGACCAACTCGGCTTTGAGCGCCCGGTAAAGCGGCTTCATCTGCTCCGCCACCTCGGCCGACCAGCGGCCCATTTTGTGTCGGTCAATTTCAACCCGGGAGCGCGCCGCGATCTGCTCCTGTTGGTAGAAAGGTGAATGATCGACGAACTTCGC
>JBBRCR010000565.1:0-5318 GCA_038204695.1 Opitutales bacterium | reverse complement strand
GCTGCCGGCGCAGCACCTCTTTTGCCACGTCGTCGAAGAGCCACTCTCCGTTCACCGTGCGGGTGACGCAGTGATAAGCCGCTTCGCTTTCTGCGGTCGAAACCTTGATTCGCGCGTGTCTCACCAGGCCAGACTTAGGCTCCAATGCGGGATCGCGAGGGCCCGGAATACCCAAATTGGGGTATATTGACCTGTCCCTTCAGGAAAGTGTGCATGGCCTGATTGACCTGTCCCTTCGGGAACGTGGCCTGTCCCTTATAGCCGGTCGGGTTGTGAAACAGCGGTCATTCGCGCCATGCCTACGTCCAACCGCATCACGACAGCCGCTCGCGGTTTCCCCCGATTCGATCCACCTCCGCGCGGGGGTGGAGCACCCCACTTCCCACAAAACCCTACGGCTTCGCCGGCCAATTCAGGTGCTTCGCCAGAAACGCAAACGTGCCTTCACCGTTGATGCTGTGCCCACCCTGAAAGAATTCCATCTCCGTGCGCTCCGCGAGCCCGAGCTGCGCGTACAACCATCGCACCTTGGCGTATTCGTGCTCCACCCACGAGTCGCGGCCCACCCGATCCAGATGCCCACGTTCCACCATGAACGGCCGCGGCACCATCAGATAAGCCATCTCCGCGTAATCGAACGTGTGTCCCAAGTTCCAATACGGCATCTCCCACTCGATCGTATGCATGAAGCTGAACGGCTGGTCGGTCGCCGCCACCTTGCGCGTCCACTGGTTGAAGTCGCCCGAACAAATCGAGAGGCAATATTTCTCCAGGATCGTCGGCACACGCATCGCCGTCTCGCCGCCATAACTCAGCCCATAAAACGCGATCCGCTCGCCATCAACAAACGGCAGCGTGTCCAGCCAGCGGAGAATTTGGTCGTGCTGTGCGATGATAAACGAGAAGAGCGTCGCCTTGATCGCGTTCGCCTTCCGGTCGAGCCAGCGGTAGCGGTCCTCCCCGCGATACAGATTGTGCGGCGCAAACGTGATGAACCCGCGCTCGGCCAGCACCCCCGCGAAATTGTTATACGCCGTCTTGTCGCCATCAATTGTGTCACGCGGCAGCCCATGGCGGCCGTGCTGGCACACCACCACCGGCCGGCGCTCGCCTGGCCGCAGATCCTTCGGCAGCACCAGCACGCCCCAGGCAAACATTTCCGGATAAACATCCAGCACCACATCGTAGGCCGTCCACGCGTTTGTCTCGGCCACCTTGCGGCTGCGCGCATTGAACGGCAGCAGCGACTGATCGAATTTTCCCATCGCCTCCTCCGAGAACTGCCGACGGTACGCTTTCGCACCTGCCACAAATCTCTCCGGCGAATGCGTGGGGAGCCGGCGTTCAGTCGTCCATCCGCCACCGCCCAACTCGGGCATCACTTTCAACATGAACGATTGCTCGCGCACGTCATCGGCCCGCCGCAGCAGCGTCTGCACGTGCGCTTCCGTCTCGCGAAAATACCGGGCGTAGCGCACCGCCGCATCAAAAGCCGAGCGACGCTCCACGGGCCGCTCACCCGCCGCCGAATTTAGATTAACGACTCCCAACTTTCGCGCGAATGCCGCCAACGCGTCATCCGAGAACGGCCCCACCACGCCGCCATTCGTGCCACTGACCAACTCGGGCCGGCCCAGCGTCGTCAGCTCCGCGCACCGCGCGATTTCCGCCTGCACCGCCGCCAGCGCAATCGGCTGAATCTCACCCTTGTGCCCGCTCACGGCGCCGACCGCGCTGTGTTCGATCACGAGGCCGCGCGGCAGGATCAAGGAAGCAATTTCCGCATCCCCAAATTCGCGCAGCAATGACCACACGTTTCGATAGATCGGTTCGCTCCAGACTTTTTCCCGCGAATTGAAATAGCCACTGACGAGCACCGCATCGATTCGCGGATCAATCGCCGCCGCGTAGAACGCCACCAGCCCCCCCTTCGCCATAGCCGCAGAGGCCGATTTTCGCGCTGGCACCATCGCGCGCTCGAAACCAGTCCACCGCCGCGAGCGCCGTCTGCACTTCGTAACCGATCACATGACGGCCCAGGTGAAAAGCCTGCCGGTAAATCCATTCGCGGTGCGTTTGATCCGTATTGGTTGGCACGCCATCGCGCGGCGTCATCTTCTCGCGACGGATCGTCACGGGGATCACCAACTCGAATCCATTCTCCGCGAGCCGCGCTGCCGCACGGGCACCGACGCCGGCGGTGGACGAGACCGACGCCGCGGACGTCAGGCCGATCAACTCCTCCGGAGATTGCCCCGCGTCCGGGACCATCACCACCCGGCCCTTTACCGCGTCTTTCGGCTGCACCAGCAACCCCGTGCCCCAGAGTCGCTCGAGCACCGGCCATCGCACCTGAAATACACGGTAGCGCGCCGTTTCCGCCACGAGCGCGGGATTCGCGTCATCGCCGAAGCGCTCCATGTTGGCCGGGAGCCGGGGATCCACCACCCCGATGATCGTGCGCAGGTGTTCGCGGTTCGGTTCAACCGAGCGGACGTACGCGGCCGGGGAGGATGCGTCGCGCGACCAGTGCTGCCGGCGTTTGCCCGCCGACTCGGCGAGCTTACGATCTACGAACGCATGCGCGCCGTCCATCAACCGGGTGGAAAGATCCAGTTCATTCCACCCGAGCCGTGCCGTGCCGGGTAGCGTATCCGCCACTTGGGCACAACAGACCGGCAGGAGCACCAGTGAAACGCCGAGGAGGAGAGCCGGGTTCATGCATCCGCTGATAAACGAACCAGCAGCGGCGCACACGATGAAAGTGGACGGCGCGGTGAGCGCATTCGTGACTGCGAGCGCCAGCGAGTGGAGATTGCGATCGAGCGAGGGTAGCTGCGTCCACGCGCTGGCGCTCGTTACCGCGGAGTGGCCGAGGGTGATGCGTTTCGATGTCCCGATCGGGACATCGAATCGCACGCACCGGACTGATGTGGCCGCAAATTCCGGCCGCCATCATCGGTCACGTACCCGATTTCCGCGGAATAGGAATAACGCGTCCGCGCGCCGGCCCGTCGCGCCGGGCGCTTACAGCGGATTATTCGTCCCGATGAATTCCCACGGCAGCTTGAACTTCTTCGCCAGCTCGGCGGCGAGCGCCCGCACACCGTGGACCTCCGTGGCGTAATGGCCGCACAAATACAGGTTCAGTTTCTCCTCCTGCGCACGGGTGAACCACTCTTCCCGCAACTCGCCCGTAACTAAAGTGTCGACGCCCGCCGCCATCAGTTCGGGCACGGCGCTGTTGCCCGACCCACTGCAAAAGGCGACCGCGCCCGGCGTCATCCGGCCGCATTCGATCGCCACCATCCGCGGATACAGCTTCTGAAGCTTGTTCCGGAGCGCCGTGCGCGACATCGGCGCATCGGCAATGCACCCAATCGCCTCCCCGTCGCGGACGAGAAAAGGGCGCGTCGGCTTGAGCCCGAGTTGCCGGGCAAGCAGCGCGTTGTTCCCAATCTGCGGATGACCGTCGAGCGGCAGATGATTCGAATACAAAGCGCAGTTGGAGCGGATCAACGTCGAGACCCGCTCGTACACGTGGCCGACCAGCGGCTTGGGCATGTCCCAATACATCCCGTGATGTACGATCAAAAAATCGATTCCGAGCGCCGCCGCGCGTTGAAACGGCATGACTCCGGCATCCACCGCCGCGCCGATCTTGGTCACGCGGCCGTTGTTGGCCACCTGGAGACCGTTGAAGGCGCCCGGCGCATCATGGAAATCGCTGCGCCGGGTTCGGCGGTCGCAATAAAGGACAAGAGCATCGAGTTGGGCCGTCATGGTGCTGCTCGTGCTCAAAGGTGAAGGGGCGAATGTCGAGCCTCATTTGATTGGCCGCGCAGCGAAATGGGAACGGCCCTCCACCGCTTCGTGGCGCCGCGGGCGCGCAAGCTGCCTACCCCTGCCCGATCCGGCAACTGTGCGCGCTGAATCCCGCTCCGAAACTCACGAGCCACAGATCGCCGTCACCGTTGGACGGCTTCTCGCGCAAGGTTTCCTCGAGCGCAAACAGCACGGACGGGCTGCTCATGTTGCCACATTCGCGCAGCACGCGCGCACTGGCATCGAGCGAGTGCGGGGCCACCACTGGCGCAAGCGCTTCCAAAACGTCGCGACCTCCGGTGTGCGCCACCACGCGCGCGACCGGTCGCTCGCCTCGTTCGCGCCACAAAGAGCCCACTGCGTCGGCCGCGAGTTCCGGCACGGCGCGATCGAGCAGGTTGCGCAACTTGCCGCCGCGCTGTTCGAAGCGAAGCTTGTCGCGTAGGGCGGGAAAATGCGCCGTGCGAAATTCAAACGCGCGCAGCTGCGTCGGTCCCGGCCGTCCCCGCCAGATGCTCGCCGCCGCGCCGTCTCCGAAGAGACATGCGCTGATGAGCACTCCGGGATCATCGTCGAGATAAAACGCGGCGGAGCACACCTCCACCGCCACACACGCGACGATCGCATCGGGTTGTGCGGCGAGCACGTGGCTGGCGGCGCGCATCGTCGGAATGGCCGCGCCGCAACCGAGCCCGACCAAATCCTGCAGGAAAGTGTCCGTGCGCAGGCCGAGTTGCTCGGCGACATAGCTGGTGATCCCGGGACACAAATAACCGGTACAGGTGCAGATCAGCAGCGCATCGATCTCGTCGGCGCGAATGTTCGCCTGCTGCAATGCCGCCGTGAGCGCACGGCCGGCGAGTTGCGGCGCCTCAACGCGAAAGATCGCGTTGAGCTCATCCGGCGTGAGATCGAAAACACCTTCCACGTTCCTGACCGCAAAATGCCGGCGGTCGATCCCGTGCTCTCCGCGCAGGATGGCCTGCAGGATCAGCATCGACCTTTTTTTTAACCGAAGCCGGACGTTCGAGTTTTGCACTAATTCCCAGCACTGCTTCTGCGTGAAAGCGGCTTCGGGAAGGGCGGTGGCGAGCGCATGGAGATACATCGGTTGATCAAGGTGCGTGAATAGGGCAGACGGTTTGTAACCATGCAGTTGCTCGTGATCGAATGCCAATCGCCGGGGGCGAATTTTCAGACGACAGACGGCGGAGGACGGACGACGGACGGCGGACGGCGGGCGACGGAGGACGGAGGACGGACGACTGAGGACGGACGACGGACGGCGGACGACGGACGGCGGACGACGGAGGACGGAGGACGGACGACGGACGGCGGACGACGGAGGACGGAGGACGGAGGACTGAGGACGGACGACTGAGGACGGAGGACGGACGACGGACGACGGGCGACGGGCGACGGGCGACTGAGGACGGAGGACGGACGACGGAGGACGGGCGACGGGCGACGGGCGACTGAGGACGGAGGACGGA
>JBBRCR010000564.1:0-5334 GCA_038204695.1 Opitutales bacterium | reverse complement strand
GGCGCCGCGGAAGTCCGGTGGTGCCCGTGCCGGGTCCCAGTGCCCTCGTTGCCGTGCTCAGCGCCAGCGGACTACCGACGAACGGATTCCTGTTCATTGGATTTCTGCCGCCAAAAAGTGCCGCGCGGATTACGTTTTTTGGCAAGTACCGTGAATTTGAATACACGCTGGCGCTCCATGAAAGCTGCCATCGGATCGACAAGGCGGTCGACGAGATCGTGGCGACGCTGGGGGCTGACCGGGTGATTTGTGTGGCGAAGGAAGTGACGAAGCTGCACGAAACGTTTTTTGTGGGCCGCGCCTCCGATGTGCAGGCGCGGCTGGCCAGGGCGAACCTCAAGGGCGAGTTCGTGCTGCTCATCGCACCGCAGGATTTCGTGCTATAGCGAGCGACCCGAACGATGGATTAGAGAGCAAACCGGCCTTTGCCGCGAAGGGACTCAGCGCGGCGGCGCCGCAACCGGACGAAAACCGATCGCCTGATTTTTAACCGCGAATAGACGCGAATGAACGCGAATGCCCCAGCGATGCTGAGGAGGGCGTTGCTTGAATTCGCGTCTATTGGCGTCCATTCGCGGTTCAACTCTGGGTTTGTCGGCAGTAAATTTCCCGGCCCGCCGGTAAACGCATTGTGACCGAACTATCGCGTCGGCCGGACTTCGACTTCCCATGCGGCCAGCCTGGCCTTCAGCCGCGTGGCGTCCCCTGCCCGCGCGCTCAGCAGATTATTCTCCTCCGCTGAATCGCGTTCGATATCGAACAGCCATTCCTCGATCGCGTCGCCATCCTGGCGAGAAACATATTTCAAGCCGCCCTCGCGCACCGCCCGCCAGGTGCGCAGACCACGGCGTCCGCGCCAGAACAGCGCGCGGGCCGGCGGCGCCGCACCCGTTTCCGCATAACGCAGGATGTCGATCCCATCGAAGCTTCGACTGGCCGCCGGCGCGACGCCCGCCATCCGCGCGATCGAAGCTGTCAGATCAAACATCATTGCAGGAAATTTGTACTCCGCGCCGGCCGGCAGAACCGATGGCCAGCGCACGATGCACGGCACGCGCACGCCGCCCTCATACGTGGTGCCCTTCTGCCCTCTCAGCCCGGTCGGCCGCGCGCTCGCCGTGCCGCCGTTATCGTTCGTGAAGACAACCACCGTGTTTTCAACCAGTGCCGGATCCTTCAGCGCCGCGAGGATCCGTCCCACCGCGGCATCCAGGCGCTCGATCATCGCCGCATAAACCTCCGGCGGAGCCTTGCTCTGGTTCCAGCGCAGCGAGTCGGCTGGCAGGGGTTTGGGATCCTCTTCGTCCGGGGCCTGGAATGGACTGTGCGGCGCGGTGAACGGCACATAGAGAAAGAATGGCTGGGCAGCGTTGCGCGTGACATGGCCGCGCATCCAGTTGATCGCGTCGTCCGCCACGACATCGGTAAAATAGCCCCGCCGAGTGATCGTCTTTCCATCGAGCCGCAGCACCGGCGTATAAGTGGGCGGATCTTCGACATGGTGGAAATAGTCCATGCCGCCGCCGGCACAGTACAGCGCGTGATCGAAACCGTGCCGGTTCGGCGAGAACTTGTCCTCGTATCCAAGATGCCACTTCCCGACCAGCGCGGTGGCGTAACCCGCAGCCTTCAGGAGCTGCGCGATCGAGGTCTCCGTCGCGGGCAGCCCGAGTTCGTGCTGCGCCGCCAGCCGGATCGCATCATCGTATCGCCCGACGGAGCCGATGCCGATCGCGCATTCGAGGCCCCCGACTCGTTGCTGATACCTGCCGGTCAGGAGTGCCGTCCGGGTGGGTGAGCATTCCTGGCCGTTCGAATAGAAACGCGTGAAACGGGTGCCCTGCGCGGCCAGCCGATCGATTTCCGGGGTGCGGATATCCTTCACGCCGTAGCAGCCCAGATCCGCCCAGCCCAGATCATCCGCCACCATGAGCACGATATTCGGGCGCCGCGCCGCCGGCCGGTCGGCGGCCGCAGCGGCCGAACCCGCGGCGAAAAGAACCGCCAGAGGAAGAAAAACGAATGCATGCATGGTCATGGTTAATTGTCCGACTGATTCTTGTCCGCGTTCTTCTTCTTGCCCGGAAGCGGCGCGTCTCCCGCAAATGGATTCGGCACCTGATCGAGTTGTGCGAGCAGTTGCTTAACCACTCCCGCCTCCGCACTCGCGACACTCCGCAACTCATCGGGGTCGGCCTGAAGATCGAACAGCTCGATCCCCACCCCGCCATTCTGGCCCTTGCCGGGATGCGCGATCAGCCGCCAGCGTTCCGTGCGAATCGTCCGCTGGCCGTCCGTCCAGTAACTATGCGCCGCCTTTTTCGACGGCGCCTGCGGATTCGCCAGCTGCGGCCGCAGGCTCCGTCCGTCGAGCGCCGCGGGCGCCGGCAACGCGCAGAGATCGACCAGCGTCGGAAAGATGTCGATTGTCTCGACGATGGCGTCCGACGTCGCGCCCGGCTTCGGCAGGCCGGGATACCGGATCATCAGCGGCGAGCGCAGCGCCCGCTCGTAGAGGCAATGCTTGCCCCAGATGGCATGCTCACCGAGCAGGAACCCGTGGTCGCTCCAGATGACCACCACCGTGTTTTGCTCGAGGCGAAGTTCCTGCAACGCCGTGAGCACGCGGCCCACCTGCGCATCCATGTAGCTGACCGCGCCGGCGTAGGCCTGCCGCAGTTCGTTCGCGTACTCTTCGTCAGTGTCGGGATCACGGCCGTTGGGCGCGCGATAATTGTTCCGCAACTCGCCACTCTTGTGCCAGCCCGTCGGCTCCGGCGGCCGCGTGGACGCCGCCGGTGGCGGAATCCGGCTGTTGGCATGGAGATCGAACCAGCGTTTCGGTGAAGCGAACGGCAGATGCGGCTTGAACATCCCCACCGCAAAAAACCAGGGCGTTTTCGACTGTCCCAATTCGCGCAGCGTCGCCACCGCATCACGGGCGACCCAGGCATCTGGATACAATTCGTCCGGCCCATCGACATGCTCCAGCGGCGGCGTCTGACCCGGTATGCGCGGCCTGCCGTTGGCGTAGCCATGCATAATCGCCTCGCCCGTTTTCCACGGTGAATCGGGGATCCAGCAACGGTCCCAGGCGCCGGGCAATTCCTCCGGACCTTCCGCCCAATTTTTTCCCGTGAGCCCGCCCGGATAGTGGCCAATCTTGCCCAGCGCCAGCGTCTGATAGCCATGCTGCCGCAGCCAGCCCGGCAGGCTCCGCGCGCCCCAATCGGCCTGCGTCGCCTTGATGGCGTTGTTGTTTACGTGGATCGGCTGATCCGGATACTCGCCGCGCAGCAGCGAGCAGCGCGAGGCGCCGCAGGTCGGCACCTGCACATAATGGCGGGTGAACAGCCGTCCGGATGCAGCGAACGAATCGAGATTCGGCGTTTTCGCATGCGCGACTCCCAACGCGCCGAGATCGGTGCGCAGATCGTCGATCGCAATGAACAGGACATTCGGTTTCGACGGAGCACTCGCCGCGGGCGCACTTGTACCGCCGAGTGCGATGCACCACAGCCCAGCCGCGATTCGCACCCAGCGCAGCGTGCGCTTGAGTCGGCCAGCGCGGCCCGTGCGGTCGGCCATTGAACGGGGCATTACGGGCGTATTCCAAGTCATGAGTCAAAAGGTGTCCTTGATGGAGAGCGCGGCGAAGGGGTTACTTGGACGTAGAAGCTGAGTGTAGTTGCCCTTCTCCGGCGGTTTTCCGCGCAGGTCCGGGTCCGTAAAGCTGCAATAAAACCCGAAGCCGGCCGCCACGTTGAACTCCCGCGCCACCGCCTTTCCCTCCACCGAGCCTTCGGCCGCGCCATAGCAATCGGCTTCGACCCGCAGCTTCAACCTGCCCTTCGTGTCGAATCGATCGACCTCGGGAAAAGTGACGGTGAGCGTGCACGAGGCGTTCACGGACTCCTTGGCCGGGTTGATGATCATGGTCCCCTGCCGCGCAAAATGCGTCGTATCTACTTTCCAATCACCGACGAGATAAAGCGTCAGCTGCCGCCGCGGGCCGAGATCGAGGGTTTCGGATTGGGCGCAGACCGAGGCGGCCAGGGCCAGGAAGAGTACGGGCATTTTCATAGGGCGAACACGGCCAGCAAGATGGTTCCCCACCGTCAGCGCGGCAACTGCGCGCGCCATTTTGGATAGTCGACTTCCAACAGCTTCGCGGGCCAGTCGCCATACCAGCCGGAGCCCGTGCGCCGCTCCCGATCGACCTCGGCCAGCGAATACACCTTGATGCCATCGCGACTCGCGAAAATCGGCCGATTCGTCCCCACCTCGTAGTGCCGCGCCCACAGCGGCGGGGCCGCGGGATCGTTCACCACCACGACGTCGTGCTCGGTGTCATGCCGGAAGAATTCCTCGCGGGGAGCGGACACGCGGGCCGTCCGAATCCCCTTCAACTGCACCTGCTGCAACCACGTCACCGCACCTTCGACCGCGCGCACGATTTCTGGCGCCGGAGGACGGATTGTCATCAGAAACCGCGCGATATCCGTCGTGTCCGCCGGCGAAATGCAGGCGAGCTCGAACGTGCGGGCGCTCGCCGTCTCGAAGGTCTTCTCGTCGTGCTGCTGTCCCCAGCCGGTGAGCGCGCCCTGCACGGTTATCTGGCAGCGCAAAAGGCAATGCGTTCCCCGAATGACGGCATGGCGGACGCGCGTCCGCCTCGCCTCATCCAGCCAGGCAAAATGCGGATCTCGCACGAAGGCCGCGCGCAACACGTCCATGATGCCCATCATGACACCGTCGTTGAACGTGATGTGGGCGGCGTAGCCTTTCGCATTCGGCCAGCGCTGCGGAAACCCCCCGTGCTCGTACTGGCTCGCCAGGATGAAATCCAGGCCCCGCTCGCACGCCGCGCGATAAGCCGGGTCGACGAGTTGCGCATACGCCCGAGCCAGGTAGTTGACTTGTGGATGCGTGTTGTGGTTGTCGTAGCTCGTATCCGCCTGCGCATGCGTGTCACGAATGAGCTTCTTTTGTTCATCGGTCAGGACCGCCAGCATGTCGTAGTCCTTCGGCCAGCCGCCGTTCGCCCGCTGGAACAGCAGAATATTGGCCGCGATCTCGCGGACCTGCGTCGGCGCGTACGAAGGCTGATCGGGCAGCGCCTGCATGATCCGCTCAGGCTGCTTGATGTGGCGCCAGTGATGGGCGGAGTCGCGAAATCCCGACGTGTCGATCGGCGCCAGCGCCGCGGCGAAAAGCAGAGTCATCAGCATCCACCCAAAGACGGAGGAACGTCCTTCAATTCAAGCTCGCAAATGCGGGGTCTTCGCGGCGGCGAGCGCCAGCGAGTGGATGCTCGTCCACTCCCTGGCGCTC
>JBBRCR010000563.1:0-5340 GCA_038204695.1 Opitutales bacterium | reverse complement strand
GTGCGAGTCCGGATCGGGGCCGCTCGCGCCAGCTAGTGTTGAAACAGCAGCGGAATCGCGCTGCGTGGCTGCTAGCGCCTGCGAGTGGATGTTAACGTGTGAATCCACTCGCTGGCGCTCGCAGCCACTGAACGCCCGCATCAACTCACCGCCGACGGCGCGAGTGCCGGATCCAGACCGATGGTGCCGACCAGGCGCGCCACGTACTCGGTGCTGCGCGCGGCCACGAACTCGTTACGTGCCGCCGCGAGCCGGCCCGCAATGCCCAGCTCCGTCGCGACGTCCGCGTAATTTTGTCGTGCCAGCATCTTCTCCAGGTACGCGGCCTGTTTTTCCCAGTGGAGCCCATCCCGGCGTTGCTGTGCCTCGAGCCGCGCGCGATACCAATCGCTCGCGAGCACGCTCCCTCGCGTAAACAGGGCGCGAAACCCGGGGTCGCTCGCGGGCACGCCATTCCAATCACCATCGCGCATCATGTGTAGCAGCGCTTGCAGAGGTGGCACCGCCTGCGCGACCGACCCATCGGCGAAGTAGCTCTCCGCGGCGGTCCGCATCGCATGCACGATGTTTTCCATTCCTTCCGCAAACACCGCGCGATCCTGCAACTCGGGCCTCAGCTGCTCATCAGTGAAAAGCGTGCTCGGGTTGCTCAACACCCGGCCGCAGAAAGTCTGCACAAAACGTGACGTGATCCGATACCCGAGCCGGCTGGCCAGCACCCGCCGGCCATCGTGCTCCCAGTCCGTGCACTTCTCCAGGTAGCCATGTTCAAACAGGAACTGCGGCGTGCGCTCCTCGGCCGTCATCCGGGCCCAGATCTCCGGCACGAGCAGACTGATGTCATGGTCGACCCGATACTTTGGTCCAAGCCAGCCCGCCGCCGAAGAGAATACGGCGAGGTCGGTCAGCACATAGGAGACGAGGGCCGCGTTGAGATCGTAAACGGGAGGCAGCGCGTTGAAGGGACCTTTCGTCAGCGCGCCTTCGGACCCCGCCCCGGTCGTCGAAGGTGACTTGCCCGTGAGACTCGCGATGAAGTCCATGAAGGCTTCCGGAAACTCCTGATAATGGAGCGGACCGAAAACGCACAGCGGACGCACGCCCGCTTCGGGCGGATTCAACCGCCGTCCGGCGAGCACGGCGCTGACCGGGAAAAGCGCGGCGGCACCCGCCGGCACGCGCCGGTAGAGCTGGGCGCCGACCTGGGCGAGATAGCTCGTGCGTGGGTCTTCGAGATCCGGCCGGCTCTGGAGATAACGTGGATTCTTCGAGGGCTTGCCGCCCACCATCCGCGGGTGCGCGGGTGACGCCAGGTAGTCCGGCCGTTCCGCCGAAACGAAGTCTTCGAACATGGCACGCAGCGGCTCCGTGAACGCATCGAAGCCGATCGCGTCCTCCACGATCGCGCGCGCGGTCTCACGGTTCAGCGGCTCGTAATTGCAGAAGAAATTTCCCGGGCGCGAAAAATCGCGTTCGGTTCGCTTGTCGTAGCCGCGTACAATCGCCTCGTCCGGCCGCTGGAACAGCGCCGATTCGCAGTTCTGCACGAATTTGAGCGACACCGCCTCTTCCGCCCAGGCCGGCAGCCCCGCCAACCCGCCCCGCGGCACGACGACCGACGCGGTGATGTCATCCTCGCACTGGATTTTCACCGCCGGAAAAAAGTCCTTGCGCAGACTGAAGGTCCGCCAGCCGCCGTCCGGCGTGAAACCCACGCGCAGATAATGCGTGAGCACCTTCTGCCGGTGATACTTCACCTCATTGCCCGGCCGCCCGTTGATCGTATCCACGCTGAAGTGACGCCGCCAGTCGTCGCCCCATTCCGGCTTGTAGTAGCGCTTGATCAGCAGAACGACGTCGTGGATGTAGCGCGGAATGGAGCCGAGCCAGTCGTTGAACTCGTCGGTGTAGTCGGGGCTGGGGCTCAGCAGCTTCACCACCGAGCCGAGCGAGCGTTCGGGACTGAGCAGCGGCCGGCCCCGCGGCTTGTTCCGCGCCGGCTCGCGGAACCGCTGGCCGTATTCGCGCCGCAGAATCGTATCGACGAGATCAAAGTCCGCCGTGAGGTCGCCGACAAAATTTGGGCCGACAAAGGTCGCATCCGCAATCGACTTCGAGATTTCAGACTTCCCGCCGCCGGATACGGTGCATGGCTTGTGGCAGAGCACCCCTTCGGCCGTCGTCCCGCGCAAGCGCCAGCGCCGGCCCTCGTCGGGTTTCACCATCTCGATCTTGTAACCGGAGGGCAGCACATAGGTGTGCTGCGGCATCAGCTTGATGCCCGTGCGGCCTCTGGCCGTCGTCGAGAGGCGCAGGGTGTCGGCGGCGGCTCCCGGCACCGCGGCGGCACCATCGCGTTCGGCCCAGGTGATGGTTTGCGCGCGCAAATCAAAACAGGCGTCCTGGGGGACGTAACAGATGTTTGGATATTTCCGATCGCGCGCCCAGCCCCCGGGCTGCCGGTCGATGCGCGGACCCAGCTGGGCAGTCATTTCCTCGAACGTGTGATCAACCACCGCCAGGTGCGGGCTCAGCTTGAAATCCTCGCCGAGATCATAGCTGGGAAACACGACGGCTCCACCCGCATGTTCCTCCTCCACGCGGCCCAGGAGGTTGGCCGCAAAGCTGATCTGCGCCTTCACGTCCTTCTTGCAGTAACCGAAATAATTGTCGGCGATGAGCGTGACGATCACGCCACCGGCATCTCGGGCGCTGATCTTGAAGGCGGACCCGTCGTTGTAGAGTTCGTCCGGCTTTTTCCAGGCCATGCTGTCGCGCCGCTGGCGGGCCGTGGCATCATCCCACGCGGGCAGCCCCAGCTCGCGCTTGGTCAGCTTCGTCAGATGCGTCGCGAGGATGACGCAGCCGGTGTGGCCGGTCCAGTGTTCGGGGTCGAGGGCGGCGTCATGTTCCGGCAGATGCGGATCGCCGGCGTTGCCGAAGATGCGTTCCACAAAATCAAGATTACAAACCAGCGTGCCCGGGGCAAAAAAACGCGTCTCGAGCGACCGCTGCGGGGTGAAGCCGGGGACGGCGGGACAAACCACCGGCCGCAGGTGCAGCGAAACGAAACACTCCGCCTGGGCGGGCGACGTGGCGGTAAAGGGCAGGCGCAGCAATTCGGCCGGCGGATTCAGGGCGTGCCGCAGCAGGTTGCCAAATACGCCAGGCGGCACCGCTATCTTTTCGTCCGGGACCGGCAATCCGAAATCCACGACATGAAAAATGCCCTGCGTCGTCCGGCGATCCGCGCGCGGGTTGTGAATCACGCCCTGGCGCACCCGGTGCGACGTCAGAATCGAATTCTCATAACGGTCGGCGTCGGGCGGGAGCGAGACGACGCGGGCGAGGCCCGGCCGATCGAGCTCCAACGTCGTGCCGGGCAGCCGCGGCACCTCGCAGTGACCTTCGAGCTGATCGTAAAGGAAATTCTGAATGCGTTGATCGATCGGGCAGAGGTGCCGCTTCAGGGCGCGGTCTTTTTCGCGGCTCAGCGCGAGGAAATGATCGACCAGTGAGGAAAACCCGTTTGGGGCCGGGCGCGCGACCCCGGGCTGCCCAATTTCGCGCAGCTTGAGGTTCAGGTAGGCGATGAGTTGCTCATCGGGCTCGCCGGCGCCGTCGCGGAGTTCGACCGCGTGAGCAGCTTTGGATGCGCCGCGGTCGGCAGGACGGGAAGCAACGTGGGAAGTGCCGGACATGGTTGAGTGGGACGGTACGGATTGAGCAATAGTCGTTCCAAAAAGGGCAAAGCCCGTGCCAGACGGCAACCGTGTTCGAAGGAATCCGGCGGATATTCGTCGAACAGGATCAACCGCCCCGCCCATGTTTGAAGAACGCGAGACATGGAAGAACGCGAGACTCGGAAGACTTCGGAATCTTCCGCGTCTTATTCTCTTCCCCATCTTCCATGTCTTCCCAGTCTTATACGTCTTCCCCCATCCACGCGCTGGCGATCGCAGCCACAATTAATCGCTCACTCTATTTTTTCGGAGCCGTCTTCGCTGGATTCGGCACGTTGGGCTCGACGATCGTGGGTGTGCCGATTTCAACGGTGCCGGTCCGCATCGAGCGACGGGTCAGAACCTCCGGCTCGGGCATGTCCTTCCCGAAATACGGCGCGGCCGTGAGCACGAGCGTGGGGAGTGTTTGTTGCTGCGACACGCCGTTGGCCGCGACCGTCATCCGCGTCCGCCACAGGAGCCGGCGCTCGTTTTTTGCCATGGCGGCATAGTCGTATGCCGAAGCGACCACGAAGTAGACATCGTGCGCGGACTGCGCCACCAGCGCCTCGTTCTTCGGCGAGCGTCGCTTGAACATGTTTACCGGGTTCGTGAAATCGAGCAGCTCCGGGGTGATGACCGCATTGCCGCCATCCGCGATGGGCACGCGGGCCGCGAGGTAGAACGAGTCCGCTTCCTCAAAAAGCGCCAGCATCTGCCGGGCGAACTTGTCGCCGCCGACGAGCGCCGCGCGATCGAGGAGATTACGGGCCACTTGCTCGCTCGAGAGGGTGGAATTTTCGTCGTCCCCTTCGCTCAGCAGGTTGTGCGAGCCCCAGCTGTAGAGGACGACCAGCGACGGCGGGTGCTCCGGCGGAGCGGCCGGGAGATATCCGTTGGTCGCGAGCGCGCGCGTGAGCAACCGTTCAATGTCCTCGCGCGCGAGCGTTTTCTCGTTGCCTGGCGGATGGCCCTGTTGGCGAAATCCGGCGGAAAACAATTCGAAGTAAACGGGGTTTGCCGCGGATACTTCAGGCCGCGTTTTGCCCTCCGCCGTGAGCTCCGTGACGACCGTGAGATCCAGGTGCGGATTTTTCTGGAACGATTTTGGCAACAGCGAGAATACCCAATCGGAGGATTCCTTTTTCGCCGGCGGGGAGTGGGCCGGCGTTGCCGCCGCCCCTGGTTCCGCCGCCGCTCCGCCCGCGAGGGCGAAAACGAAACCGAAGCAGATCCACGACAAGCGCATGGCAGGCGAAGCGCAGTTCACCTGCTACGACGTGTCGACCCCGAATTGCTTTCCTGCCCTTCAGGAATTTCCGAGGTGGGAGGCGAGGCTGGCCGCGAGGTGCGAGCCCGCGTTCTCGAGCACGCGCCGTAGGGCCAGCCCGGCCACGGTCGCGTCGAAGTCGAACTGTTCCCGCGCGCGGCGCAGCACGATTTGAAGGGTTACCCTTTTTCCGCGGGCCGGCTTGCGCTGCGCTTGCCCCACAGATTTGCCATCGCGTATGGCGTCGCGCCAAGGGCGCGGTTGACCGGAAGGGCGACTTTCCAGTCGCCCGAGACCGGTCGACCGAACGTACTTCGGCGGCAGGAAAGCCGCCGCTCCGGTGCGAAT
>JBBRCR010000562.1:0-5341 GCA_038204695.1 Opitutales bacterium | reverse complement strand
TTCGTCCTGGCGGGACAGGCGGCGGAGCTCCCCCTGAGCACCTATGAACGCGTGATGGTGCCGCCGGCGAAGACGTCCATCTATGTCGGCAGCGTGACCATGACGATGGCGCCGTTCATCCGGACGAAGGAAACCTACGCGACAGCCTATGCGGCGAAGGTTTTTCCGTATTTTTTCTACAACGAGGATGGCACCCTGACGGTCGACGTAAGCGATGAGGCGCTGCGCAAACTCGAGCGCGGTGAGGCGATTGAACTGAAAGGCCGGGCCATACGGAAAGACGGCGCGGAACGTCGCATCGAAGGCAGGGCCACACCGACCGATGAGAAGAGTGGCAAGCTCAAGGTGCGCGTCTTTGTTTCGAAGCGAGTGGAACTGATCTTCAACACGACCTACCGGTTCGACGTGAAGCCTTAAGTGAATCACTCCCCACCGCTCGCAGCCACGAGTAGCGCCGTGTCTCCGACCGGCGGCTTGCCTGCCGCCCATGTGAGGCATTCCGAGTTGCGGAGGCGTCACGCGTCGCGAGAGTGGCGGCATGGTCACAATTACGGGAGAATACCAGGGCGACTTGCACTGCAGCGCGCGACACGAGCCATCGGGCAGCGCGCTCGCCACCGATGCGCCCAAGGACAACCAAGGCCGCGGTGAGGCGTTTTCGCCGACCGACCTGGTCGCGACGGCATTCGGCACCTGCATTGCCACGACGATGGCAATCGCCGCGCGCAAACACGGGGTTGATTTACAAGGCCTGCGGTTCCGAACAACGAAAGAGATGTCGACCGATTCTCCGCGCCGGATTGTGCGACTGGCGACGGAAGTTTGGATGCCGATCGCAGAAGCGCATCCGGCAGCAAGACCCCTGATGGGCGTGGCGAACGCGTGCCCCGTACATCAGACGCTCCATCCGAGCGTGGAGAAGCCGATCGTGTTTCATTGGAGCGCCGTTCAAGATGGCGGATGAGATGACGGACTGACGAGGGATGATCGTCCGTCGTCCGTTGCGTCGTCCGTCGTCCGCCGTCTGTGTCCGTCCTCCGTCGTCCGCCCTCCGCCCTCCGTCGTCCGTCCTCCGTCGTCCGCCGTCAGTCGTCCGTCATTCCGCGCGAGCCGTGCTGATAATCCAGCGTCGACTTTCTTCTATCGGTCGCGCACTCCCCGACCGGCATCTTTGGGCATTGTCGCTCTGATCGGTGCGTCGATAATCGGCCGCCCGATCGGACGTGCCTTCGCGATGGATTTCTCCCGCTCGTGAACGCCCGCCGATTGGTCCCGCTGCCAGCATCCTTCGAACTCCTCATCCGCTCCGAAGCAGCCCCCAAAAACCAACGCATCGCCATGATCGAGCAACCTCCGGGCATCAACCGTCGTAGTTTCCTCAAAGCCAGCGTCGCCGCCGTCGGCACCGCTGCCATCGGGTTTCCCGACATCATCACATCCAGGGCGCTCGCGGCCCCCGGCCGTTTGGGCGCCAACGATCGGATCACGATCGGCCATATCGGCATTGGTGGCCGCGGCAACGGCCTGCTGGGCTACAGCCTGAGCCGGGTGGACAGTGGCAGCGTGGCTGTCGCCGCGGTGTGTGACGCGGACGAGGCGCGACTGCGCAAGGCGCTGGCGCGGGTCGGCGCCGCCGCGACACCGTATCGGGACTATCGATATCTGATCGATCGCAAGGACATCGACGCCGTCGTCATCGGCACGCCGGATCACTGGCACGCCGTGGGCACGGTTCACGCCGCCGAGGCGGGCAAACATGTCTACGTCGAAAAACCCGCCTGCTGCACGATCGACGAGGGCAAGGCCATGGTCCGCGCCGCCCGCGAAAACAAGGTCTGCGTGCAGGTCGGGTCCCAAGGCCGGTCGCAAGCCGAGTGCTACCAAGCCAACCGTTACATCGCCAACGGCAACATCGGCCAGGTCAGCAAGGTCGTCTGCTGGCACTATGAGAGTCCGGTGGACGTGAATCCCGTCGCGGACTCGGCCCCGCCACCGGATCTGGATTGGGATCTCTGGCTCGGGCCGCTCCCCTGGCGCCCTTACAACGCCAAATATTGCCCGGGCACGTTTCGCTGGATCATGGAATCCGGCGGCGGCCAGATTCGCGACCGCGGCGCCCACGTGATGAGCAACGCGCTCTGGATCATGAATGCCGATCGCAAGATGTTCGCCTCGTCGAAAAACCCCGCGAGCCCGGTCACGATCGACGCCAAAGGCACGCTGCCGACCAAGGGGCTGTGGGACACAGCGGTCACGATGGAGGTCAATTACCAGTTCCGGAATCCCGACTGGACGCTCACATGGTCCCAGCCCGGCGAGAAAATCCCGTACTTCGACCAGGAGAAGCGCAAGAAACTCGGCATTCGCGACACCTACGGCGCGACGTATCACGGTTCCAGTGACAAGCTCGTGGTGTGGGTCGGTGATGGCCAGGTCTACACCGAAATGAAAGCGGTCGACTGGACGCCCGGCCCCGGCGCGAAGGACGTCCATCGCAGCCCGGATTTTGATCACACCTCGGACTGGCTGAACGCGATCCGGACCGGCACTGAACCCGTGATGAACATCGAGGCCGGCGTCGCGGCCGCCTACCTCACCGTCCTCGGTAATTTGTCGCTCATCCTCGGGCGCAAGCTCACGTGGGATCCCGTTAAACAGGAAATCACCGGTGACGAGCAGGCGCGGCGCATGATGGGCCGGCCGCAGCGTTATCCGTACGTCGTGTAACAACGGATACGCACCAACCATGAATCCGAATACTTCACCCGCGATCCCGACCACCATGAGCAAACCCACTTCCTCCGCCCCGCTCGCCGCCGCGGTTGCCACCACCGCCGTCGCAGTGAGCCACGCCGCCGCCGCCGCCGCGGCGGCCTCGGTCGACGACCTTGTCACGCGAATCACCAGCAAGGATGACGCCGTGCGCGGTCCGGCCTGGCAGGGCGCGGCGCCGTACGGTGCCGCCGCCGTCAAGCGGCTGGCCGCGGTCATGTCCGATGCGGATTTCGAAATCGCACGCTCGGCCAAACGCGCCCTCTGGGTCATCGTTCGCCATGCCGGCCGGCCCGGCGCCGCCAAGGAAGCGAGTGCGGTCGCAAAAGAACTGCTCACCCTGCTTCCGAACAGCGCGACGCCGGTTCGTCGGGAAGCGTTGTGGATGCTGTCGGAGATCGGCGGTGACGACGCGATTCAGCCGATGGCCGCGTTGCTGACATCCACGGATCTGCGCGCGGATGCACTGTGCGCGCTCATGCGGTTGCCGGGCCGGAAGGCAACGGCGACGATGAAAACCGCGTTCGCGAGTGCGCCCGAGGATTTCAAATACGCGCTGGCCGACGCGTTGCGCAAACGCGGCGAGACGGTCAAAGGTTACCCCAGCCAGAAACGGGTGCCGAATCGCCCCACGACGGTCACGCACGCACCCGCAACGGCACCGAGTTGAGTTCCGGACCAGGGTCCGGGTTGCATACCGCGGCGCTTTTCACAACGTGCAGAGCGCTTCGTTATTTTTTTCATGGTTCTGCCTCCAAGCGGGCCGATAAATCTCTTCCAACGCTAAACGCATGAAAATCCAACGCCGCAGCTTTCTCAAACAATCGGCCGTCGGTGTGGGCGGACTCCTGCTCGGCGCCCATCTTGCTCCCGCGGCCGCGCGGAAAACGGGCACGTTCGATCCCTACGGCACGGTACCGCTCGGCAAGACGAAGCTCAAGGTGACCCGGCTCTGTCTTGGCACCGGCATGAACGGGGGAAAACGTGAATCCAATCACACCCGCATGGGCCGGCAGAAATTCGAGACTCTGCTGCAAGGCGCCTACGAACGCGGTGTACGGCTCTTCGATCTCGCGGACACGTATGGCACGCATTCGTACCTCATTCCGGCGCTGAAGGGTGTGCCACGTGAAAATTACAAATTGGTATCCAAGATCTGGTTTCGACCGGGCGGCGGCTTGCCCGAGACGGATCGGCCGGACGCGAATATCGTGGTGGAGCGATTCCTGAAGGAGCTGCGCACCGACTACATCGATTTGCTGTTGTTGCACTGCGCAGTTTCGGCGAAATGGCCGGAGGAAACCCGCCGGCAGATGGACATCATTGCCGGACTGAAACAAAAAGGCATCGTCCGCGCGCATGGCGTTTCGTGCCATTCGCTCGTCGCGTTGAGCGCAGCGGTCGACGAACCGTGGGTGGATTCCGTGCATACTCGAATTAATCCTTACGGGATGAGCATGGATGGTCCACCGGACTTGGTCGTCCCTGTGCTCCAAAAACTGCATGCCGCTGGAAAAGGCGTGATCGGCATGAAAATCGTCGGCGCAGGCAAGCTGCGGAACGATCCTGAGAAACGAAGCGAATCCATTCGCTACGTCCTCGGGCTGGGCTGTGTCGATGTCCTGAACGTCGGGTGCGAGACGCTGGCGGAAGTGGACGACATGGCGATCCGGATCCGGGAAGTTCCGCTGCCCGCTTGAGGCGGGTTGAGACTGGGTTCAATTAAGGCTGAGAGGGCCGCTGCGTGAACGCGCATGCGAGGAGAAATGGACCGCACGGCCAGGTCCTTCGTGGCTGGCCATGATTGCTCCGTAGGAGCGGACCGGTGGCGAGTTTCGAGGCCGCAGGCAGATTCGATCTGGTTGCTCGCCGGTGATTCGCCGATGGTGGCGAGCGGCCGATACGGATCGGTCGCAGCGAATCAGCACCTTGGGATTCGCCAGAACTGCCGAGTCAACGAAGTTGGACAATGCCGCAGAAAGGACTTCGCTCGAAGCGAATTTCTCCCCATACAGGCGGCGTTTGCACGCGGTGGTAGCTCAGCCGGATAGAGCAACGGATTTCTAATTTGAAAGGAAGGATTTACGTGAATCGTCGCGAATAATCCCGACTCGTCTTTCACTCGTGGATACCCGCTTTTCCCCCGCTGGCTGTCATCCTGCAGGATTTTGGCGCCGGGTTACATTTCCGGGTTACAGGTTTCACCACTGAATTTCACTTTATCGCGCAACGGTCGCTGAGAATGGTGCTCGATCCTCTCGCCCGCCCCCCAGCCTGATGACCGGCGCCGAGACAACCGCAGCGCCAAGGATGCGGCGCAACACCGGAATATTCTGATCTCCATTCCTATTTGGCGTCGCCACGTCCATTGTCCTCTGGCGCGCACGGAAGCGGGGCTAAACCTAGCTCTGCGCTTGCCCACAAATTTGCCATCGCGTATGGCGTCGCGCCAAGGGCGCGGTTGACCGGAAGGGCGACTTTCCAGTCGCCCGAGACCGGTCGATCGAACGTACTTCGGCGGCAGGAAAGCCGCCGCTCCGGTGCGAATGCCGACGTGCTTGGCCAGAAT
>JBBRCR010000561.1:0-5391 GCA_038204695.1 Opitutales bacterium | reverse complement strand
CCGGCCGTGCCGGGGTCGGTTCGCCGGCCGTACTCAAGGGTCGGATACTGACACTGGCCTTCGCATCGAGCAGCGTGGCTTCGCCGCTGTAAATCGAAACGCGAACCCACGTGCGACGCGATCGGGTTACCTCACTCACCGGAGTGCCGAGCAGATCGCGTTGCGCCCTGGCGGTGCGCAACGCGGCATTCGCGAGCGCCAGGCTTGCCTTTGCCTCGTCCACCGAGCGCACGCTGCCGGCATCCGCGCTCAACACTTTTTCCGCGCGCGCGCGCGTGATTTTTGCGGCATCAACCTGGGACTGGGCCTGGAGCACGCGCCCGTCGGCGGTCGCCTGCAGGTCAGCGAGCCGCAGCACCTCGTCGAGCGTGCCACCAACCACCGGCGCGAGGGTGGCGGATTCGCTCGAGAGCGGCAGAACAACTTCGCCCGCATAGAGCCGTGAGGCTGGCACCGCGCGGCGCTCGAGGCGGACGACTTTGAGGCGCAACCGTTCCTCGGCTTCCGGCTTGAGGACGATCGTCATGAGATCGGCCTCCTTCGAGAGTGTCGCCGGCGCGGATGCCGTGGGGGCTGCGTTTACCCCGGCGGCGAGGAAGAGAAGCGCGAAAAGTGATTTCATGGCGAGGGATGTTCGGGCTGGAATTGGTTTAGCGAACCAGAGGTTGAGGCGCGTTCCGCCAGGCAGATTCGGGCAGGGTGAGCGGCCGTTGCACGGCATCTTCGAGCGCTGACAACGCGCGTTCGGCGCGGGTCGATGCTTCCAACTCGGCGCGCGCATTGTCCGCCAGTTCGATTTGCGTGCGCACCAAATCGAGTCGCGACGTTTCCCCGGCCTGGTACTGCGCTTCCACCGTTTTCGCCTGCTTTTCCAGATTTTGCCGCATCGCCTTCACGGTATCCAAGTCACCCCGTGCGGATGCATAGTCAGCGGAGGCGCGATCGACTTCGGCCAGCACGCGGTTCTGCATTGCGAGAAACCGAGCGGCGACGACATCCCGCCGGGCTTTCGCCGCCGCGATCGGTCCCTGGTTCTGATGAAAGACGGGAAGGGTGAAACTGATGCCCAGCGTCCATTTGCCTTCGCCTTGATCCAGTTCGTATCCAGGACCAAATGACACGTCCGGATATTGCCGCGCCACCTCGGTTTGCAGAGCCGACTCCGCCGCGGAATACGCGGCGAGCTCCGCCAGCAGGTCGGCGCGATTCTGCGCGGCCCAGGTGCGCGCTTCCGTCGGCGCGGAACGTTCCGGCTCGATGGACAACGCTTGATATGACACTCGCACACCAGTCAGCGCCTGAAACGGAACGCCGATGGCCTCCGCCAATCGGCTGCGCGCCGTGACGACGGCGCGTTCGCTCTCGCGGGCCGAGAGTTCAGCGCGATTGAGCGCGATGCGTGCTTGGGCCGCGAGCAGCGGCGAGACATCCCCGGCGCCCACCTGCGCCTCGACCACTCGCGCCGCTTGCGCCAGCAGCGGTTGCTGGTCGCGCCAAATCCTCGCGGTGGATTCCGCCGCATGCAGGTCCGTCAGGGCGCGGCGCACGGCGCTGCGAATCGCCCACGCCGCGCTGGCGAGGTGAAGCCGCGCGGCTTCCGTTTGGTAACGGGCTTCGGCACTGCGATGGGCGCGTTTCCCGGCGAGCTCGATCGGCACGTCCAACGCATAGCTCAAGATCCACGGAGTGATTCCGCTCGCGGCGTCGCGGTTGTACGAGGGACTGAAGTTGAACGTCGGGTTTGGTCGCGCTCCGGCGGTCTGCATGTTCGCTTCCGCTTCCCGCCATTGGGCGCGGGCGAGGTCGAGTTCCGGACTGAAATAAAAAGCGGCGAGGGTCAGCCGCGAGAGATCCCATTCGTCACCGGACGCTGACGAGTGGGTCGACAAGAACTGGCGCAGAGCTGCGTCGTCCAGCCGGCGATTTTCCAGCTGGGCGAGCGTTGTATCGGCGACGAGCGGTTTCGCCTCGTACGTGGCGCAACCGGCCAGAAGCGCGAGCGTTGAGAGCGGGAGCAGAGCGCGAAACAGCGGCATGGTGGTAAGATCACTGAAGCGGACCCTCGAGAGTGGTGGCGCGCGCCGGCTACGGTCCCGGTGAATCTAACGGAACAGCAGCCGACTGGATTACGCGCTCACGTCATGGAAGATGAATTCCCGCCGCTGAGCCAGCCTGCGGGTGAAGATTACGACAATGTAATCATAGCGATAACTCCGCATCAGGATGAGCGTTAGACGCCACAGCGGAACTCGGATCTCACGCGAAGGCGCGAAGGCCGCGAACGGGGACGGATCGATTCGCCTTCGCGTGAGCCAGCTCAGCTTCTGAAAAGAGAAAGTCGTCTAATAACGGCACGCGATCTTCAAACCCATGGGCGACCCGCCCATGCCACTTCGAGTGATGGATAGGGCGGTTGGTTGGCGTCCACGCGCGGGCGATCGATGCCACGGCGCCACACTTGGCGCAGCCGCCGGGGAGTAGCGCCGGTCTCCGACCGGCGTCTGGAGTTTGGCCATTTCTGCCCGACAGCGCCAACGGCGCGATCTCATCGAAGCCTGGGCCGCTGGCCCAGGAATTTCGTCGTGCAGCTTTCAAGGGCTGAAAGCCCGACCCATCCGTTCATCAGTCCCCGACGTACCGTTCGTCGTAGGTCACACCGTATTTCGTCAGGAAAGCACCGAATTTGAAATTGGCCAAACTTCAGGCGGCGGCTTCCCGCCGCAGTCGTTCGCTTCAAAGAGTTCTCGTCGGGACGTGTGGTCTTGCGGTGCATGAGTCATTGCTCAATCGACTCACAACTGTCCTTCGCGGTGCATTTCTGCCGCACTGGACTCTGCCCGGCCCACGCACGATTGGCCCGGTGGAGATGGGTGTGTCCTTGAAATGACGGCAATACCGTGTCGCGTGCTCCATCTACGGCAGGATGCCGCAGCCACGTGCAGCGAGTCGCGCCCGTGCGTGGCGGGCGAGTCGGGCCTCGGCGGCGCCTGTTCACGGAACGAGCCAGAAACGCGAATCCAGCTCAATCGGCTCAAACGTTCCCCACCGGCATTTGGGGAAATCCGGATGCGCCGGGTTCAGCACGAGATTGTGCTCCCGGGGAACGATCGCGGTCGGCACCAGCAGCGCGAGACTGCGGTTTGCCTTCAGCCATTCGTCCCCGATCGACTGCGTCACGGAATGGGCTGTCGCGGGCCCAAACCGCTCCGGTACGGATTTATCGGATACGACTTCGATCAACGCGTCCGGAATCGTCAACTCCACCACGGCGCGCGGGGCCAAACGCTGCTCAGGTTTCGGGGCGTGAACCAGGATCTCGAGCAACGCGAGCGAAAGATGCTCACTGGCATAGATGGCGGCGAAGCCCGGAGAATTCCACCGCCCGCCGGTGATCCGCGCGCCTTCTCCGGATGCCGCACTCGCCAGCCGTTTTCGTTTCTCGATGCGCCAGACGGTCACGGTACCCCGTAGTCGATGCGCTGCAGAAGGAGTTCAACCTCACGGGCCCCCGTCTCCGTTTTTGCCACCTGCAGCGGCGTCTTCCCGCCGAGCCCGAAGGCCGGGGCCTTCAGCCAATCGCGTGCCCCCACTTCGTTCTCAAACACATCCAATGCCAGTGACCAGAGACGGGCGAAACGCATGATGTGATCGGATTCCGCCACCGGAAAACGCTTTTGCTTGCGCCGACGGAAGAAGGTCGGTTCGGAAATACCAAGCAAATCCGCGAGTTCGGCCAGGGTGACGCCCAGCGTCTCCGCCAAAAATTCCGCCTCGTGCCATGGCAAACCCTTTTGCACCAAGGCGGTGGCGCGAGTGATATCGAGCGGGGGAGCGAGGAGCTTGGGAGTCGCCATGAGTTAAATCAAATGAGAGTTAACCAGCTGTCAAATGAAAGACGAGGAAAAGAAGGGTTTCGGCAATGGGGATGAGTCTGCGCGTCGCATGCGCTCGACCAAGCGTGCCACGAGTTTGCCAGTTGCACTGCATACCGGCGCGGCTGGAGATTCCGCCGGGGATCAGGTCATCGCGCCGACGACGCTTCGCAGGCAGCGTTTCACCAGCGTTCGATTCGACGCAGCACAGCCGTCTCCTCGCCGTCCGGTACGCCGAGGCAGAGAAATACCCCTTCGCGCGGCATCTGCTCGATGAACGCGTTGAGTTCTTCCACCGGCACGTCGACGAGCACCGACTTGCCGGCCGCGAGGATGCGTTTCAGCAACGGCACCCACTGTAGAATCGGCCAGTCCGGGCCAAGACCCTGCACCCACTGAATCGCCTGGATGTCGGGCTGCGCGAGAATGACGTCGAGGTGCCTCGCCACGCCCCGGCCGTCGACGTGGAACACCGCGCGCTCCATGCCAACCATCTCCCTGCGAATCCCCGGCAGCGCGAAACGATTAAAATAATCCGTCGAGATCATGCTCGACGTGTCTGAACTCGGTACATGGAACCGACCGCGGCACGGGATATCGATCCACGTGCTCGAGGGTTGAGCCTGCGCCTGCAACATGGCCTCGAACCAATCGAAGATCCGGTGAAAATCGCGGACCGACAGCTCCAGGAGAGGCGCGAGCTTCTCCGGTTCGCCCGCCATCGCGGTGAAGAGCGCGTCCGCCCCGATCCATGCCGCCACGCAATCCAGGCCGGCATGGAGATCTGTATAGCCCACCCAATAGCGATCGCCACAGCGGGTCAGAGCCGCGCGCGTCATCTGCTCGATCTTTTTGAAGTATACGCTGGCAAACGGATCGGCTTGCAGCATCGAGAGGTCGTCGAGATTGGCGATGACGGGCTCAAACCACGAGGTCGTCTCGGCGAACTCGAGTCGTCCGGCATAGAATGCGGAATACACGCTCGGCCCAAGATTCGGCATGAACAGGGGAAACGTTTCCGCGGGAAAAGTCTTCCCGGCGATGGATCGCTCGAAGCTTTCGAGTTGGTAATCCGGGTCGAACCAGCGGTCCTCGAGCGATGCCCACCGACTCCGGTCCAGCGGCTCACCGGTTTCGAATTGGGCGTTGTGTTTATAGAACCGCACCGGTGGCCGGTCCAAAACGGCCTGGTGAAACCACGCCTCAATTCGGTCGATGCACACCTCGTAGTCCGGCTTCGTCGAAAGCCCGGCAAGTTCACGCTGCAAAACCGGCGCGGCGATCGTGCATGGCGTGCGGGCTTTCTCGTCGCCGATTTGCGGAGGTTCCGAATGAGGCGGGGACATTGGTCGGTATCTTTTCAGGGGGAGTCGAGCGTGGGCAACAAATCTTGCATTGGTGAAACCGTTGACCAAATCTCGCCGGCTTGATGGAGCGCTGCACGCTTACACAGGTGGCGAAGGCCGCCCGGTTGTCGGTCTCGACCGTCTCCATGGCGCTGCGCAACCACCCCCGGATT
>JBBRCR010000560.1:0-5403 GCA_038204695.1 Opitutales bacterium | reverse complement strand
ACTCACGCCGGGCGATCGCGTGCGGGTTGAAGGTGTGCTGCGCAAGGACGGATTTTCCCCGTGGCTGACACCGCGCAAGTTGACACCGCTGGGCCGCGGATCATTTCCGGAGCCGCGCCATGCTTCATACAGTCTGCTCGCGTTGGGCACGGCGGACAATCAGTGGCTTGAAATCGAGGGCGTCGTGCGCTCTGCCGAAGTGCTGCCGTCGCGCGATTTTATTGCCATCGACCTTGGCCTGTCGGGGCAGAGCCTGCGCGTGTGGGTGAACTATTCGCCGGATGCCGATTTCGATTCGCTCATCGACGCGAGAGTACGAATGCATGGCGTGGGCGCGGTGAACATCAACAAGCACGGCCACATCGTCGAACCGTCATTTCGCGTTCCCTCGATCGCGCAGATTTTGGTGCTGCGACCGGGTGGGGGCGATCCGTTTGTCCAGCCGTTGCTGCCGGTGGGCCAGTTGATGCGACTGCCGCCAGGCGAGTCGCACCGCCACCGCGTAAGGACGAGCGGGGTGGTGACACGCCGCGTAACGGACACGACTTTTTTTCTGCGCGGTGGTGAGCTCGGGCTGAAAGTCGAATCGAAGGATGCCCTGGGGTTTCAGCCGGGAGACGTCGTCGATGTGGCGGGTTTTCCGGTGATGTCGGAAGGCTTGGCGGTTTTGCAGCACGCCGTCGGCCGCGTGATCACCACGAGTACACCGCCTGCTCCGGTCCAGCCGGAGGTTTCCGCATTGCTCGAGGGAACTCACAACTCGGACTTGGTCAGCCTCAAGGCGCGGTTGGTGGACTGGGTCGCCAGCGGTCCGAACGTCACGCTGATTTTCGAAGCCGGCAACCAGCTGTTCAAAGGGCTCTACAACCAACCCGCGACGGAGGGACTGCAGCTGCCCCAAAAAAACAGCGTGGTGAATGTCACCGGCATCTGCGTCATCGGCGAGTTGGAGGACATCTGGTTTTACCAGCCGAGATCGTTTCTTCTCTTGGTCACAAGTCTGGCCGATTTGGAACTGGTGGCAGCGCCGCCGTGGTGGACGCCGGCGCGGTTGGCGAGTGCGCTCAGCATCACGTGTGCGGTGTTGCTGGCAGTGGTTGGGTGGGTCTGGGCGTTGCGGCGGCAGATTGAGCGCACGCGCGCGGTGATCGAACAGCAGACGCGGCACGCGGCGGCACTCGAGGAACGAAGCCGGATCGCGCGTGAGTTGCACGATACGCTGGAGCAGGGGCTCACCGGACTTTCGCTGCAAATGAAAGCGATGGAGACGGACCTCACCGGAAGCTCGAGTCCGGCGCGGACGCGGCTCCAGTTTGCGCGGCAAATGCTGCGGCAGAGCCGGGCGCTCGCGCGCCACGCCATCCGCGAACTGCGCACAGAAGCCGTGCCGGGTCACCTCGAAGGACTCATCGAGGGATTGAAGCGAGTGGCGAACTCATGGAACTACTCGGGGGCGCTCGCGGCGGATGTGCGAATCTCCGGTGCGGTGCGGCCGCTGCCGGCGCGGATCGAACACCACCTGCTCGGGATCGGCACCGAGGCGATGACCAACGCCGTCAAGCACGGCCGAGCCGAGGCGATACAGGTGACCGTCCACTTTGGACGAGACGACATCACATTGCGCGTCACGGACAATGGTGCCGGCTTCGAGCCGACGCAGTTGCTCGAGCAGTCGAGCGGTTGTTTTGGACTGCTCGGCATGCACGAGCGGGCGCGCGAGATTCGCGGTGAGCTGCAGATTCTCAGCCGTCCGGGCGAGGGAGCCGAAATCGCGATCAAGGCGCCCATACCGGAATCTCCGCCGAACGTCGACCGCACCACGGAAGCTTCGCCGCCCACCTCCCTTGTTCCGGGATCGAATCCCGTCACATAATGGCGAATACGATCATCAAGGTCATGATCGTGGACGACCACCCGCTGGTGCGGGTGGGGATGGCGACGGTCATCAACCAGCAGGCCGACATGATGATTGCCGCCGAGGCGGAGGGTGGCCCGCGAGTGCTCGAGCTTTACCGGCAACTTCAGCCGGATGTCGTGCTCATGGACCAGCGGCTGCGGGGCGACAGCGGGTCGCGACTGACGGCGGCGATTCGGGCGGAGTTCCCCGGAGCGCGCGTGCTGATGATCTCGAATTACGATGGAGACGAGGACATCCACCAGGCTCTCGTCGCGGGGGCGATGGGGTACTTGTTCAAGAGTGTGGTCGAGGATGAGCTCGTCGATGCCATTCGGGAAATCAACGCGGGGCGCCGTTATCTGCCGCGGAGCGTGGCGGCCCGCCTGAACGAACATGAGACTGCGTTGCGATTGACGCGCCGCGAGGACGAGATCCTCGACCTGCTCGGGAAAGGCATGAGCAATCGCGAACTCGGCCAGGTGCTGGGCGTCTCCGAGGACACGATCAAGACGCACCTCAAGAGTCTGTTTCGCAAACTGGAAGTGTCGGACCGCGCCGAAGCCGTGCGCGAAGGCCTGCGCCGCGGCTTCATCCATTCCGCGTAACCAATCGCGCTGGAGATTATTTTTGGCGACGGCCCCCGTCTCCGAAGTCTTCCCAGTCTTCCCAGTCTTCCATGTCTTCCAAGTCTTCCATGTCTTCCAAGTCTTCCCAGTCTTCCCAGTCTTCCATGTCTTCCAAGTCTTCCACGTCTTCTCAGTCTTCCCTATGAATCCTCCCCTAATCCCCAAGTCATATCGTTGGTTGCTCGTGCTGGCTCTATCGTTGTTTGGCGCGCTTGGCCTGTTGTTCGGACAAGGCGCGGCCACTGGAGCTATCACCGGTCGTGTGTCCGAAGGCGCCACGGGCCGCTCGCTCCAAGGTGCGGTCGTTAGAGTCGTCGGTACACCCGCGAGCGACTATACCGATGCGGAAGGGCGTTTCACTGTGACCGGCGTGCCGGCGGGAAATGTGACCATTGAGGTGGAGTACGTCGGTCTGGATACATTACGGCAGAGCGTCGCGGTCAGCGCTGGAGCGACGAGCACCCTCAATGCGGAATTGAAGAGCGATGTGCTGCAGATGGCGGCCTTCGAAGTGGCCGAGGCGGCCCGTGGCCAGGCGCTGGCGATCAACCAGCAGAAGACCGCGCGCGGCATCGTGAACATTGTCTCTGAGGAAACCTTCGGCGCGATGCACAACGGCAACATCGGTTATGCGCTGCAACGGTTGCCGGGAATCACGGTGAACGAAGGTGAGGACGGCACACCGGAAGGGGTCAACATCCGCGGTCTCGGCGGCGACTTCAATTCGTTCACACTCGACGGCAACCGGATCGGCACCCGTGGATTCAGCACCAGCAACCTTGTCGCCGATGGCATCGCGAACATCGAGGTGATCAAGGCGAACACGCCAGACCGCGACGGGGACGCGTTGGGCGGCACCATCAATGTGATTTCGCGCACCGCGTTCCAACGCGATGGTCGCGAGATTCGGCTGGGCGCCAGCGTCAACTATCTGGAGCTCCCCCAAAAATGGGGCACCAACGGGAAGGTCACTTACAGCGACATCTACGGCGTGGGCGGCGCGGAGAAGAACCTCGGCATCAGTGTCTCGCTCTCCCATTACACGTCCAGCCGGTATTATGAAAACAATGACACGGACTGGAACCTGCTCTACCCGGAGAACAACCCCACGTACAATCTCCCGGGGTTCCCGTTCTATTATAATCCGAACATGACGGTGCAGTATAATCTACGGGACAGCACATCCTATGGCATCAACGCCGCCATTGATTACCGGATCGGCAAGAATCACACGTTTTATTTCCGGCCGCTGCACAGCAGCACTGCGCTGGATTCATCGCGGTATCTGAGCCGCCCCTACATCGACACCCGGTTCCAGGATATCATCAATGGCCGGAAGACCTTTGAATTTCTCGAGTTTGGCCGCGGTCGCGGCACGGCGGGCCCCAATGGCAGCCGGGGCGAAATCCGGTATAGTGCGGAGGAGTCGGAAAACCATACGAACCTGTATTCATTTGCGACCGGCGGCCGGCACGAGATGGGATCCTCGACGCTCAATTACGACGTATTTTACCGCCACGTGCATTACGTCCGGACGCTCGATTCCGACTTCATCGTGCGCAGCAACCACCAGGCGAAGGGGTATTTCCAATGGGAATACGATTCGACCAATGCGCTGAAGCCGCAGGTTTGGGTGGTCAACGGCGTCGACCCGCGCGATCTCTCCGGGGCCTATCGCGGCAACCTCAGCATCGAACCGGAAGAGCGCTGGGAGAATGCGTATAACGCGAAGATTGATTGGGAGAAGAAGTTCATTGGCGAAAATCTGGCCGGGTCGTTCAAGACCGGGGTGAAATACCAGCAGACGAAACAGCGGTTCGAGCAGGACCAGTTCGAATACCAGACGACCGCCGCGTTCCCGTATGCGCAGGTGATGAAATCAAGCGATCGCTCAATCAATGGCCGTGAGATGTACATGGAGGTCGAACCCACGAAGGTCAGGGCGTTGCTGAAGAGCAACCCGGAGCTGTTCCCCTTCCTGCCGTATGAATCGCTGAAAGGCGCGACGGAGGAGGATTATGATGCGAAGGAATCGACGACCGCCGCCTATATCATGGGCACATTACAATATGGCCGCACGACTATGGTTACCGGCCTCCGGGCCGAGCACAACACGTGGGACTCGGTGCGCAAGAACGTGAACGCCCGGACGCTCGCCATTGAGGAGCGCCGCCCCGGCAAGGATTACACGGAATATCTGCCGGGCATTCACTTTCGGCATCAGTTGCAGCCGAACCTTATTCTGCGCGAGAGCTACAACCGCAGTTATGCGCGCCCGACGCTTAGCCGGCTGACGCTCGGCCGCTCGATCGATGTCAATGGCAACATCGCCGAGGGTAATCCCTATCTCGATCCGACAACCTCCCACAACGCGGATATCCAGATTGAGAAGTACACCCAGACGGGCGGCCTCTATTCCGCGGGGTTGTTCTATAAGAAGATGAAGGGATTTTATTATAACACGGATCGCCGTTATACTGATTTGGACGCCGATGGAGATCCGATCATCGTCGCAGGCGGCGTGTCCCGTTATCGCCGGTGGGAGAACGCCGAGGGCGCGACCAACTACGGGCTGGAACTGATTCTACAGCAGAAGATGTTTTTCCTGCCCCCGATGTTCCGCGGATTGACGGCGAATGTGAGCGCGACCTTCAGCGAAAGTGATGCCAAGTATCCCTCACGCTCGGACGAAAAACTGCCGACGATCGGATTCTCGGACTACATGTTCAATGCCTCGTTGGACTACGCGATCGGAAAGTTTCGAACGAATATTCGTTACGCCTACCGGTCGGACTACCTGACCGGCGTGGGCGATACGCGATATACGAACGACCAGTTTGCCGCGCGCGAGCAGGTGGACGCAGAGATGAGTTACCGGCT
>JBBRCR010000559.1:0-5409 GCA_038204695.1 Opitutales bacterium | reverse complement strand
ACTTGGTAACGACAGGATGAGGAGAGAGAACGGACATGACTGAAGTTCGGATTGCGGATTTTTGGATGGCGGATGGCGTCGGACCCCGAGGCTCGGCGGAGTCTCATCCGCGAACCGAATCCGAAAACCGTCCCGGATGGGCGTCAGCCCACCGAGCCTTCCATCTCGAGATCGATCAGCCGCTTCAGCTCGACCGAGTACTCCATGGGGAACTGGCGCGCGAGGTCGTTGATGAAGCCGTTTACCGCCAGGCTCATCGCCTGGCCCTCGGTCAGCCCGCGTTGTTGCATATAAAAGATCATCTCCTCGTTAACCTTGGAAACGCTCGCCTCGTGCTGCACGTAGTTGCGGTCGCCGCGGACGGTGATGGCGGGATACGTGTCGGTGCGGCTGTTGGTATTGATCAGCAACGCGTCGCACTCGGTGTTGTTCTTGCAGCCCTTGAGATGCTTCGGAATGTGGACCTGGCCGCGATACGTGCTGCGGCCCTGGCCGACCGAGATCGATTTCGCCACGATATTCGACGTGGTTTCATCCGCGGCGTGGATCATCTTCGCGCCCGTGTCCTGGTGCTGCCCGTCATTCGCGAGCGCGATCGAGATCACCTCGCCGCGCGCTTTGCGGCCCTTCAGGACCACGCCCGGATACTTGATGGTGAGGCGCGAGCCGATGTTGCAGTCGATCCATTTGATCTCGGCCTCCTCGTGCGCGACGCCCCGCTTGGTGACGAGGTTGAACACGTTGTTGGCCCAGTTTTGGACGGTGATGTATTGAATCTTCGCACCCTTTAGAGCGACGAGTTCGACCACCGCGCTGTGGAGCGTCGACGTCGAGAACTTCGGCGCGGTGCAGCCCTCCATGTAGGTGACCTCGGCGCCTTCGTCCGCGATGATGAGCGTGCGTTCGAACTGGCCAAAGTTTTCCGCGTTGATCCGGAAATAGGCCTGGAGCGGCTGCGCGACCTTGACGCCCTTTGGCACATAAATGAAGGAGCCGCCGGAAAACACGGCGCTGTTGAGAGCGGAAAACTTGTTGTCGCCGACCGGGATCACCTTGGCAAAGTATTTGCGGAAGAGCTCGGGGTGTTCGCGGAGGCCCTCGGTGGAGTTGACGAAGATGACGCCTTGTTTGGCGACGATGTCCTTGATGTTTGAATACGCGGCCTCCGAGTCGAACTGGGCTTCGACACCGGCGAGATACTTGCGCTCCTGCTCCGGAATGCCGAGCCGCTCAAACGTGCGCTTGATGTCCTCGGGTACTTCGTCCCAGGTGCGCTTCGGTTTCTGGCCTTGCGAGAGGTAGTACCGGATCTTGTCGAAATTGATGTTCTCGAGATCCTTCGAAGCCCAGTGCGTGGGCATCGGCTTCGAGCGAAAAACCTTCAGCGCATTTTGCCGGAACTCGCGAATCCACGGCGCCTCTTTCTTAACCGCGCTGATGTAATCGACGACTTTCTCGGAGAGGCCGGTGCCGGCATCGAATTCGTAGGCGACGTCGTACCGGAAGTCGCCGCGCGTCTGATCGATGCCGGCGACCGGATTGGCGGCGGCGTCGTCAGCGATCGCGGCCGCGAGAGTGTCGGTGTCGATGGGTTGACTCATGGTGTGGGAGTGCTGCGACGCGGAACGCGCGAACGGCAACGGCGGGCGTTGCACAGGCTGGCGTGTGACCGGCGATTGAGCATTGAGAGTTGGGCGTGGTGGGTGGCCGGGCGGGACGGAGCTTAGGCGGTGGCGGCGGCGAGTTCCTTCTTCACCCAGTCGTAACCTTTTGCCTCGAGTTCGAGGGCGAGAGACTTGTCGCCGCTTTTCACAATCCGGCCGTCGTACATCACGTGCACGAAATCCGGAATGATATAGTTCAGGAGCCGCTGGTAATGCGTGATCAGGAGAACGCCAAGGTTGGGTCCGCGGAGCGAAGTAACGCCTTCCGCGACGATCCGCAGCGCATCGATGTCGAGCCCGGAATCAGTTTCGTCCATCAGTGCGAACTTTGGCTCGAGCATGGCCATCTGGAGAATCTCGCAGCGCTTCTTTTCGCCGCCGGAGAAGCCGTCGTTCACGGCGCGCGAGGTGAATTTCCGGTCGATCTTGAGCATGTCCATCTTCGCGTAGAGCCGCTTGTAGTAGCCGGTGGCGTCGAGTTCCTCGCCTTCGGCCATGCGGGCCTGGACGGCGGCCCGCATGAAATTCGCGATCGAAACGCCCGGGATTTCGCTCGGATATTGAAACGCGAGGAAGATTCCGGAGCGCGCGCGCTCGTCGGCTTGCATCTCCAGCACCGATTTGCCGTCGAGCAGCACTTCGCCACTTGTGACGATGTAATCCGGGTGACCGGCGATCACCTTCGCAAGTGTCGACTTGCCGGTGCCGTTCGGCCCCATGATGGCATGGACCTCGCCCGTATTAATCGTGAGCGAGAGTCCCTTGACGATTTCTTTTCCGTCGATGGCGACGTGGAGGTTTTTGATTTCGAGCGAGGACATGAGCAGTGAGGCCTGAGCGGAAGAGCAGTAGCGGGAAATGGAATCAGCGAGCAGATGCGGCCGAATTTTAGGATGTGGCTGCGGATTGCGACGGGTGAGATGCGGCGGCGGCGGCCGAGCCACGGAAAATAATCTCAACCGATTTCGCATCGTAACCGCTCGGCAGAATGCTGCTGACGGTTTTCAAAAGCGTGGGCGGAAGATCGATGTCGTGCGTTTCGCCCGTCTTCTCGTCGTGGAAATGAGCGTGTGGCCGCAGATTGGGGCAGTAGCGCGTCGGGCCGCGCTCAAAGTTCACCGCGCGGACTAAATTGCACTGCACCAAGGTCTCGAGGCAGTTGTAAACAGTGGCGAGCGAGATGCCGGGAAGTTCGCCCTTCACGCGGACGTACACTTCGTCGGCCGTGGGGTGATCGCGCTTGGCTAACAGGACGTTATAAACGAGTTCGCGCTGGGGCGTGGAGCGCAGCCCGCTGTCCGCGAGCCGCTGCGAGAGAACGTCGAGTGTGGGAGGGATCGGCATGGGGTTTGGAGGAGGGATCAACAAATTGGAATGGTTCTAATGTGCAAGTGAGAATTGGTATTGTTCCAAACAAAGGGTGCATGGTTCACTTCGCTCCCCCGGCGGTGCTCGTGCTGGAACTTCGGTGGCGAAAGCGACGGCTCAGGCGCCGTGTTCCGCCAGCCAGCGTTCCGCCTCAATGGCTGCGGCGCACCCCATGCCCGCAGCGGTGATCGCCTGGCGATACACGTGATCGACGCAGTCGCCGGCCACATACACTCCGGGAATGTGCGTCTGAATCTGCGATCCATTCCGCGGCTTGAAATAGCCATTTTCGTCAACGTCGAGCGGCGGCGAAAATGGCCCCGTGTTCGGCAGATGGCCGATGGCGACAAACACGCCCTTCACCGGCAGCGTCGATTCCGCCGCCGTCTTCACGTTGCGAATCCGCAAACCGGATACTGCGCCCTGGCTCACGCCCTCGACCGCCACGGGCACGCTGTCCCACACGCACCGAATCTTCTCATGCGCGACGGCGCGATCGGCCATGATCTTCGACGCGCGCAGCGAGTCCCGCCGGTGTACGAGGTAAACCTTGCTCGCGAAACGCGTCAGGAACAAAGCCTCTTCCGCTGCGCTGTCACCGCCGCCAATCACCGCCACGTCCATCTTGCGGTAGAACGCGCCATCGCACGTGGCGCAGGTGGTCACGCCTTTGCCGCCGTAAAGTTCCTTTTCACCCGGCACCCCGGTCATCCGGGGCGAGGCACCTGTCGCGATGATCACGCTCTTGGCGGGCACGGTGCGATCCGCGGAAATAAGCCGGCGCGGGTGGGAGCTGAAGTCGACGGAGGTGACCAGTGCCTGCTCGAAGCGCGTGCCGAAGCGCGTCGCCTGCTCCCGCAGATTTTGCATCAGCTGGAAACCGTCGATGCCGTGCGGAAATCCTGGAAAATTCTCCACCTCGCTTGTCGTCGTCAACTGCCCGCCGGGCAGCGGCCCTTCGAGGACGAGCGGATTAAGATTCGCGCGTGCGGTATAAATCGCGGCCGTCAACCCGGCACAACCGGTGCCGATGATGACGACGTTTTCGACGGAAGGAGTGGACATTGGAAAGGAAGCGGAAAAGAGAAGCGTAGCGGCTCGTCGATTACAAACCCGGAGCAGTGCGGCGGATCGGATTACGCAGGGAGAGGCCGGCTGGAATCCTTGAACTCCGAAATTCGTTGCGAACCGGTCAAGTTTTTCCAATCCCAATCCAGCCACAGATGGCACCGATAAACACAGATAAAGGCAGCGCTCTGAATCTGTGCCCATCTGTGAAATCGGTGGCTGAATGGGTCTGAGGCAGTGCCTCGCTGGAACTCTTTCTCAAGATAGTCGCACGCGGCAGTGCAATCATGAGATGGTCCAGTGGCCGCGAGCGCCAGCGAGTGGATGGGGACTCCTCGAGCGTCCACTCGCTGGCGCTCTCGCAGCCACTGCGCGCTTTCATCATCTGTGCCATCTACGTTATCTGCAGTTGTAGAGTCTGGCTCCGCACGGGCACGCCTTCGCTCGCCAAAAAATTCTTCACCTGCGCGATCGTGAACGTGCCAAAGTGAAACAGGCTCGCGGCCAGCACGGCGCTGGCCCGGCCCTGTTCCAGGACATCCGCAAAATGCTGCAGCGTTCCCGCACCGCCGCTGGCGATGACCGGCACGCCCACCGCGTCGCTGATGGCTCGGGTCAGCGCGCAATCGTAGCCCGCCTGGGTGCCATCGGCGTCCATGCTGGTGAGCAGAATCTCGCCCGCGCCAAGCGCCACCGCGCGTTCGGCCCACGCCACCGCATCCAGTTCGGTCGCATTCCGTCCGCCATGCGTGTAGACGCGCCACGCGTGTCCATCGGGCTCCCGCTTGGCGTCGATCGCCACCACGATGCACTGCGCGCCGAAGCGCTCCGAGGCGGCCCGCACCAGGTCGGGATTCGTGATCGCGGCGGTGTTGAGCGACACCTTGTCCGCGCCGCTTTTCAGCATGGCCTCGATATCCGCCACAGTGCGCAAGCCACCGCCCACCGTCAGCGGCATGAAACATTGTTCGGCCGTGGCGGCCACGACGTCGTGCATGATCCCGCGGTTGTCGCTCGAGGCGGTGATGTCGAGGAACACGAGTTCGTCGGCGCCCTGCGCATCGTAGGCCTTCGCGGATTCAACGGGATCGCCGGCATCGCGCAGCTGCTGGAACTTGACGCCCTTGACGACGCGTCCGGCGTTCACATCGAGACAGGGAATGATGCGGCGGGATAACATGCGGTTGGGTTTTTTTGTTTCGCGGTTGGGGGGGGGGGGGTGGGGGGGGGGGGGGGGGGGGGGCGGGGGGAGGGAGGGGGCCGGGGTGGGGGGCGGAGGGGGGGGGGGATGTAGGGAGAGGAAAAGAGG
>JBBRCR010000558.1:0-5417 GCA_038204695.1 Opitutales bacterium | reverse complement strand
GATCCTCCATCGCCGCCGTGTCGGATAGCTCGTATCCAAAATATGGTTCGCCGCGAGCGATCCGTTCATTTGGGCATCCCGAATTGCGCATCCGGCAGATTCCCGATGCCGCCGGCCCGGCCGGTCGCTCACGCAAGTGCCTGACGTCTGGATCTGTTTTTTGTCGCGTGACAGGGCCGAAACTGCTCGCCTCTCCGGTCCAGCTTTCAGCCCATGGATCCGCAAGCCCTCGCCGTAATCGACGGCAACCTTTGTCAGCTCACACGCGATGGAAACCGCGCGCGGGGCCATGCGCCACTCGCGACCGCCATCGTCGAGTTTCGCCACGGTCCGATGCGGTATTATGTGCGCGAACACCCTTTTGGGCTGCTGCCCGGGTTTCCCAACCTCTACTGCCTTGATGCCGCTTTCCGGCTGCAATGGATCGCGGCGTGGCCTGATGCCTCGGGCCCCTGCGCCTCCATCATCGGTGAGGAGGACGATACGCTGGTCACCCTCTCCGCCAGCGGCGACGTCGTTCGGCTCGATGCAAACACGGGCCGCTTGCGCCGCGTGGAATCCGGGCTCGCGGCAGCGAGCTGAAGCGTCAGGGGCGATTAGCGCCAGACGGTCCGGCGTCACCACGCCGACTTCGAGGTTGCCGGCCTGCACGCCCGCAAGGCCGGCACCGAGTGCGGAACCCACGGCGGATTCCGGCGGAAATGAGCGCACGCAGGCACACCGTTCGGGGTGGAGGCGTTGGTTCCGCGGATTCCGTTGAGGTCGCGGCGCTGCGATTCCACGCGCTCGCTGCCAGCCCGCCACCCGCAAAAACTGACGTTAGTTGCGCGGCTCTCGTTGCTTTAAAAGAGCTGGGGCAAGCTCCACGTCATTACCACTCACCAGGATGTCCATAAGGGGTAAAACTCGTTTCAGGCTTGCGATCGGGATTTGCGTTGAGATGAAACTATTCTGTTACGGTGGCGTCACATTTTCGCACACAGTCCCTCAATGTCTGCCGACAAAGCCCAACTCCAACGCTTCGAAATGAAGTATTTGGTGAGCGAAGAGAAAGCTCTCGCGCTCCGTCGCTTCTTGCGCAGCTACATGAAGCCGGACGACTTCGCCGCGACGCTGCCGAACTATAGCTACCCGGTTCACTCGCTTTATTTGGATTCGCCCGACCTCGCCACCTACCAAGCGGTCCAGTGTGGCGATCGCAATCGTTTCAAGCTGCGGATACGTTACTACGCAGAAACGCCCGAGGCCCCGGTCTTTTTCGAGGTTAAGAAACGGATGAACGAGTGCATCGGCAAAAAGCGGGCGAAGGTGCGCCGCGACGCCGTCGAAGCCTTGCTAGCTGGCCGCCCGCCGCAAATGGCGCACCTGGCGCGGCCCGATGCGAAGCAATTGGTTGCGCTGCAGGAATTCTGCCGGTTGATGCACACGTTGCAGGCGACGCCGCGCTCTCACGTGGCTTACATGCGAGAAGCTTGGATGAGCCCGCTCAATAATTCGCTGCGCGTCACGTTCGACCGGCAGGTCGAGTGTGAACCCGAGTTCAGTCCGGCGCTCACCACGCATCTCGGTGACACCGTGATCGCTTTTGGCAGGGACGTGGTGCTCGAACTGAAGTTCATCGACCGGCTTCCTCAGTGGTGTCTGGAGATGATTCGAATTTTTGGCCTCGTTCGGAGTGGCGCACCGAAATACGTGCGCGGCATCACGCTGCTCGGCGAGCATCGCGTCTCCAATCGCGGCGTGAGCCTCAAAGTTCCGGTGCCGGTGGCCGTTGGCGCCCCTGCCCCAGGTTGGGTCCAACCAGAACCGCTTGCTGTGGCGGCGGCGTGAGTTAGGGTGGAGCCAACTCCACCCGCATGAACGCATTGTTGCAGGGCGACTACGGGATCGCGCCCACCAGTTTTCAGACCGTTCTGCTCGCCATGCTGCTGGCCTTTCTCATGGGCCAGCTCATCGCGTGGGTGTACATGTTCACCCATTCCGGACTGTCGTATTCGCGCTCATTCGTGATGTCGCTGATTCTGATGCCCGTCATCGTGGCGCTGGTGCTCATGGTGTTGTCCAACAATCTGGTGACCGCTTTCGGCCTGATGGCGGTGTTCGCCATCGTGCGTTTTCGTAACATCCTCCGCGATACTCTCGACACGTCCTATGTGCTCGCGGTGATCGTTCTCGGGATGGCGTGCGGCACGCAGAAGTTTTCCACCGCGATTGTCGGTACCGTGGTCATCGTGGCGCTCATGTTGTACTTGTGGTTCACGGCGTTCGGCAGCCGGCACCGCTATGATTTGATCCTGAACCTACACTGGTCCCGGCGGATTGCGGAGTTGCCGACACTCGAGCGACTGCTGGCGCGACATAGCTTCAAGGCGCAATGCGCCAACCGCCATTTCGATTCCTCCTCGGAGGGCACCGCGCTGTCGTACCGGCTGTTGCTGCGGGACCCGGACCGGGTCGAGGACCTGTTGCGCGAGCTCACAACATTGCCCGGCGTGGATCAGGTCTCGAGCATGAAGGCCGAGGACGAGTCCGAAGTCTGAGCCATGAGCGACCGCCTGACCCCCATTCCCACGCCTCCCGCCCAATTGTGGCGCCAGGTTCGCCTGCAATACATCCCGGTGGTGATCTTCATCGCCGGGGTGGCCGCGGCCGCTTTCCTTTGGATTCACTGGGTGGCGCCGCCCACCTTCGTCGGCGAAGCAGAGGCCTTACGGGCCGAACTGCGCTCGTCGCAGGCGGGAGCCCTGGCCGGACTCGAACTCAGCGTCCTCCAGCCGGTCACGGCTGGTCAGCTCATCGGGCATGTCGTCGTTAACGACCCACGCCTGCTCGAGTCGTCCCTTGCCGCGCTCCGCGCCGAAATCGAGATGATACGCACCACCATGGACCCGGTGGTTGGCCGGCAGCGAGCCGCCTTGGATTTCGAACGCTTGCAGCTCGATTTGATGGGCAAACGCGTGGATCTCGCCACTTATCGCGGCGGACTCTTCCAGGCGGAGACCACGCTGGCGCGCAACACCACGCTGCATCGGTCGAAGATCATCACGGACGACGAATACGAACTTTCAAAAAACGCTCGCGACATCCTCGTGGCCCAAATCCAGGCACTGAGCGACCTCATCGGCCGCCTCGAGCCAAGCATCACGCGGATGGGTGCGGCCGGCGCAGGGCAGGATGCAACCATCGAAGGCTTGAACGCCGCGATTAAGCACAAGGAAGCCGAGTTGCAGCTCGTCGAGGCGCAACTGCGACCACTCTCCCTGGTCGCCCCGATCGACGGAGTGGTCACCATGATCTTCCGCCGCGCAGGTGAAACCGTCGCCGCGGGCGAGCCAATTCTGCAGATCACCGCGACGCGAGTGGAGCGAATCGTCGGCTATCTGCGGCCGCCGCTGCCCACGCTTCCCGAAACGGGCACGACGGTGGAAGTGCGAACGCGAACGCTCCAGCGCAAAATCGCGAGTGCGTCGATCGTCGCCGTTGGCCAACAGTTTGAGCCCATCACTCCGGGCCTGCTATCGGCCATGCGCCTGCCGGTGACCCCAACGCCCACGGAATACGGACTTCGCGTCCACGTGAGCGTACCACCCGGTTTTTCGCTACGACCCGGGGAGCATGTCGACCTGGTCGTTCTCGACTAGCGCGGCCGGCGCCAATCCCCGCCCGTGAACCCTGCCCCAGGCGAGGGGGAACATGGAGGCATTCACCCGGATGCCCCGGGGAGACTCCGCTTCTGGAAGGGAGTCCCTACCCCACCGCAAACTGGTCGCTTACCCCATGTGGGTGACGCCGGTGCCATGGCAGCATGCGTCCGTGAGCAGGAAGCCCCAACGACTCGGTGCCATTTTCGCCGCGTTGAGCCTTTCGCCATGCTGCGCGCTGGCCGCGCCGCCGGCTGTACCGACAATCCGGGTTGCGGACATAGCTCTTGTTAACGATCCGCCGCCCTTGATCGCATTTACGATATCGAGTCTGCCCCCGGCTCCACCCCGCGAATCGCCGCCGACGCGTTATTTCGTTGCTGATGCGCCTGCGCCACACGCGAGCCTCATTTCACTTCCTCGAATCCCAGGCACTCCGCCGGCCACTCCCGATCCGGCGCCCACGCCCGTTGCCACCCACATCGCGCCAGCGGAGACCACCGCGTCTTCGCCGGCCCCGGCTGTTTCAACCGCACCCATGCCCCCGGCGATTTCGGTTTCGTTCTCGATCCCGGCCTATGAGGCAACCCCGCTGGATCGCCAGACCGTGGCGGCGTGCCTCGTGCTCGAAGCGGCCTCCCAAGGCGAATTCGGCATGCGCGCCGTCATGGCGGTCATTCGGAACCGCGCGCGTGGCCGGCCTGAGCTTTTTTCCTCCGCCGTTCTCAGGCCGAAGCAGTTCAGCGCGCTCAACCACGTGACAGCACGCCGTGAATCGCTCAACCAAGCCATCAGTCGTGCCCAGCGTGATCGCATGTGGCCGCTGGCGCTGCTGATCGTTGAACATGCGCTCCAAGGCTCGTGGTATGATCCGACGGGCGGCGCCACGCATTACACCCGCTCGGTCGAGCGGACACACTGGACGCGCAGCCTGGCAAAAACGACCACGATTGGAGCCCATTCGTTTTATCGTTAATCGAATCGGGCTCCGGCGCGCGGCAGAATACCAAACTTGTCTCACCGCGTCCCGCCGCGCAACGTTGGCTCCTCCTCCGTTGTTCATGCGCTCTTCCCTCACGCTCGCGAAAGGCCTGAGCAAGATCCCCTGTCACCGCGCCCCACCGCCCTCGTGATGGAGCGCCGTCTCGTTTCGATCTCAAATCGCCATCCCCGGCTGGCGATTGACCGCCGGACCCTGTCGCGGGCGATTTGGCTTCTGGATACGCATTTCGCCGGCCTCGCTCCCGAAACGGGTTCGCCATTCCCAGGCGAACTGTCGCTGGTCTTTCTCCCGGACGAGGCGCTGGCGCAGCTTCACGCGGACTACCTCGACGATCCGACGACCACCGACGTGATCACATTTGCCGGCGATCCTGCCCACGAGGTGGGCGGAGAAATCTGTGTTTCAGTCGATACCGCCGAACGCTATGCCCGGGAGCACGACCGGCCGTTCGCCGACGAATTGATGCTGTATGTCGTGCACGGCTGGCTGCATTTGGCGGGCCACGATGATTTGATTCCCGCTTGGAAACGGACCATGCGCCGCGCCGAAAAGCGCGCCATGGCGCTGCTGCGCGCCAGCCATGCGCTGCCGCGGATGACGCTCCGTAGACGCCCGGGTTAAGCCCGCATATTTCACACTTCAATCCACCGATCTCTTGGGTCACAGAGTTCACAGAGCTCCGACCCAGAGTTCACAGAGAGGGGGAGGATGAAGACATGGGAGACGGGGAAGATGGGGAAGAGAATAAGACGCGGAAGATTCCGAAGTCTTCC
>JBBRCR010000557.1:0-5438 GCA_038204695.1 Opitutales bacterium | reverse complement strand
TCTTGTCCGCGGACAGGCCGGCGGCAGGTATCCGGCGAACGAATGCGTGACCCCGATCGATGTCGAAGACGAGCACGCCATGCCCGCCGTATTCGAGGTAGTTGCGAATGCCGGGCACCGCGACGTAGAGGTAGCGGTGCTCACCGCGGGCGGGGGCGGCTGGGCTTCGCGCAGGCGCGAGTGCGCTCAGCAGCGTCGCCGCCAGCAATGGGAGAAAGCTTCTTCGAGACCGGGGAGAGTTCAGGGGCATGAGGGCAGCATCACGTCAAAAATCGTGGCGCGGCAAGCTCTGCCCTTTGCCCACAAATTCGCCATCGCGTATGGCGTCGCGCCAAGGGCGGTTGACCGGAAGGGCGACTTTCCAGTCGCCCGAGACCGGTCGACCGAACGTACTTCGGCGGCAGGAAAGCCGCCGCTCCGGTGCGAATGCCGACGTGCTTGGCAAGAATTGTGGGGCCAGCGCAGGGCAAGCCCGGGCACGGGAGTGCATCAGGACGTGGGCGCCCGCTGACCTCGAGTGCGAGCGACAAAAGCGTTTTCCGCCCGCCGCTGGCGTCACGTGGCAGCACAACCAGAATTCAACCAACCACCCGCCCGTCACACGTTCGCAAGCTGCGGAGTCGTGGGCTTCGTCGCGCGGCCGCCCAGCATCTCCCGCAACGCACCCCATGCCTTCATCAAACCCGCGTCCTGAGTGCCGCCGCCGAAAGCATAAATGGCGGCGACTTCCTCCTCGTGACCGCGGTAGCGCGGCGGCAGCAGGAAAAGTGTCCGGTCATCCAGGGCGACGATGTCCGAGAAGAACAGGCCTTTGCCGACCGAGAGTGATGCCTTGTCAGCGGGTACCGTCGCGACGCGTTCTTTCAAGAACATCCACGGCTTGTACACGAATTCCAACCGGCCGTCCGGCTGCTGCACGGTCTTGCCATAGGTGCGAATGGGAATGCCGGTGAAATGGGCGCCGGAAAACATCCGATTGCGGTCGGGGGCGGGCGAAAAACGACGGCACCGGCGCGTCAGGAAATCCCAGGTGAAGACCGAGCCAAACACCGTCAGCCGGAACGCCCAGCCCGCGATGAAATAGGCGACGATGATGATCAGGATCGAGAAGAGTGCGCCCCACCGCGGATCGGTGACGGCCGCTGCCGTGACGAGCCCCAGCAGCGCGGTCCGGGCTGCCTTCAGCGCGGCATCAATCGCGCCCCACGGACTTAAAAGAATGAGCACGTTGATGGCGTGCGAGGCGAGCCACACGACAACGAAGATCGCGATGCCGAACGGTACCGTGAGCAGATTCACCAGCCAGGAGAGGTCCATCGAGCCGAATGGAATGGTGGCCAGACCGGTCGAGCCGAAACCGCCATCCACCGCGGCCGACGGGCTGCTCACGAGCATCTTCGACATGGCGTCGATGGCGAACGGGATCACCGCGCCGGCGGCCACGAGTCCGCTCAGTTTGTTCTCCACTGTTTCGAGGACATCGAGCGGTTTTTTCCACCCGGGAGGAAGCGTGGCGCCAAATGCGTCCTTCGCGGCCACGAGCAGCACCAATGCCAGCGCCGGCAGCCAAAATTTTGCCTGCGAGTACCACGGCAGTTTCTCGCGTTCCGCGTCATTCTTCGCCGTGAACCATTGGTAGCAGCCGTAACCCGCCGTACCCAGCAAGGGAGAAATCGCGATCCCGGTCACGGTCGTGATGGCCGTGGCGACGGGCGCACCGGGATGAGAGACCTTCGGCGCGGGCGTCGCCGACGATGCACTTGCGGCCCACGCGAGTGGCACGACCAGCGCGACGGCGAGAGCGAGGACAATCAGCGGCGTGAAGCGCAACATGGCGGTACTTTACTCACGTCCGGGCGACTGGAAAGCAACGTTGCGGCGCCGCGCGCCGGCGCGTTCTGCGGCTCGTTGCCCTTTCGGCCTTCGCCGATAAACTTTTTTTCTAAAGATGCGTCTTGCATGCACTCTGGGCGCCGCCTGTTTTTTGGTCCCGCGCGTGCGCGTCGCCATGATCTCTTTCCCCTCTTCAACGTTTAAGCTGCTGATTCGTGACGATCCTTTGGCGCGGGCATTCGCTCGCCCGAACTTCGTTGCGTTCAAACGGCCGGGTGCGGGTCAATGTCACGGCTGACGCATCGCCGAACCACACTGCTCCGCTTCATGTTAGCCCAAGTCGCACCTTCGCACGATTCCATGTCCAACAGTCGCCCGCTCGGTTCGACTGCATCGAAATGGCTGCAACGCCGGTTTGTGGTTTGCGCGGCGCTGATCGTGTTGGCGCTCATGCCGGTTTTCTTCGTCTTGAGTCATGCCATCGATGCGAGTCGAAACGTGGTCTATTGGGACGAGTTCGATACGGCACTGGCGTTCGTTCTGCGGCTCGAGGAAGGCGTGACGGTTCCGCAGTTTTTCCGCCAGCTCTTCGCGATCAACAACGAGCATCGGATGCTGACCAGCCGGCTGATGACGGCATCGAGCTATTGGCTGACGGGGACAATCGATTTTCGGGCACTGAGCGCGTTGGGGAACGCCACCCTGCTCGCGTTTTGCGTGCTGCTCGTGCGAGAGGCGGGGCCGCTGTATCGTCGCGCGCGACTGGCGGTCGTCCTCGGGTTGGTTGTTTTCACCCTCGAGCATTACGAAAATCTGCTTTGGGCCGGTTCCTCGATCGACCATTTCCAAGTCGTCCTCCTGGCCGGCGTGGCGTTGGCGGCTTTGGCCCGCGAAACGCGCGGCGGACTAGTCGTGGGCGTGGTTTTTGCGGCCCTGGCGACCTTCACCCTGGCGCACGGAGTAATGACGTGGCCCGTCGGCGCAGCTATGTTGTGGCGGGCGCGACGGCGGCAGGATCTTGCCGTCTGGTCGATTGCCGCGGCTCTGGTGCTCGCCGGATTTTTGTTGGGATTCAAGTTCAACACCGGCCAGGGCTTCGTCGCCTTTTCCGGCGCCGGTCTGCTGGAAATTGGACTCTTCTGGCTGACGCTGCTCGGCGCGGTGCCGGCATTGGGTCATGCGGCGATGGGCCCGTGGCTTGGCGTCGCGCTCCTCGCTTTGCTCGGGTGGCTGGCGTTCAGCGGCAGTGTGCGACGCGAGCGGGTGATTTTTCCGCTCGCGTGCTTTGCGGTCGCGGCGATGGCGTTGATCGCGGTTGGTCGAGCTCAGAACGCCGGTGGCCTGGTTCACTCGCGTTATCTCATTCTGAGTGCGCTCGCGTGGGCGTTGGCGGTGTTCATGCTTTTGGAACGTTATACGCATCCACGGCGGCCCTTGAGGTTGTTGCTGGTCGCATTGCCCGGATTGAGCGGATTCAACGTCGCGGCGAATGTCGCGTTCGCGCAAAAAGCCGACTCGTGGATTGAGTGCCGGGATCGGGCGGCGGTGCGATTTAAGCAACATGGCGCCGATGGGCACGGGCCGTTCTTCCTGCATCCGCAGCCGACACACGCCACGCGCCTGTTGCAGGAGGCCGAGCGCCGCGGAGTTTACCGCATGGCGACGATTTGCGAACCGCGGTCCTTTCCGCATGCGAAGCCGAGCACGCGAATTTCCTATTACGTGGAGGAGATGGAGGTGAACCGGCACTCGGCCTTTGTCGCGGGTTGGGCGGCCATGGACGGCGAAACTTTGCAGCGTGGAGCGCTGCACCTCATCCTTCGCTCGGAGCACAAGACGCACGTGTATACGACGGTGGCCGTCAGCCGGCCGGACGTGATCGCGATCCACAAACAGCCCGGCTGGCTTTTGAGTGGTTTTCGCTTTGCGCGCACGCGCGATCGGCTGCCGGCCGGTGAATATCAGATCGGCCTGCTCTATGACGACGGCGGGGATGGTGAATACATCATGACCGCGCATCGCCTGAATTTGGATGGCGATGGCAAGGCCCTGCTTGCGACGGGCGAGTAAGTCGCACTGGAATGAATTTCCCGCTTTAACAACTGCGCCCGAAGCGCCGGCCTCCCGCACACTTCATGTTGGCGTCAACCCTGCCGCCCTCGGAAATCTCCCCCGCGACTGTTCCCACCGGCGGCAGCCGTAAAGATCGCTGCGCCGCCTTGCGGCGGAAAGGCTGGGTTGCGCTCGTCGTGATTGCGTTGGCGCCGGTATTTTTCGTGCTGCTGGAGGCGGCGCACGCGAGCCGGAACATGGCGTACTGGGACGATTTCGACACGGCGCTGGCGTTCGTGCTCCGACTCAATGACGGAACAACGTTCGGAGGTTTTCGGGATGAGGTGTTCGCGCTGAATAACGAGCACCGGATGCTCACCAGCCGGCTCATCATCGCCGGCACTTATTGGGTGACGGGGACGCTCGATTTTTCCTGGTTCAGCGCGATTGGAAATGCATCGATCCTTCTGCTTTGTGTTCTGCTGGTATCAGCTGCGGACACGCTGCCTCGACGGCTGCGGATGGGGCTGCTGCTCGCATTCCTCCTCTTTCACCTCGAGCATTACGAAAATTTCCTCTGGTCCGGCTCCTCGATTGATCACTTCCAAGTCGCTCTGCTCGCGGGTGGGGCCATCATCGCGCTGGCAAAGGGCAGCCGGGTGGGCTGGCTGTCGGCTGGACTTCTCGCGCTGCTCGCCACGTTCACCCTCGCACATGGCATCGTGGTGTGGCCGGTCGGCGCGCTCATGCTCTTTCTCGCGGGTGAACGACGGAGGCTCGCTGGATGGCTTGTGCTTGGGGTGCTCGCCGTGGCTGGCTTCCTCTTGGGCTTTCACGCCAATGCCTCCCATGAGTTTGCGAGCCTGACGCTGCTCGGGCTCGCGGACATTGTGCATTACTGGCTGCGGCTCCTGGGTTCAGCGGTGGCGCTCGGGGCGAGTGGCGTCTCGCCATGGCTGGGGGTGATTCTGCTCGCGGCGATGGTTTGGCTGGGCGCGTTGAAGTTTGCGCGGCGCGAGCCCGTGGCCTTCGCGGTGGCGGTGTTCGCGATCGTCGCTCTCGCCATGATTGCGTTCGGCCGCACGGTTCAGAGTGGCGGCATCGTGCATTCACGTTACCTCGTGCTCGGGGCGCTGGCGTGGGCGATGGTTGGGTTCATGGTGCTGGAGCATTTTACGCGGCCCCGGCGTCCTTTCCGGCTGCTGGTGCGGCTCACGCCGGTGCTGGTGGTGTTCAATATTTCCGCCAATTACCTTTTCGGTGAAAAAGCCGAATCGTGGATTGAGGGCCGCGATCGCGCCGCCGTGCGATTCAAGCAATTTGGGGCCGACGGCCACGGCCCGTACCATCTCTATCCGGTTCCCGAGCGTTCGACCTGGCTGCTCAACGAGGCGGAGCGGCGGGGAATTTATCGTATGCCCGCGATTTGCGTCGCGCGGTCGTTTCCCGACACGCGGCTCAGCACGCGCATCGTGTATTACGTGGATGAGATGACCGTCACCCCCCGTGCGGCGGTCATCGGTGGTTGGGCGGCCATCCGTGGCGTGCCTTCC
>JBBRCR010000556.1:0-5438 GCA_038204695.1 Opitutales bacterium | reverse complement strand
CCGGCCGCGCCGCGATCTCCCTCGAACGCATCGCGATCAATTTGGACGACGCACGCCTGCCCGACAATGCCGGGGCCCACCCGCGCGACCTCCCCGTCGTGGCCGGCGGACCCGCCGCCTACTGGAGCACACTCCCGCTCCGCGCGCTCGTCGCCAGCCTCGCGGCCGGGGGTCTGTCGGCCGAGCTGTCGTCGTCGGCGGGCACCTTTGTCTGCAACCATGTCTTTTACCGGCTGATGCACGCCCTGCGCCGCCGGCCACACGTCCCGGGCGGCTTTGTCCACCTGCCGGTCACGCCCGGGCAGGCCGTCCGCCGGGCGGGCGCCCCGCCCCACCTCGAAACGGTGGCCGCCAGCCGGGCGCTCGAGCTGATCCTCGCCACCGCCGTGGGCCGCGCCGCCGCGCCTCAGGCGTGAAAATCCTGCGGCACGGGCAAACCCTCCGGGCTCTCCCGGCCGACGGCGGGGGTGGACGTGAGCGGGTAGCGGAAGGTGCGCCCCTCGTAGTTGCGGAAAACCACCTCATCGTCGGTGATTTTCTCCACGTAGTCGGGATTGATCGGCACCTTGCCGCCGCCGCCGGGCGCGTCGATCACGTATTGCGGCACGGCGTAACCGGTCGTATGGCCGCGGAGGGCGCGGATGATTTCGATGCCTTTGCGGACATCGACCTTGAAGTGGGCTCCTCCCGTGATGAGGTCCATCTGGTAAATGTAGTAGGGGCGCACGCGCATCCGGAGCAGCCGGTGGACGAGGGCCTTCATCACGTCGGCGTCGTCATTCACCCCCGCGAGCAGCACGCTCTGGTTGCCGAGCGGCACTCCGGCGAAGGACAACCGTTCGCAGGCCGCCTTCAGCTCCGCGGTGGCTTCCTTCGGATGGTTCACGTGGATGCTCATCCAGATCGGGCCGTATTTTTTGAAAATCTCGCACAGCTCCGGAGTGATCCGCTGGGGCAGGAAAACCGGGATGCGGGAGCCGATGCGGATAAACTCCACGTGTTTGATCGCGCGCAGTCGCGAGAGCAGGTGCTCCAGTTTCTTGTCCGAGAGAAGCAGGGGATCGCCGCCGGAAAGCAGCACGTCGCGCACTTCCGGATGCGACTCGATGTAGCGCAGGCCCTGTTCGTATTCCGGATGGAAATTGTAGTCCTGCGCGTTCGAGACGAGGCGGCTGCGCGTGCAGTAGCGGCAATAGGCGGCGCAGCGATCCGTGACGAGGAACAGCACCCGGTCCGGGTAACGATGGACGAGGCCGGGCACCGGGGAGTGCTCATCTTCACCGAGCGAATCGAGCATCTCGCCTTCGCTGACGAGCATCTCGCCGGCCCGTGGAATGACCTGCTTCCGGATGGGGCAGTTGGGATCGTGACGGTCGATCAGGTTGAAAAAATACGGCGTGATCGCGAGCGCGAGCTTCTGGTTGGCAAACATGCACCCCGCCTTCTCTTCGGCGGTGAGCGTCATGAATTGTTCCAACTGGGCGACGGTCGTGATGCGGTTCTTGAGCTGCCAGATCCAGTCGTGCCAGTCGCTCGCGGGGATGTGTTGCCAGAGTCCCTGGCCTTCGAACCAAGTGGCGCGATCTTCGGTATAGGGCATCGGTTTTGCGGACAGTTAGGGAGCTAACGATATCGTGTCAAATGGTGGGAGCGATTCGTCCGTAACGCCCGCACCGTTTTTCTGGAAAACCCTGCTCGCAAGCGTTCCCTCAAGCTGCTCTCTTCCTCATCTCAATACGCGTGGGGATTCTGGCCCTCAGGCAAAATTTCCACCCATCCGCCCCCCCATCATTCATGTCCCATCACCATCACGGGAGCAAAGCTGAGCCGAAGTTTTCGGTCGCGCTGTTTGCCGTCACGATCAGTCTCTCTGTTGCCGGTCTTTGCGGTATTCTCGCTCTCGTGGCGCCGGCCGTCTGGCGCGCGCAGCTCGCCGCGCCGTGGTGGATGCTCGCCCTCGCGATCTTCCTCACCCACTGCGCCGCCGGCACCTTCGAATTCTTTTTTCACCGCTATATCCTGCACGCCCCGCTGCTCCCGTTCCTGAGCCGGTTTTACAAACAACACACGCTGCATCACGCGCTCACCCGGGTGGGCTTCCAGAAATCGAAGAAGGGGCGCGAAGCGATGCCCTACCTCGTGGAAAACCACTACCCGATCGAGCACGAGAAGCAGTTCGAGGCTTCCTACTTTCCCTGGTATACTCTGGCGGTGTTCGCCCTTCTCGGCAGCTTCATCTTCGCGCCGATCCAGTGGCTCTTGCCGCAATACCCGGTGTTCCTCGGCGGCTTTCTCGGTATCGCGTTGTCGCTCTGCCTTTACGAACTCATCCACGCCGTCGAGCACTGGCCGCAAGCCACCTGGGATCGCCTCGTTTCCCTGCCGACGACGGGCCGCTTCTGGCGCAAGGCCTACGCGTTTCACCTTCGCCACCACGCCGACATCCGCTGCAACGAAGCCATTTCCGGAATTTTCGGTCTGCCCGTCCCCGATTGGATTCTCGGCACCTACATCGATCCCGAGACGCTTTACACGCACGGCCGCTCCGCCGAGCCCAAGGAATTTGTCAGCCCGCGTCCGCGTTTCGCCATCATTCGGTGGCTGGATAAACAGGCCGAACAATCGATCAAACGCCGTCGCCAACGCGCCGTCGCCACGGATCCCGTCACCCAGACCGAAGACGCCACGATGCCCGATTCCACCCAACTTGCGGCGGTCGCACGCGCGGTGACCAAGGGTCGCAGCCCGACCTGATTTTTCGCGTGCACCGCACGCGTTTCCCCTTGGCAGGGGAGGGGCGACACCTTTTCGTTCGCCTTTAATGTCCACGTCCAAACCCGCAGTCCTCGCCCTCGAAGACGGTTCTATTTTCCGCGGCCTCGCTTTCGGAGCCGACGCCACCATCGCCGGCGAGTGCGTGTTCAACACTTCGATGACCGGCTATCAGGAGATCCTCACGGATCCCTCCTACTTCGGCCAGATCGTCACGATGACCGCCGTGCAAATCGGCAACTACGGCATCAGCCCCGAAGACACCGAGGCCAAGGTCCCGAAATGCTCCGGTTTCGTCGTTCGCGAGCTCTCGCCCATTGTCAGCAACTGGCGCAGCCGCCTCTCCCTCGGCGACTATCTCCGCCAAAACGGCATTCCCGGTATCAGCGAAGTCGACACCCGCGCTCTCACGAAAAAGCTCCGCGTCGACGGCGCGATGAAGTGCTGCCTCAGCACGCTCCCGATCACCGACGCCGAGGCGATTCAACGCGCCAAATCGTGGCAGGACATGGCCGGTGCCGACTACGTGAAGGACGTTTCCTGCAAAACGCCTTACATTTGGCGCGCCGACGACACCGCCAACTTCAATACCCCTTATCTCCCTGTCGGCACGACGATGAACGCCCCCGCGATCCCCGCGAAAAAGTTCCGCGTCGCCGCCTTCGACTACGGCGCGAAGTTCAGTATCTACCGCAAGCTCGTGAACCACGGTTTCGAGGTGCAGGTCTTCCCTGCGACCGCGACGGGCGAGGAAGTCCGCGAGCACAAACCCGACGCCGTTTTCCTCTCCAACGGTCCCGGCGATCCCGCCGCACTGCCCTACATCCACCGGACGGTCACGAACCTGATTCCCGACTACCCGATTTTCGGTATTTGCCTCGGCCATCAGATGCTCACGCACGCTCTCGGTGGCTCGACGTTCAAGCTCAAGTTTGGCCACCGGGGCGGCAATCAGCCCGTGAAGAATCTCGAGACCGGCAAAGTTTCGATCACGGCGCAAAATCACGGCTTCGCCACCGACCCGAAGTCGCTCGAAAACACCGGCGCCAAAGTCACCGAGATCAATCTCAACGACAACACCGTCGAGGGTCTCCGCCACACGAAGCTCCCGATCTTCAGCGTCCAATATCACCCGGAAGCCGCCCCTGGTCCGAACGACGCCGATCCGCTCTTCATCGATTTCTACAAGATGGTCGAAGCGCGCCAAGCCGGGGCGATCTGATCCACGCCCGGCGCCCGCGGTCGCTCACGGCGAATACCAGAGCGAACGCCAATAGCGGTCCTCGACCGCATACGGGTCGAGTGGCACTTGGCGGCTTTCGCGCCCGGCCGGCAGCACGCCGTAGCGCACCATCTCGCGCACCCAGTCGGGTCGCGGCTGAAAGCCCGCCATGTCGAACCGTTTCACGCGGGCGAGGTGCTCCTGCCCCGCGACGCTCAACGCGAGAATCTTCCGGTAGTCGGCGTCGTTCGTGTCGGCAAACACCGTCACGGGCCGTTTCGTCTGCGGGTCGCGACAGATGCCCCAGCCGCCGGCCGACTCGGCGAGCGGCGCGAGGAGCATCAGCGATTTTTCCGGACGCGAGAGGTTGAACACGATGTGCCGGCTGGTGATGAGCCGCGGATCGTCCCAGTCCGGCCGCCAGAACGATACGCCGCGCTCGTCCGCCAGCCCGAGCGGCAGCAGGCGCCCTTTCTCCGCGTGACAGGCCGCGCACCGGCGCGTGATGGCCTCTCCCGCGGCGCGCTTCGCCGGCCAGTCGTTGTCCGTGTCCACGGGCTGGTTCTCCGCGTAACCGCCGATCATGCCGGTGCCGAGTGCGGCATAGGTTCCCGGATACGCGGCGCCCGAATCGATCCAGAGCCGCAGGAGCCGGTGCTGGGCCGGGGTCGCTTTCGCGCCGTAGTGCGAACCGTCGACCAGTTTCAGCAGCCGGCTCGCCGACGAGCCGAGCGTGCGCGGCGCATAGTTGCTCGTGGCCTTGTTGCGACCGTCGGAAAAGAGCCGCGCGATCGTCAGCATGTAATAGCTGTGGCTATACATCGGCCCGCGGTCGCCCGTGAGCAGGAGCCGTCCGGCGCGCGGTCCTCCCGCCGCCGTTTTTTCGTAGCCGTGGCAGTCGACACACAGCGCGGTGAGCATCGGTTGGATGTCGCGGGGGAAATCGATCACGTCCGGCACGCCCGCGATGGGCTCGATCCGGCTGGCTGGGCGCATCGTGGCCTTCATGGAGTAGCTGGCCGAGGGCGTCTTGGTGCGTTGCTCGTGGCAACCGAGGCAGCTCGTGACCTCGCCGGGCTGCACCGTCAGAAAACTCTGCATGCGTTTCACCGCGAGATCGTGCTCGTCGAGGGCCACGAGGAAAAAACTCCGTAGCGCCGGCAGTTCGAAATACGCCGAGCCGTCCGGCTCGACGGGCACGGTGCCGACGATGCGTTCGAGGGTGAAGGTGCCACCGTAGCTGATCGGTTCCATGCCGCCGGTGTAGTGGATCGGCATGGGGAGCGTTTCGAGCACGAGGAGTTTCTTGATCTCGCCCGGCTTCAAGCCGGACATGTTCCGCCCCTCGTAAATGTCGGCGAGGATCAGGCGGCCCGTGGCCTCCGATGGATTGATGCGATCCGGCACCTGGCGATCGCGCGGACGGCCTGCGAGTGGCCGCGGC
>JBBRCR010000555.1:0-5438 GCA_038204695.1 Opitutales bacterium | reverse complement strand
CAAGGCCTGGCTTCCGGCGGATACAGCGTTCGCCGGGCGAGCGAACACCTTCGCCTGCGGCTGCGACCACGGCCCCGTGCGCGGCGCCATGGCCTCCAACCCCCGTCGCCGCGGGCGCCACATCATGATAGCCGGCGTTTTCTCTTCAGCCCGCGCTCACGAGCCACGCACAGCAAGCGCGTTCAACCCGCACGGGAAAGAGTTGTGTAGAAAGCTATGGCGGGACGCCCATGCCACTCCAAACCCAAGGGCGGGACGCCCGTGCCACAGCGAGTAACGGCAAGATCATTGTCCACGCCCCTGCCACTTCGTGCCGCTTCAATCCATGCAAGCGGACGCTTACTTTTTCCCCTTTTCGGCCGCTTTCTGGGCTTGGTCGATCTTCGCGGCCTCTTCCTCGGTTACGATCATGTAGATGTGCGCGGTCTCGATCTCCATGGTGTAGTTGCGCGCCAGCGAGAAGCCGTAGCTCTTTTGCATCTTGTCGTTGTTCTCGTTGAGCCTGGCCATGAGTTGATCGAACTGCGTCTTCAACTCCTTCTTCTTCGCCGCATCCTTTTCCTTCTCCATGTTCGCATTCAGTTCCACCGCCGCCTGACGCTGCGCTTGAAGCAGTTGCACGTTCGCTTGAAATTCGCGGTTCGCCTCGACGGTTTTCAGTGTCGCCACGCGCACGAGCTTCTGGGGCGCGGCCGCCGGGGTGGCCGGACCGGACTGGTTCTGCCCGCGCAGGTAACCGGTGGTGAGAATCGAGGTGCCGAGCAACAGGACGCTAAGAGTGAGTCGTTTCATTGGGGATGCAGTGCGACCGAGAAGCAGGACGGGTTCCGGCTTCCATGGCTAGCCTTTTGATGCGCGCGCCCGAGCATGTCACCGCGACCGCCAGCGGGTCGGTGGTTGGTCTATCCGCTCGCTGACGCCCACCGCCACGATCGGAGGGGATCGCAGCCACTCGTTACCGACTCAGACTCGGACGCCCCTACATCGCACCTTCATTCCGCGCCCACTGAATCGCATGGCGGACCAGTTCGGCGCCGGAGTCGAGATTCAGCTTGAGCTTCAGGTGCTCACGATAGGAGTCGATTGTCTTGGAGCTGAGATTGAGCTTCTGCGCGATCTGACGGGTGCTGTAGCCATTCCCAATCAGCTGGAAGACCTCCATCTCGCGGTCGCTCAGCGTGTCGATCGAGAACACCATGTTGTCACCCTTCTTGTTCACAAAACGGTGCAGCATCTTCTCCTTGATCTTGTCGCTAAGATAGATCTCGCCCTGGAGCAGCCGCTGGATTGCGGCGATGATCTTCTCGCCCGCCTCCTGCTTCATCAGGTAACCCATCGCGCCCGCTCGCAGCGCGCGCTCGGCATAGAGGCCTTCGTCGTGCATCGAAACAATCAATACAGGCAGATTGGGCGCCTGCACCTTGATGTTCTTGGTGAGCTCGATGCCGTTCGTCGTTTTCAAGGCGATGTCGACGATCGCCAGATCCGGCTGCAGCTTGCCGACGAGCTCAATGGCGTACGGGGCGTTGTCGGCCTCGCCGCACACTTCAAGATTCGGCTGCTGGTTGACGAGCGCCTTCATACCCTGGCGCGTGATGGGATGGTCATCCACAAGGAGGACCTTCAACTTGTTGGAGACCGGGGATTGTTCCGGCTCGAGAACCGAGGAGGTGGTGGTGATTGAGTTGGTCATCGGGACAGCGATGGGTGAAGCAGGTTTTTTCTTCGGCGTGGCTTTCATTAGTCAGGAAGGGTAAACAAATCGGCATTCGACTTTCGTGCCGGCGCTGGGCTGGGAAGTCACCGTGAGATTCCCGCCAATCATCGCGGCGCGATAGGGCATCAGGCTCATTCCGGAACTTGGCCCATGCTCGACCTTCGGGTCAAAACCGCAACCGTCATCTTCGATGCACAGGACCTTGTGCTCCCGGGTGAAATCCAGCGTCACCTTGATGTGCTGGGCCGAGGCGTGTTTGATCGCATTGGTAATCGCCTCCTGCGCTATTCGGTAGAGGTGGATCGCCACGCTGGTCTCGCAGACGCCGAGTGCGCCTTTCGCTTCGAATTGAACGTCGAGCCCGTGCAACCGCTGCACCTGGTAAGTGAGATCCTCGAAGGCGGTTTCCAGTCCGCTGGTCTCGAGTTGCACCGGGCACAGGCCCCGCGCCAGCGCGCGGGCCTGCGCAATCGCCTCCTGCACCAGGGAGGAAATCGTCGCCGCGTCCTCGGCCTCGGGCTTCTTTTGCACCTGTAACTTGTCGCGCAACGCCGCGCTGAGGCACGAGATGCCCGTGAGGTATTGGCCGAGCCCGTCATGCAGGTCGCTGCCGATGCGGTTTTTTTCCGCGTCGCTGACGCGCAGCAGCTCGCGTTCGATCAGTTTGCGCTGCGTGATGTCGGTCCCGAAGAAAAGGGCGCCGCGGCCAAACTCCCGATCGAAGAAGATGAAAAACTCGGCGAACCACTCCCGGCCTTCGTGCCGGGCCGTCAGGACCGAGTCGACGGCGCCGCCCTTTAGTGCTTCCTTCACGGCCGGTTTCAACTGCGGATACAACTCGGCGAGGCTTTCGCCCACCATGGTGTCGGGCGTCATGCCATAGAGTTCCAACTTCTGCCCCTGCGCCTCGACGATGCGACCGTCGGAATCGAGCCGGCCAACGATCATCGGCAGGTTCTCGAGCAGTCCGTTGAGCAGCTGGCTCTTTTGCTTGATGACTTTTTCCGCCTCCACCCGCGCCGTGATGTCGATCGAAAAACCCATCGCCCCCGCCCCGCGTCCACGATCAAAACGGTAATAGTTCTCGAAATGCGACGTCCGGCCTCCCTGGTTTATTTCGGAGACGAAGTTCACCGACCCGCCCTCGAGTGCCCGCCGGATTGATTCCGTCGCATCCGGAAAAAGTGACAGGATGCTGTGGCCCGTGAGGTCGTTTTCGCGCAGCCCCAGCCCGGCGAGGGCCTGGCCACGCGCCTCGCGGATCTTGCCTTCCTCGTCCACGCGGGCGACGGCGACCGGCAGCGTCGCGAGCATGCCGTTGAGAAATTCGGATGTCTTGCGCAAGGCCTCCTCGGCATTGATGCGGGTCGTGATGTCGATCGCTGCAATGCCCTGCAGGTGCCGTCCGCTCTTCTCGACCATCGGAAAAGAGCTGATCAACCAGTGGCGGTTCGCATGGAAACAGTGCGTGGGTGCCCCGGGCGCCGAGGCCGTCTCCTGCGACTGGAGAATGGCATCGATGGAGAAGTGCCGGCTGAAAATTTCGTTTTGGAAGAGCAGCGCGCCGGCCGAGTCGTGGATGCACACGGCGCAGGGAACGCTGTGCATGAACAACTGGAGCTGCGCCTGGCTCTCGCGCAGCGCCGACAGCATCTGCCCATGGCTGATGGAATAACGAATCGCGCGCTCGAGTCGCGTTGTATCCAGAGATCCCTTGCAAAGGTAATCCGCCGCCCCCGCGTCAAGCGCCGCCTGATCGATTTCCGGATTCTCGGAGCCGGTGAGCAGGATGATCGGCATCTCGCAATGCTGGCTGTGCAGCGTCCGCAGGATCTCCAGACCGGTCGTGCCACCAAGCTTGTAGTCGAAAAGCCCCACGTCGATCCCGCCCCGGTTGACCGCCGACAGCGCCGCTTCCTCCGTGGGCGCCCACTCGACGTGGTAGGTGGCGCTCAGTCCTTTCGACAGCAGCACCTTCACGAAGGCGTAATCGTCCTCGTTGTCATCGAGCACCAGCACGCGCACCACTTTCGCGCCGCGGCGACGAGCGATGCCGACCAGGGGTGCGCCGGAAAGGACCTGGGCCGGCGGGATGTCAGTCGTAATATTCATCAGGGGATTCGGCTACCGCCCGCACCGGCCACCGTGGCCGAATCGAGACGGCCGTCAATTACGCACCGACTCACCTTTTGTCCACCCACGCGCGCGAATTCCCCGCAAACGAAACAGCCGCGCCAACGGCTCCAGCGCAGCAATGGAAAAGGATGACACGTGGAATGCATTCAAGCTCATGGATGGACGGAGGATTAACCTGGCCAAACCCTCCGGCCGTTCGTCGAACGCTATCATGCAGGATGCCCGAGTCACAATCAGGTTCATGCCTTTACCGGCCATCGGGGAACTTCTTAAATGCGGACGGCTCATCGCTACAAGCGGACGGGACCCGCGCTCTCCCAACCACTTGGACCGACCCCAAACTGCGGTCCGCATTGGGTGCATACTTGTGGGCGGAAGCCGGGTCTATGGCCATATGAGAGCAAATGGTTTTCCTTGTGCACAGTATCCCTGGCCGCGGGCAATGTGGGTGGGGCTCCTGACGATTCTTGCCGGCAGTGTGACGGCAATGGCCACGCCGCGGTGGCGGGGCGGTCCGAACCTGAGCCGCAGTCCCGTGATGGGTTTTGCCGTTGATCCGCTGGCCGCGAGCGCGCTGAGCCGGGGAGAGCGTTCATTTCTCGAGCGCGCCGCCGAGCTGAGTTCAAAGCAGATGGAGATGGCGCGGGTGGCGGTCAGCCGCGCGACCAGCAGTGATGTTCGTACGTATGCACAGCTGCTGGCCGCCGACCACCGGCAGATCAGCGATTCACTCAACGGGCTGCGTCGCAAGAAGGGCACGATGCTCGACGAGACACCAGCAGTGGAAAGCACCGACGAGGATCCACTGTCCGCCATGGTGGGAGGCGATTTTGACCGGGAGTTCGTCCGCCGGGCAACCGAAGCGGAGGCGAAGACATTGATGTTGTTCGAGGAGCTGATGTCCGACGCGAAGGACACCGATGTGCGGGAGTTGATCGGCACCTGCTTGCCGATGCTGCGGGAACATCGGAATCGCGGAACGGAATTGAAGAAAGGGTTGGAGTGAGTTGGCGGCGGTTTTCGCCGGAGAAGATCAGCACAAGAGACCTTGGGAAATATCGGACGTTTTTGATTTGGACGAAAACCGAATGGCTGGCGCGGGGTCGGTGTGGAGATGGCAAAACCAACTGAAGACAGAACACCGCGCAGGGAACTGAGCGGAAAGGAACTGGGCGTTCCGACCCGCGCGGACGTCGAACGTCGGGCGGTGGAGCTCGCACCGATCGACAACCGCCCGGAGGCAACGGACGAGGACCGGATCCGCGTCCTGGCGGAATTTCAGGACCGCACGCTTCCGGATGCGGTAAACGAGGATGCGGATACGATGCAATCGATGTCGCGCGATCCCAGTGATCCGTTGGTGGATCGCGGCCACCGGATCCCCGACCACGTCGGCGAAGACGAGAAAACGATGGTGGAGAAGCTTGCGCTGGAGGGAGTCGAAGAGGCGCAACACGATCAGATGATCCAATCGCGCAATTTGGTGGATGAGCCTTTTCGCTCCCGGCCCAAGAGGCGGGAGTGAGCGGGAGAGACGGGCAAGGGCCGGGAGGCCTGACGACGAGGCCGCCGTTCTCTGGCGTTC
>JBBRCR010000554.1:0-5455 GCA_038204695.1 Opitutales bacterium | reverse complement strand
GCAGCTCGGCCGGCCCGCTCAGCGTTTCGCGAGCGTTCGCTGGAGAAAGCGCTGTAGCGTCGCGCGGACTTCCGGTGTGTCGAACGCTTTCCCGCCGTGGCCGGCGCCAGCGAGCACATGAAGTTCTGAGGGCACACCGGTTTCCTTCAACTTCGCGTGGAGCCGCTGGCTTTGTTCCAACGGCACCTGCGGATCCTGGTCGCCGTGCAAGATGAGAAACGGCGGGTCGTCACGAGAAACCAAATACAACGTGCTCGCGCTGCGGGCGAGTTCGGGGCGGTCGCGCACGATCCCGCCGAGCAGTCGCGCCGCGTTGGCGTTTGCGAGGTCCGCCTCGGTCCTGCCGGGTCCCGGCACATTGGGCGGCATCGTCAGGAAGTCGCTGGCCCCATAAAAGTCGATCACGCCCGCCACCCGGCTCGAGACACTTTCCCCCTCTGGCGATGGCATTGTTCCGACGAGGCCCGCCAGATGAGCACCGGAAGATCCGCCCGCCACGACGACGCGGCTCGGATCCAAGCCATGCTTCGCGGCGTTTGTCCGGAGCCAGCGGATCGCCGCGCGCGCGTCCTCGATTTGGGCCGGCCAGCGCGCGACATGACTCAAGCGATAATCGATGCTCGCGACTGCGTAACCGGCGGCCGCGAGCCAGGTGAGTGGACAGTTTTCCTTGCTGCCCGCTTTCCAGCCTCCGCCGTGAATCCACATCACGACGGGCAGCGGCTGTGGCGCCGCCTTGGCCGGCAGATACAGATCAAGCAGCACGGCACCCGTCGGTGGTTTGGTGTATTCGAGATTCGAATGCCGTTTCACGCCCTCCGGCAATGCACCGCGAACGTCCCCCACCGGCCGCGTGTTGGTCGCCTTCGTGTTCGTCAGGGAGTCGCCCAGATCCGCGCGGGCGGCGCGGACGACCTCCTGCAGCTGCGCCACGATTTCCGGGCGGGCGGCGGCCAGGTTTCGCGTTTCACCCGGGTCGTCCTTCACGTTGTAGAGCGACAGCTCGATCTTCTCCACGCGATAGCCATGCCGGCTCGCAATGCCGCGAATGCCCGAATTCTCGATCGATTGCGGCTTCATGTTCGCCCAGTTCGACGGCTTGCCGCCGCGGCCCGGTTCGGCTGCCACCGTGAGGTACTCATGCGGTACGTGAAGCTTCCAGTCGCCCTGGCGGACCGCGTGCAACTCCTCACCCGAGTAGAACCAGAATTCATTTCGTCCCTTTGCGCCCGGTGCGCCCAGCAACAGCGGCAGGACATCGCCGCCGTCGCGCTTCACGTCGGGCAGCGTGCCGCCGGCCAGCCCGGCGAGCGTCACATGAAAATCCATCGTGCTGAATGGTTCGTCGCTGACGCGCCGGGCCGGCACGCGGCCGGGCCAGCGGACAAGACAGGGCGTGCGATGGCCGCCTTCGAACGTCGTGAGTTTCCCCTCGCGCAGCGGACCCGACGAGCCCGCGTGTTCGCCGTACGAGAGAAACGGCCCGTTGTCCGAGCTGAAGACGACAAGGGTGCGTTCATCGAGACCGAGTCGGCGCAGCGTCGCCATGATTTCGCCAACCGACCAGTCGAGCTCTTCGACGACATCGGCATACAGCCCGCGGCCGCTTTTTTCGCGGAATTTGTCCGACGCAAAGATTGGGACGTGCGGCATGATGTGCGGCACGTAGAGGAAAAACGGCTGGTCGCGATTTTTCTCCATGAAAGCCACGGCACGCGCGGTCAGCCGGCGCGTGAATTGCGATTGGTCTGGATCGAGTTCGACGACCTCCTCGCCGTCGTAGAGCGGCAGCGAGGGAATTCCGCGCGTGACGGGATGCAGCGGGCCGTTGTCATTCGAGTACGGGATGCCGAGCCATTCGTCGAAGCCGCGTCGCGTTGGCAGAAACGGCGGGTGGTGGCCGAGGTGCCATTTGCCGAAAGCAGCGGTGGCGTAACCCTGTTCCTTGAACACCTGGCCGAGCAGTTTTTCGCGCGGATGCAGGCCTGTCGGGCTCGTGTGATTAAGTGCACCGCTCATGCCGACTCGATTCGGATAGCTGCCGGTCATCAATGCGGCTCGTGATGCCGTGCACACGGATTGGGCGACGTAGAAGCTGGTGAACCGCGTGCCTTCGGTGGCGAGACGATCGATGTTGGGCGTGCGGATGCTCTGGTTGCCGTAGCAGCCGACATCTCCATAGCCGAGATCGTCGGCCAAGATGAAAACGACATTCGGTTTCGCGGGTGAGGCCGCGATGGAGGCGGTCGCGGCGGACGCCTGATTTTGGCCGAGGGCAGCGGCGACAGCCGATAGGGCAAGCGCAACGCTGAACAAAAAACGAGAGGGCGCGGTGAATGAGTCGAGCGTTGTTTTCATGAAGAGGAATGGTTCCGGCGCGAAGCGGCGGGATCGGCGAACGGATGGGGTGGGTTGGTGCGACCGCATGTTGAGGGGGAATCACCCGCGCTCAAATCAGAATCGTGCCGCAGTTCGCCGCGGCGAGCGCACAACCCCCGCCGGACCGCGCGCCGCGGCCGGTGGGCTCATTTTTGCTTCGCGCCTTTGCTGGCAGCCGCGGGAGTGGGAGCGGCGGGAACGCCGGCATTGACCGCTTCAAACGCTTCTTGCAGCCGCGCGACGACATCGCGGTGTTCGGCTGAAACATCGCGCTGTTCGGCGGGGTCCGACTGAAGATCAAAGAGCGCGCCGTTCCGCGCGGGATCGCCCGAGCGCACGCCCGGGTACTCAGTCGGCTGATACTGCTCGTGCGGAGCCAGAATCGTCACGCCATCCGGCCCCCATGGATCCACCCACGGCTCGCCCGGCGTGCCGTCGCGCCGCTCGCGGGCGGCGAGCACGTGAAGTTTCCAACGCGCATCGCGAATCGTCGCGAGTCGCGGCCCCTGGTGGCCGAAAACCACGTGGTGTGGGCTTGGCGCCTGCGTCGTTAACACCGGAAGCAAATCCCGGCCGTCGATCACGCGATCCTTCGGCGCGGATATGCCGGCGGCGGCGAGCGTGGTCGCAAAAATATCCATCGTCACGCCCAGCGCGCTGGTGACGCCACCGGCAGGAATCTTGCCCGGCCACCGCGCAATAAAGGGAACACGATAGCCGCCTTCCCAAGTGCTGCCCTTCATGCCGCGCAGCCCGCCGGAACTGCCGCCATACCAGGGGCCGTTGTCGCTGGTGAAAATGACCAGCGTGCGTTCATCCAGTCCGAGCGCCTTCACCTTTGCGAGCACCTCGCCCACACTGGCGTCGAGATCAGTCATGACGTCGCCATACAGGCCCGCTCCACTCTTCTGGTAAAACTGCTCGGTGGTCGCGAGCGGCTTGTGCGGCATGGCGTGTGCGAAATATAGAAAGAAAGGCATCCGGGCGCTGCGCTCGATGAAATCGAGAGCGCGCGTGGTGTAGCGTCGGGTAAGCGTGGCCTGCACCACCGGATATTCGATGACCTTGGTGCCATCCAGCAGCTGGATGGGGCGCATGTCATTGCTATAGAGAATGCCCAGGTATTCATCGAAACCGCGGCGAGTGGGCAGCGACTCCGGCCGCTTGTGGCCCAAGTGCCATTTGCCCACCATGCCGGTGGCATAACCCGCTGATTTGAACAACTGGCTGAGCAACACCTCCGACGGCGGCAGCGCCAGGTCGTTGTTTTCCGGTGCTCCGGCCGGCGACGGATTGGCGGTCAGCCCGCAGCGAAACGGATAACGGCCGGTGAGCAGCGACGCGCGGGTGGGCGCGCAAAACGGAGCGGGCGTATTGAAATGCGTGAGACGCATGCCCTCCGCCGACATGCGATCGAGATGGGGCGTCTTGAACCTGGTCTCGCCGTAACTCCCGAGGCTGCCGTACCCGAGATCATCGGCCAAAATCACAATGACATTCGGTGGCGCCTCGGCCGTGCGCGCCGCGGCGGTTAAAATCAGCACACCAAGACAAAGTGCGAGCGGGAAGCAGCGGCGAAACATGCGGAGCAGAATTGGGGCGATCACGCCAGCCCGCAACCGCGTTGCGCATCGATTTGCCGGCGCAAGTGGGCGAAGGGCGCGATTGTCCTCTGCGGCGAAGATAAGAGCTTTGGGAAATTTGCGGTTTGGGCGATCCGCAGAAAGAATTCGGCGCACCACGGCACCATGAGCAAAACGACTTCATCGGCAGGCCATGCCAGCACCGTCTCCAATCTCCTCCTCGATCTCGTTGCTCAAATTCCGAGTTCGGACGAGCCGGTGAGCGATGACCCGCGGAAAAGAGCCAGGGCTATTGTCAGTGTAGCCGCGATGAAGGCAGCCGCGATTTCAGGGTCGCTTTCGCTGCCGCCAGGGCCCCTCGGAATGGCGACCATTCTTCCCGAACTGATCGCCGTCTGGCGTTTGCAGCAGGCGATGGTGGCGGACATCGCCGCGGCCTTTGGGAAGACGTCACTGCTCCGCAAGGAGACGATGATCTTTTGTCTCTTTAAACACGGAGGCGCCGCTTTGATGAAGGACCTCGTCGTCAGAGTGGGGAACCGCTACCTGGTGAGGCGGGCGGCGGCGCGGGCCGTACAGGATGCGCTCCAAAAGATCGGTATCCGGGTCAGTCGCGGTGTCATTGGCAAAGGAATGGCTCGATGGCTTCCGCTGCTCGGCGCGGTCGGCGTGGCAGGCTATGCGTACTACGACACGACACAGGTGGCTGCCACGGCGATCGAGTTTTTCGATGCGGACGCCACCATAGAAATCTGAGCGCCCAATCCTTTGGTCACAGAGCGCCGAGGAAGAACGCGAGACATGGAAGAACGCGAGACTCGGAAGACTTCGGAATCTTCCCCGTTCTCTTCCCGTCTTCCGCGTCTCCCATGTCTTCGTCCTCCCCCTCCGTGCCCTCTGTGTCACATCTACAGATCTTTGGTTGCGGCCCTCGAGCCGCGGTGCGAAATATTCGGGCTAACCCATCGCCAGTTTGGCTCGTCGATATAAAAGACCCCATGAAATCGATCCCCGCACTCTTCGCCGCCTTTTTGCTTACGCCGTTCGTTGTATCCGCGTCAGTGTCACCTCGATCGGCGGCGAAACCGAATATCATTTTCATTCTGGCCGACGACCTCGGGTACGGCGATGTGAGTTGCTATAACTCGGACGCGAAGATCCCGACGCCGAACATCGACCGGTTGGCGACGCAGGGCGTGCGATTCACCGACGCGCATACGCCGAGCGGCGTCTGCACGCCGACCCGCTACGGTGTGCTCACAGGCCGTTATGCCTGGCGCTCCACGCTCAAGAGCGGCGTGCTTGGCGGGTACTCCCCGCCATTGATTTCGCCGGAGCGCGCAACCGTCGCCTCGCTCCTGAAGCAAAGCGGCTACCGAACCGCCTGCATCGGAAAGTGGCACCTTGGGATGGACCTTCCGACCACCGACGGCAAACCGCCCACGCAAAATGCGCGGGAAGTCCCCGCCAATGTGGATTGGAAGGGTCTCATC
>JBBRCR010000553.1:0-5484 GCA_038204695.1 Opitutales bacterium | reverse complement strand
GATTCCACGCGGCGCGACGGAGAAGCGGAGACGCGTGTAGTGGCTGCGAGCGCCAGCGAGTGGATGAAGCACGAATTTCATATTCGAATCCACGTGCTGGCGCCCGCAGCCACGGAATCGCGACTCGCGCAGCTTCGAGTTTTCTTCATTCACGTTTATGGGCGTCCATTTGCGGTTAAAGATCAGCCCGCGTCCCTCCGGTTGTGACAGCGCCGCGCCAAATCCCCTGGGTCTCATGGCTTGGATTGATTTGGGGGTGAAATATTCGGTTCGGTCTTGCCGCGCGAGCTCGTCGCCGCGCGCGGGGCATTGAGCGCAGGCGGGAAGGACCGGCCCGCTTTGCGATACTCGGCTTGAAGCGCCTGGATGAGTTTCGCAAAGCTGATGACCTGGCCATTGCTGCGCGCGGCCACGGCCGCGGCGAGCACGACATTGCGAATCTGGCCGCCGGCGAAATCGCACTGACCGGCAAGCAGGTTGAGCTCCTGCATCGAAAGCGCGTGGCCGTCGCCGAGATGGGCCTGCCAGAGTGCCCGGCGCTCCGCCGGAGCGGGCGCGGGAAACTCGATGATCATGTCGATCCGCCGCGAGAAGGCCGTGTCGAACCGGCCGCGACTGTTGCTGGTGAGAATCGCGATGCTGTCGAAAGTCTCGATTCGTTGCAGCAGGTAGTTCGTCTGCGTGTTGGCGAACCGGTCGTTGGATTCGCGGATTTCCGTGCGCTTGCCGAAGAGCGAATCGGCTTCGTCGAACAGCAGCACGGCCTCCGTGCGCTCGGCGCGGGCGAGCAGGCGGGCGAGGTTCTTTTCGGTTTCGCCGATGTACTTGCTGTTGATGTTCGCGAGATCGACGCGGTACAGCGGCAGCCCGAGGCGCGTCGCGAGCCAGCACGCCGCGAGCGTCTTGCCGGTGCCGGACGGCCCGACGAACAACGCGCGCACACCGGCGGTGTAGCGGGTGGAGGCGGCGGCGCCCAGGTTGGCCGTGAGACCATCGCGGTGGTGGCAGCGCGCGAGCAGCGATTCCAGTTCGGCGCGTAGTTCCGGACTGAGTACGAGCGCTTCGTCCGGCACCGGTTCCGCGACGACCTGCGCGAGCGACTCGAGCCCGGCCCCTTCACCCGAGCGCGAAACCGCGCGCACGGTGGCGGCATCGGGCGTGGCGCGGCCTTCCAGATGAGCACGGTGCGCCGCGAGTTTTCCCAACTGCGCGATCCGTGCCGTACTCAACCGGTGGCTGCGTGCGAGCTCGCTCGCGGCCGTGCCGTGCGGGATCGCACTTCGCCACAAGGTCTCCCGCTCCGGCAACGTCGGCAGCGGAATGGTCCAATGGGTGATCTCGCGACCGGGCAACTCAATCGTGCCCTCGACGCCCGCGGCGACCAGGATCGGCCCCCGGTAAAGAGGAATCGACGGCAGCGTCTTGGTTTCCCCCGGACCAGGGTCGACCACAAAAATGGGAACGAGATCGCGCAACAAGAGCCACGCCGCGAGGCCGGACGGGTTGACGTTTTCCGCCAGGAACGACCGTTTGCCCAGCGCGTGGGTGATCGCCGCGGCGACGGTGCGAGCCTCGTCGAGAGCCGCCGAACGAAGCACGAGGACCGGCGCGCCGTCGCCCGCGAGTGCGGCCGCGTGCTGGCGACATAAAGTCTTCACCGACTCTGGCAGCGGCAGGTGGGCGCCGCCGTCGTCGACCATTCCGCCGGGCCAGCTCATTTCCTCGTTGCCCAACGCAAGGCAGAGCGGCAGCGGCAGCGACACCGGCCGCTCCGGGAGAGTCGCGTCGTCGTTGAGCAGATGCAGCGCGCCCCCGAGAAACGCCGGCGTGCTGGCGAGCTTGAGCGCATTGAACCGCCGAGCGCCGTCGAGTTGGCCAAACACCTCCGCCAGCAGTCCGAGGGTGGGACGCGAACCGCCCACCGGCGCCTGGGCAAAGGCCAGGGCGCGACCCGCGAGGACGTCGCGCTCGACGACGGCGACCAGGGCAAGCGAAAGCGTTTCGGCGAGCGAGAGATTCCACCACGCGGCGAGTCGCGCGAGCGCGGCGTCTTCGGCGGAAGGTTTGCGCAAGACCTGCCGGACCAGCTGGGCGAAGTCGTCGCTGGTTCCCGGGACGCCGCGTGCCTGCTCAGCGAGATAGGCGGCTTCCGTCGCCGACGCATCGGCCGAGCCTCGGACGCGGTGGGCGACCGCCCCGAGTGCGAGCTGCGTAAGAGACGGCTTCATGTTCTCCTCATGCTCCGTCGTCACAATTAAAATGATACGCTATGGTGGGACCGAGCCACGGGACCCAGCCAGGGTCGATGTCGAGTCCGGCGCGGCGAATGCGAATGTCGGCGTCCGCCGGACGAAAGAAGACATCGACGTGCGTCGCCGAAAGCGAAACGAGCGCGGGCCGCGTGGTGAGCTGCCGTGAATTCAATCGCGTGAGCCGAAGCGCCTGACGGTTGGCCGCGATGAGCCAGCGGCCGATCTGCCGGGATACCGGCGGGAGCGCCTGCATTGCCACCATCAGCGGATCGTCATCGGGCGTTCGGCTGTGCCGAAGCACCAGCTTCAGTATGTGCCAGGGCAATACGGCCGCTTCTTGGGCCGGCAGCGTGGCGACAAACCCGGGCAGTCCGGCACGAACGAGCAACGGCACGGCAAAGAACAGGCCGCCGGCACGCGTGTACACCCCGTCCCGAAGTTGCGACTCGCCCCGTTCGGGCACGTCGCGATCCTCCTCGATCCGACGCGAGGTCGCTTCCGGGCCTCGCTCCGTCGCGCGGCGGGAAAGCGGAATCGGTTCCTGCACCGGCACCTCAGCCCAGCGCTGAACCAGTGCGCGAATCTTGTCGGGCGTCACAACAGCATGCCCGACCGATTCAAGATCACTGGCCCGCGCGCGAATGATTCGAACCGCCGCGAGCCAGTACGTGCGGAGATCATCCGCACCCCACCGCGCGAGCAAGGCCGCTTCACTCTGGAGACCGTATGGCCGGCGCCGCTCGCGGACCGCGGTTTCGGGCGGCCAGGCGGCGATGCCCGCGGAATATCCCAGCTCCGCCTGGAGCGGCGCGAGATCTTCCGGCCGCAACGCCTCCAGGAGCGGAGTGAGCTGCCCGATTAGCCCCAGCCGCTGCGCCAGCAGAAGCGTCAGCCGAAGTCCGCCATGCGCGGCGAGCGACCGGAAACACAGCCGCAACGTCTGCTCTGTCGACAGCGTCGGTTTCCAGCCGAGCAGCGCAATCGTCCAGTACCACTCGGTGCATTGCTGCTGGGTGACCGTGCGCTGCGCCGCGACGAGCCACGGCTCATACACGGTCGCGAAGGAAACCGCATCGGCCCGTGCGGACAAGGCGTGATCGTGTCGAACGGCAATGGGACGCACTTCGCGGTAAGACTGCTCCAGTCGGCGGCTCCATTGGGTGGCCGAGGCGCGCAGCGGAACGCGTCCAATGTTCACCCGGCGCACGACAATCAGACGCGTTTCATCGCCCAGCGTCGCTGTGCGCATTGCATCCTCCAGCAGCACGCGGCCGTGCTGCGCGTGCTCTTCGCGAGCACAGGTTAAACGGACATGGCGGACACGGCGGAACATGATGTTGAGTTTTGAATTCTTATTATGACGGAGAAGTGATCCTCACCGCGCGGGTTCCCGGAAGAACAAGGTGCTGCTGGGCGTCAGCTTAATCGCGGCGCCATTGACCGTGGGCGCGTCGACCACGCGCGCGGCAACGTGCGACGACGAGATGTCCTCCACGACAGCGCGCAGCGTCTGCGTTTCGGAAATTTTGTAGATGACGTCCATGCCATTCCGGACCCGCAGCGGATCGACCTTGAGTTTGATCAAGCCACCGGGGAGCGGCGTGACCTCATTCTCGATCGGGTGACCGACGATCAACTGATCGACGGGCGCATGACTGGCGAGCAGCAGGGCGACGCGAACGAGATCGTTGATCAGCTCGACGGCATCGGCGTTGGTCGCGTCAATCCGGCCGAAGAGCCAGTCGGCGTGGATCTGCATTTCACGCCGCAGTGTGAAGTCGATTTGCGCCCACGAGGGCAGTCGGCTGAGATCGCGGAAATCGACCGTGACGTTGTCGAACTGGCCGAATTTTTCCGCCCACGCCAGTCGCACGAGGCCCGGCACCGCGCTGAAGTTTTCGTGCAGGCAGGTCGCGACCACAAAGATGTGATCCAACTCCTCGGCGGCCGCGCGCGAGAGCGGCGCGGGCCCGGCGGCAATCAGGTGCCCGAGCGTAAGCTCGTTGACGGCTTGCTGGTGCAGGTCGCGCAGCGTAAGCGACACCAGCGCCGCCGGTTTGATGCTTTGCGCAACGGCGACATGCTTGAGCGCCGCGCTCTGGCGGACCTGAACCAATTTGCTCAGGGAAGCCGAATAGCGGCCCTGTGAAATCGCGGGCGGCTGCTCCAGCGTGGCAAGCGTCGTGTGCGCGGCGCGCTCCAGCAAACCGCGGGCATTCTCCCACCGATCGATCTTCTGGATCCATTTTGGGGCGTGTTTGAACCAGCGCGCCGGCGACGGACGGAAGACATCGCGCAAAGCCGCGAGATCACCGGGCGGCGTCGGATTCTCCCGGAGACAATCGATCACCGGCTCGGTGGTGAGCGCCGGCTCGATTCGGCGCGAGGGCACGTCCGTATTCAGTCGGACCGCACGCGGCCGGTGGAAAACGAGAAACTCCACGTGGTCGTTGAGCACCTTTTCACGGTGCGCATTGACGCCATCGAGCCGGGCCTGCTCCTCGGCTTTCAACGCGAGCGCGACCGCAACGTCCTGTCGTGTCTCCTCGAGCTCAATCTCCACCGGCCCGAGCGCGGTGGCGATCTTTTGGATGAAAGCCCGCGTTTGCTTCAGCGCGCTGCGGCACTCTTCAACGAACGCGCGATACTCCTTGATCCGGGCTTCGACCGCCCGCAACGCGGCCATCGCCATGTCGGCATAACTGACGCCGGTGGAGAAATGTTTCGATTCGTCGGCGTCGTTGATCGTCGTCGTCGCGGTGGCGACGGTCGTGAGCGTATCGAAGCGGCGCCGGCTGATCAGAGTCTGGAAACGGAGCCGCGTGACCAACGTCGGCGCCACCGGGCGAACGGGTTTGCCGGGAACATCGACGAAATCCGTCGTGAGATCGCCGAGTGAAATGTTCAGCCGGGTGAGCCGCTCGAAAATCTCGAGCCGGCCATCGTGAATTTCCTTGCGCACGGTCGGCGCGAGCGGCGGCTGCAGTCGATCGAGCGGAATGGCGCGGATCTGTTTTTGCGAAAGCAGGTTGAAATTGGCGACGTAGTTGTCGGCGAACTGACCGATCTTGGCCACGTCCTGCAGCATGCCCAGCGTGCCGGCCGACGTGAGATTCTCGGTCGAAGCCAGCAGTTTCGTGAACGCGGTTTTCTCCTCGGACGTGAGCGGCGAATTGGCCGAGAGAAGCTTGTCGCTGGCCGCGGTGAGCGTGTCCTTGCTCGAGGCGAGATC
>JBBRCR010000552.1:0-5485 GCA_038204695.1 Opitutales bacterium | reverse complement strand
TTCGCACCGGAGCGGCGGCTTTCCTGCCGCCGAAGTACGTTCGGTCGACCGGTCTCGGGCGACTGGAAAGTCGCCCTTCCGGTCAACCGCGCCCTTGGCGCGACGCCATACGCGATGGCAAATCTGTGGGGCAAGCGCAGGCCTTGCCGGGGGCCAGCACGCGGTTGAAATCGAGTTCCGCTCGCTGGAGATTCCAGGATCCAGCCTGCCATCGCAACTGGTGCGAATGGCGCTGCAGGTTGGCGCGTTTGGTCGACATGGTCACCGTGCCACCGGTCGCACCCGCGCCGAAGAGAATCGAGTTCGGACCGCTGGAGAGTTCGACGCGTTCAATGTCGGAGAAATCGATTGGCGCGCCCGTCTCGACGAGGTCCACCGAAAAACCGCCACCCTGGCCGCGCACGCGGAACGGGTTGACGGAATTCGTCGCCAGGCGGTTGGAGGGCGCATTGAAGCCGCTGCCGTCCTCGAATTCCGGCTCGAAGTTGGCGAGGCCGATGAGGTCGTCGAGGAATTCGCGGGTCAGCGGGGTGATGGAGGCGGCAGTGTCCCGCAGGGCGGTGTTCAGCCGGCTCCCGCTGGCGGTGTTGGCCGCCTGGTAGCCGACATCCTTGTCCGCCCGCACCTCGAAGATGGAGAGAGTGACGGTCTCGCCGGCTGGGTTGGGGCTCGCGGGTGGCGTGGCCGGAGGGACTGTCTGCGCAACGAGTGACGACCGGCGAACGCCAACACGGCGAACGGGAGGAGGGGCTGCGCGGTGTTCATCGGCGATGATCGGCGATCGGCGATCGCATTTGCCGCCGGGGTTCCGGTCAATGGCAACCGGACGCTTTTCCGGCGCGCGCGTGTGGCCGGCGAAGGTGACGACGGAGTTGGCAGAAAGTATTGTATAAGGACCATCGATACGCAGAACCATGGTGTCCGTCCGGAATCGATTCGACCGGCGCCGGCGCGAGGCTTATGTCGGGGGCGTGCGCGCTCTATTGATCTCTTCCTTCACCCTTCGCTCGCGCCGGCTCCGGCTGCTTGCGTTCGCCGGCACGCTGTTCGCCTGGGCCGAACCGGGCTTCGCCGCAGTGGCGGACCGTCCGAACCTGGTTTTCCTTTTCGCCGACGATCTGGCGACGCGCGGCGTGGGCTGTTACGGCAACCCCGAGGTGCACACTCCGCAGCTCGACCGTCTTGCCAGCGAGGGCATGCGGTTTGCCCGTCACTACAACACGTCGGCCATTTGCATGGCGAGCCGGTGCAGTGTGCTCACCGGACTATATGAGTACCGCCACGGGTGCAATTTCCAGCTCGGCGATCTGCCGCGCCGGATGCTGGAGCAATCCTACCCGGTGCGGTTGCGCGAGGCGGGCTACTTCACGGGATTTGCGGGCAAGATCGGTTTCGTGCTCGACGGAGAACCCTTCGACGCGCTCGCCGCATTTTTCGACCGCTGGGCCGGTGGTCCCGGACAGACCTTTTACGAGACCGAAAAGAATCCCGGCATCGCACGTTATGCCGCCGAATATCCGCATTGCTCGCGGGCCTACGGAGCCTGGGCGGCCGATTTCGTGCACGAGGCGAAGCGCCGCAACCAGCCGTTTTGTCTGAGCATCAGCTTCAAGGCGCCGCATCTGCCCTTCACCCCGGACCCGCAGGACCTGCCGCGTTACGAGGGCCGGACCTTCGCGCGGCCGGCCAATTACGGCGTCGGGAAGGGCCGGCATCTGGCGGCGCAGGCCCACACCAGCCGGGCCGCCATCGCGTATCGGGAATGGATCAACGACTACGACCGGTCGGCCGCACTCTATTATGCCTTGATCACCGGAATGGATGCCGCCGTGGGTATGATTCGCGAGGCGCTGGTCCGTGAAGGTCTGGCGGAAAACACGGTCATCGTCTTCAGCGCCGACAACGGATACAACGCCGGCTCGCATGGTTTCGGTGACAAGGTTCTCCCCTACGAAGAAGCCTCGACCGCGCCGCTCATCGTCTACGATCCGCGCCAGCCGGCCCACCTCGCCGGCCAGGTGTGCACGGCCGTCACCGCTGGAGTCGACGTTGCCGCCACATTGTTCGATCTCGCGGGCGTGCCGCCGCCGCCCGGAATCGACGGCCGCAGTTTTCGACCGTTCCTCGCGGACCCGCGGGCCGGCGGACGGGAGTTTCTCCCTCTGTTCAACTTCTGGGGCATCCAGTCCGCGCATTCCCTGGCCGTGGTGGCGCGAGACTGGAAGTATGTGCGCTGGCACTACGCGGGCGACGGCCTGAGGCCGGCCGAGGAACTCTTCCACCTGGCGCAGGATCGCGGTGAAATGCGCAACGTGGCTGGTGAGGCCGAACACCGCGTCCCTCTTGAAACGATGCGCCGCGCCTTCGATGCCGAAGTGGCGCGGATGAAACAGAACGTCATCGCCGGCCGCGCCTACGAAGTTTTCCCGACGTTGTTCGACCGTACTCTGGCCTGGGAAAAGAAGGCGCCCTTGCTGGCGAAGCTGCCCGCGCCCGACCCCGCGGCCACTGGCGCAACGAAGAAAGGCAAAGCCGCCCGAAAGTGAGGGCCGCGGCGAGTGGGTTAATATCGATCGTCGACGCCTGAGACGATTTTGGAAAACTTGAAATCGAAAATCAGCACTTGGAATCTGGGGATTTCAAGCCATCCGGTTGGCCGAATTCTTCTACAGTTGGAAGACCGTCGGCTTGGAGGAGCGGCGACGTCCTCGTCGCCGGATCGGGCGCACTGGCGCGCGTCGGGAGGTGAGGACGCCGCCCCTTCCAATGCCCCTCCGGCGCCTGGAATTTGGCCATAGAACCACAACGCACCCCCTTCGTGCCTCGGCAGGAATGGATAGGTGAACTCCGCGATCCGGTAGCTCTTCGCCGGCGGATCCGTCACCTGCGGCCTGGCGGCCAGGTGGTCGTCGAGCGGACCCGGCCGCCCCCGCTCGCCCAGCCGGATGTCCGCGCCGTCCTGCGGGCCATTGTTGAAACCGACGAAACAATCCGGCTGGAGCGCCTTGCAGAAGGCGATCGTGTCCGTGTGGCTGAGCCCGCCATCGCCGACGGCGTGGTCGAACCAAATGTATTCAATCGGGCCATACTGCGTCAGCAATTCGCGCAGCTGCGCCTTCTTCATCTCCGGGTTGCGCCCGATCCCTTCGAGGCGGCTCTTGCCGTCCACGGCCCCGGGCCAGGTCCAGTCGCCCTCGGAGTAGTAGAGGGCGAGCTTCACGCCATGCCGGTCGCAACTACGCCGCAGTTCGGCGAGCACATCGCGGCCGAGCGGTGCCTTCGTGACCTTGCGAGCGGTGGTCTGCGTGTCCCAGAGGCAGAAACCGTCGTGGTGTTTCGTGAGGAAGAGAAGATAGCCCATGCCCGCGTCCCGCGCCGTGCGGACCCACTGGTCGGTGTCGGCCTCGGTGGCGCGGAAGAAGCTCACGTCCTGAACGCCGCCCGTCCATTCGCGGCCGGAAAACGTGCTGAACGACCAGCAGATGAACATGCCGAAGCGCAGTTGCTGGAGCGCGGCGACGCGCGCGTCGCTCACGGGTGGCGGAAAATGACAAGAGCGGCCGGCCGGTCTTCAACGGCAAGGCTCGGCTGGTCAAGCGCGCAACCACAGTCAAATCCGGTGGTGCGGAGAACCACGAAAAGGCCGATGTGGCGGCGAAGTTGGCGCAACGTTATTCGCTGCCGGTGCTCACGGCGCGCGAGCGGGAAATCCTCCAGCGGATTGCAGCTGGCCGCAGCAACAAGGAGATCGCCGGGCTGTTGAACCTCGCGGAAAACACGGTGAAGAACCATGTCCACGTGATTCTGGAAAAGCTTGGCGTCCAGGATCGCACCCAGGCTGTGACCAAGGCGATCGCACGCGGCATTCTGCACGTCGGATAGATCCGGTTCGCCGGTGGCGTCGCTCTGGGGCCACGTGTTGAGCGTGGATTTTCAGGCGGGGAGCGGCGTTGGGCTTAGCTGGGAAATTTCCCACCCGGTGCGCGCGTTTTCACCTGTAGCGCCAGTCTCCGACTGGCGGAACGCCGGTCAAAGACCGACGCTACTCCCAGCGGTTGCCCCAGCGTGTGGGATGTTATCATAGGAGCTGTGAATTTTCCGGCTTAGTGGCTGCGAGCGCCAGCGAGTGGACGGGGGGAAGACGCATAAGAGTGGGAAGACATGGAAGACGGAGAAGACCCGATCCTCTCGCTGGCGCTCACAGCTGCCTGAATGCGATCCCCTCAGCGGTCGGCGCCCCCAGCCACGAGATACGTCGGGCCTCGCGGAATCAGAAGCCGAAATTGGCGGTCAACGTCAGCTTTCGCGGATCATTATAGCGATAGGCGGAGGGCGCGGTGACGAGTGGGTTGGCCGCGACGTTGCCCGGCCGATACGAGTTGTAGCCGGTGATCACCAGCGTGTCGTCATCGAGCAGGTTGCTGACGTTGACCTGGAATCGCGCGTTGATTCGACCGATCCGCCGCGAGTAGTTCACGTGCGCGGAGACCAGCTGGTACTCGTCCGCATAGAGGTAATTATAGGCGTCACCGGTCGCCGCGCCGACCTTGTTCCGGCCCCGCACGTTGACCCCGGCGCCGAGCCCGAACCCTTTGAGCCGGCCTTTCGGAAACGTGTAGGTGGCGTACGTGTTGGCGGTGTATTTGGTCGTGTTGTTCAGGATCGTGCCCACGACGGCATTGGCCAAATCGTTCTGAATATTGTTCAGGTCCGTATTGATTTGGTTGCGGTTGGGATTCGTGAGGTCCGTGGCCCCGGCCTGCCAGGTGGTGAGGTGCTGCGACACATACCGGCGGAGCTGTTCATAGTTCGAGTCGAGAACCGTGCGCGGAAAGGCGATGTTGAACATCAGCCGCAGCGAGCGCGTCGGATTGGCCGTGATCTCGGCTTCATAACCGCGGCCGGATACGCTCTCGAGATCGCGGTAGGAGACGTTGGCGAGATCGAGGCGGTTCAGGTTGGTCCAGATGCGGTTGATCTCGGTGATGCGCAGACCGGTGATGAGCCGGTCGACTTGCTGCGTGTTATAATGATTCAGGTTGATGAACACGCGCCCTTCGAGGAGATCGAGCCGCAGGCCGAAGTCCTTGCCTTTGCTGCGGGAGATGCCCGGCGGAGTGCCGTCGAGCAGGTTGGCGCCATTGTTGGGGGCCGAGAAGGTCTCGGAGTAGTTGGCGGTGACGCCGAGCCACGGCACCACGAAGAAGACCATGCCGGCGTTGTAGCTCGTGGGCGTATAGGTGTTGCGGCCGACGGCGCCGACGATTGCCTCCGGCCGACCCGTGGCGGGATCGATCACCACGGCGCCGAGCTGCGGTGCGCGGGTGATCGGCGCCGTCGGCATGCCGGAGGTCGTCTCTTGCTGGTTGACGAGATCATCGCGGCGGGCGCCGAGGACCACGTTGAGCCGCTCCTTGAACAGCTGGCTAACGGCCGCGACCTGCACATACTCCAGCGTCTTTTTCTGGTGCGACATCACCGTATC
>JBBRCR010000551.1:0-5501 GCA_038204695.1 Opitutales bacterium | reverse complement strand
GAACTGGGAGCACCGCGCGTTCTGGGGCGCCAACCAAATCAATTACGGCACCAATAACACACCGGGTCGCGTGAACATGGGGGCACTCCCCGCGACGGGTCAGTGGGTGCGCCTCGAGGTGCCCGCCGCCGCCGTGGCCCTCGAAGGAGCGGCCGTCCAGGGCATGTGTTTCAGTCTTTACAACGGACGGGCGACCTGGGACGCGACCGGCAAGACCGCCACGACCAGCACGACCACCACGACGACGCCAACCACGACCACGCCAACCACGACCACGCCGACGAGCGGCACGGGGACGGACACGGACTGGGTTAATGATGGTCTGCCGGCGGGCGCGGTCGGCGCGGGCACGGGCGGCGACTCATGGATGTGGGTGAGTGCGAGTCCGACTCCGTTCTCCGGCGCCAAAGCACATCAGTCGAACGTCGCGGCCGGCTTGCATGAACATTTCTTCAACTGGGCCAGCGCGCCGCTCACTTTGGCCACGGGCGACAAGCTTTACACCTACGTTTACCTTGATCCGGCAAACATGCCGTCGGAAATCATGCTGAGCTGGTGCGCCGGCAATTGGGAGCACCGCGCCTATTGGGGAGCCGACAAGATCAACTACGGCACGCGCGGAACGGCGGGTCGCTATTATGCGGGCGCGCTGCCCGCGGGCAGCCAGTGGGTGCGGCTCGAAGTTCCGGCGATCGCCGTGGCACTCGAAGGCTCCACCGTGACCGGGATGTGCTTCAGCACCTTCGACGGCCGGGTGACCTACGACAAGACCGGCAAGTCGTCCGGATCCGCGGCCACGACAACCGCGACCGTATCGGCGGCGACGGCAACGACGGCGGCGGCAACGGGGACGGAATGGGTATGGCTCGACGATGCACTTCCGGCCGGGGCGATCGGCGCCGGCGCCGGTGGTGACACGTGGAACTGGACGAGTGCGAATCCGGCGCCGATTTCGGGAAGCCGTGCTCATCAGTCGGCGCTCGCGGCGGGGCTGCACGAACATGTGTTCAACTGGGCGACGGCGACGATGACGGTCGCCGCGGGCGACACGCTCTACGCTTATGTGTATCTCGACCCGGCGAATCCGCCCACGCAGATCATGTTGAGCTGGGGCGCGGGCAATTGGGAGCACCGCGCGTATTGGGGCGCCGATCGGATCGATTACGGCACGCGCGGCACACCCGGCCGTTATTATGCGGGAGCACTTCCCGCCGCCGGCCAATGGGTAAGGTTGGAAGTTCCCGCCAGTGCGGTCGCGCTCGAGGGCACGAGCGTGCAGGCGCTGTGTTTCAGCACGTTCGATGGCCGGGTAACGTACGACAAAACCGGGAAAATTTCCCGATGAGCAGCACGCTCCAGCGTGATGCTCGCGGGTGGAAGACGAGGTAACGCAAGGCACACCAGGCAAAGCATCAACTTTCAGTCCGGGCGTCTGCCGCAGGGCTGAATAAAAAAGCAAGACAGACGCCGGGCCGCATTCCGCGGCCCGGTGTTCTGCTTTATGGGCAGCGGGAGTGCGGTGGTGTGCGGCTGCACAAGCCGTTCCGCCGATGGCTTTCCGCCGCACGATGAACGCCGGTCGGAGACACCGCGCCACTTTGAAATCCGAAGTCGGGTTTCGAAATACCGGGCGAAAATTGCGACTCGTACCGGCAGTGATTCTTACGCAACCACCGCTCGGACTCGGCACTCTTTCAACCTGCGCTGGCCTGACCGCCGGAATCTCAAATGAAGAGTGGCGCTCATCCTCGTCATCACTAGTTTTTTTGGCGCGATACTCGTTTGAGGCGATGACCCGCGGCAAACCGGGTTTCACCGGCCGTCGCTCGGTTTATGGCCACCCACCCCAGATTCAATTCTCATTGTGCGTGCCACCGAAACCTCCCTTGGAAATGAACGCGCGCAGTTGCCGTCCTGCGCCAGCGCCGATGCACCGCTGATTGCATTCGATTGGGCGGCGACGCCGCTCGGTCCGCCGGAGAACTGGTCCGACGAATTGCGTGCGGCCATCCTCAAGGTACTGCCGTCCGAATCCGCACCCGCCATCCATTCGGCCAGCGGCAACGACGACGGCAACGCGGTGAGCAGCGGCAATGGCGACGGGATGAACGCTCAGCCGGATTCCGCTCACGGCTATCCTCGCGCGAATGCCCCGGTCCAGCCCGCGGCCACTCCGAACGTCCGTCAGCTTGCCGACCATCTCGCCGGGGTGACCCGGCTTTTCGAGTTAAGCCGCCGGCTGGCGCAGGCGACCGATCTCACGGCTGCCTTGCAGGATATCATGGCCACGGCCGTGCAACTCACCCCGGCCTCGAAGGGATGTATCCACCTTTCGGACGCGGCCACCGGCACTCTGGAGCTGGCGGTTCAACAGGGGTTCGAGCGGGCCGCCAACGCACTTTGGGAAACCGGCGATTGGCCCGGATCGGGTGAGATCGCGGGCGGGGCCTTGATTATCGACGACGTGCGCACCCATCCAGAACTCCAGGGCACGGCTCACCTGGAGTGGCTGGTTCGCGAAGGCGTGCTCGCGATCCACTCCACTCCGCTGGTCACGGGCACGGAAAAACCGGTGGGCATCCTCACGATTCATTTTTCGAAACCGTATCGGCTGCCGGACGATGTCTTGCGGTTGCTGGAGTTGCTGGCCTGCCTGGCTGCGGATGCCATTGCCCGCATCCGTGCCGATACCGCCCTGCGTGAATCCGAGGCGCGCTTACGCAATGCCCTGCAAATCGAGACGGTCGGGGTCGTCTTCTTCCGAAACGATGGACTGATTACGGATGTGAACGAAGCGTTCCTGCGGATGAGCGGTTACCGCCGCAGTGATCTCGTTGCCGGACGATTGCGCTGTGAGGAAATCACGCCGCCCGAAGGGAGGGGACAGGCTCGTCGGGCGGCCGCGGAGTTTGCCGCGCTTGGCCGGATTACTCCGCGCGAGACGGAATGCTTGCGCAGGGACCGCACGCGGTGGCGCGCGCTCTACGCCGCCGCGCGGATCAAACAGGATGATGGGGTCGCGTTCATCATCGACATCAGCGAATCACACCCGGCGGAGCAGGAACTGCGGCGGTATCGCGACAATCTCGAACTGCTCGTCCAGGAAAGGACCGCTGAACTCGACGCAGTGAACGGAGCGTTGCGCGACGAAATCGTTGAGCGGCATCGCGCCGAAGCCGGCCGGCAGGTGCTGCTAAAGCTGCTCGTGTCGGCGCAGGAGGCGGAGCGCAGTCGAATTTCCCGCGAACTCCATGATGAGGTTGGCCAACTTGTCACCGCGTTGATGCTCGGGCTGAAGACGCTCGAATCGGCCCCCGGCGCCGACACGAATGCCGCCACGCTGAAAGCACTGCACGGGATCACCGAGCAAATCGGCAAGGAGGTCCATCAACTCGCGCTGGAGCTGCGGCCCAGTGCGCTCGACGACTTGGGGCTGCTGCGGACCCTCACGAATTATGTGGATGACTGGTCTGCTCGCACGGGAATTGCCGTGGACGTCCACACTTCAGGCTTCGTTTCGGACCGGTTGCCGGTGCCGGTGGAAACCACGCTGTACCGGATTGCGCAGGAGGCCCTGAACAACGTGCTCAAACACGCGCACGCGCGGCGGGTAAGTTTGATTTTCGAGCGCCGCGCCGACCAGGCGATTATGATCCTCGAGGATGATGGCTGCGGCTTCGACGCGGACGCGCTGCGCCCCCGCGCCACTGAAAAACGTCTGGGATTGCTGGGCATGGAGGAGCGGGCGGCACTTGCAGACGGTGAGTTGAACATCGAATCCAAGCCGGGTCGTGGCACGACGATATTCGTGCGCGTTCCGGCGCCACTGCTGGCTAAAACCAAACCTCATGAATAACAAACTGCACGTGTTGCTGGCCGATGACCACGTGGTCGTCCGGGAGGGATTGAAGCGGTTGATCGATGCCGAGGCCGATATGAAAGTCGTGGCGGAAGCGGGCAACGGCGCGGAGGCGGTGATGAAAGCGCTGCGCGTTTCCCCGGATGTCGCCGTGCTGGATGTGTCGATGGGCGAATTTGGCGGGGCGGCCGCCACGCGTCGGCTCAGGCAGGAATTGCCGGCGACAAAAGTGGTGGCGCTGACCGTGCACGAGGACCGCAGTTATTTGCGCGAGTTGCTCGAGGCGGGCGCGGTCGGCTATGTGGTGAAACGCGCGGCGGGTGACGAACTGATCCAGGCAATTCGTGCGGTGGCGGCGGGCGGAATCTACGTCGACCCGAGAGTCGCGGGCAAGCTGGTGAGCCCGTTCAACGCGCCGGTCGCCGGTGCCTCGGGCGTGAAGGTGACTCTGAGCGAGCGTGAAACGCAGGTGATGCAGTTGATTGCGCAGGGCTACACGAACAAGGAAATCGCCGCGCAACTCGACGTGAGCGTGAAGACAGTGGAGACCTACAAGGCGCGTTCGATGGAGAAACTCGGATTGCGCAGCCGCGTCGACATCGTGCGGATTGCCGCCGAGCAGGGCTGGTTGAAGCCGAACTAGTCTAGCCCGGAGGCTTCAGGCGTGTTTTTCGGCCCACGCATGGGGGATTTCTGCGACCTCATGGTTGGCGATTCGGCCGAGCTGAATCCTCTATGGCGAAGGGGACGAACTGAGCGGGTCGCGATTCCGTGGCGGCGAGCGCCAGCGAGTGGATTCGGATTTGCGAATTGTGCTTCCTCCACGCGCTGGCGCTTGCCGCCACGAATCCATTCCCTCCCGATCGAACAAATCATGCCGCGATCGTCTTGAGCACGTGGAACGCGAGGTAGACGAGCCCGGCGAGCAGCCCAATGACGATCAGGGCAAACACCGCGATCGCCACCCAAACCCACCCCAGCGAACGCGGCTCGATGCCGGGACGATAGTGCTGCTCGACGAGGGCGAGATTGCGCATGTTCGCCTGCCAGGCGAAATCGAACAGGTCACCCAGCACGGGCACCGAGCCAACCACGGTTTCCACGAGAATGTTGCCGGCCATCCGGGCAAGGACGCTCTTCGGAGTGCCGACGCGCGCACCTTCGTAGAGGACGTAAAGGGAAAGCACCGCGCCGATCCAGTCGCCTGCGCCCGGCAACAAGCCGAGAATCGGATCCAGTCCGATGCGCCAGCGGCCGAGTGGAATCGAACGATCCAGCACCCATGCGAGGCCGCGCAGCCGCCGCAGCCGCCGCTCGGCAGTGGAGCCGGCAGACGCAGCCATGATTTGACGGTGAACGTCCGCACTCACGCCGCCCGCACCGCGGACCGCTCCCGCAGTCGCGGCGGTGACGCGTCGTCCGCGGCCATCTCCGGCAAGGCGGCCGCGACCGGCTTTTCGATCGTAATTGTCCACGCCTCGGTGTCGCCGAGCACGGCGATCAAGGTGATCGGCAGGCCCGCTTTGCGCGCCACCAGAGCCGAGATCCAAGGTTCGACGGTGGCGGGCAGCGAACCCGGATCGCTGCTGGCCAGCACGACCACCGTCGCGTTGGCGGCGTCACGCAGCGCCACCTCCGACCA
>JBBRCR010000550.1:0-5529 GCA_038204695.1 Opitutales bacterium | reverse complement strand
ACGTGCTGAATCCTCCAAGTCGTTTGGCAAAAGTGTGAGAACATAGGGCCACGCTTTCTCCTCGTGCAGCGGCGGTGTCTTCATCGCCACAACTCCACCCGAAATCCAAAAAACAGCAATTCCTTATTTTAACGCCTATGGCATGTACCCGATACCATCACTCCCCAGTCTGCTCCGCGGGTCGCAAACGCAAGTAACCAAAAAAGCGAAATGACTCCCGCGCTTTTCACTTACTCCGCTGTCTTCGTCGCCGACGGGCACGTCCGTCGCATGACGTTTCAGGCGAGAGACCTCGCTGAGGCCACAGCCATGGCGGCCAGGTGGGGCGTTGGGGTCGAGGGGCTGGCGGTGCCCGCGGCGGATGCACCGCCGCCTCCCGTGGCCGTCCCGCTCAAGACTGCCAGGGTGATGCTTGGCGGTGTCAGTCGTGGCCAGGTCTACATCTGGCTTACGATCGGGCGTCTTGCCCGGATGCCCGACACGCGCCGGGTTCTGATCACGCTTGAGTCCATCGATCGGTTCAAGCGCAAGGCCGCTTAAGCAATGACAGCCGAGTGCCTAGAACGTGACCTTCGCAGCGGCCGCGAGGCTGTGCTCCGTGCGCAAGTGGCCGTAGGTTTTTTGACAGAGCACCCCACCGTCGCTGTGACCGAGCCAGCGACTAAGGGTGGGTATGTCGGTGCCCGCTTCAATGCATGCGGTCGCGAAATAGTGGCGAAGGTCATGGTGGCGGAGATGCTTCAGCCCGAGTCGGCCGCACGCGGCCTTGATGGCGTTCATGCTCGTGTGTGGCACCAATATGCGGCCAGCAACTGGAAGGCCTGCCGACTCGAGCCAGGCCCGGATCTCCGTCAACAGTGCACCCATGGCGGGCATGATTGGCACCAGTCGGTCGGATGACACCGTTTTCACCTGACGTTCATCACGTCCCCGCTTGTTCTTCGTGAACCCTTCCACGCGGAGATGCTTTTCCTGGACATCGGCCCACGTCATGCGGTTGGCCTCTTGCAGGCGCATCCCAGAGTACGCCAAGAACCGTGCATGCTCAGATGCTTCAACCGCCCGGTCGCGGCGCCACTGGGTAAAGGCGGGCTCTTCCTGCGGACCGGATGTCACGCGCCTCATCTCTGCGAAGAGTCGGTCCATGTCCGCCTTACCGGGTAGGTTCGGCTTGCGTGTGTTCAGGGGAAGCCAGACGGAACCCTGTAGGCCTGATACTTGGAGAAAGGGGTCTGCGGTGCACAGGCCCTTCAAGCGCGCTATTTCCAGTACATTTTTCAGTCTGGCGAGACACTGGTTCGTGTAAGCGTTCGAGTACCCGACCTTGGTCCGCTTGGTGTTGTGGGTCTTCCATTTTGCCTCCTGCAGGCCGGAGCGCAGTTCGACCAGCACGTCATGCGTGACTGCGGCCGGACGGGTCGCCCCATAATTCCCCCTAGGCCAGTTGTCTGCCACGGCGTCGAGTTGGTCCCGGTAGTTCTGCTTGGTGCGCTCCGATTGCTGCGAGTGAATGAGCTCCTCGCGCAGAACCCGGTCACAGTCCCCAAGGGTCGCGAGGCTCCTCTCCGGTGCGGCCGCGGCCCGCGTTCGTTCGATTCCCACCATGAATTCGCGCAGTTTGATCCGCGCGGCGGTTAGGACCTGCGTCTTGAGGCTCTTCCAGTTCTGCTTTCCCCGGAGGCGATAACGGACGTGATAGGTGCCGTTTCGGTGGAGGTAGAGACCCTCGCCGCCGACCTTGGTCCAAGTGGGCTCGTTCATTCCCCAAGAAAAGGCAGGGCGAGTATATTAGGCGAGTATAATCGTCTCCCTTCCCGAGAAGAGCTTTGAGCCTAAGTTTTGCTCAAAACCCCATTTTTCCTCTCTGGGATTGCATGGCTTCCATCTGCCGCATCATCTTCTTACCGCCACCACCTTTCATCATCTTCATCATTTTCTGCATCTGTTGGAACTGCTTCATCAGTTGGTTCACTTCGACGATTTTCACGCCGGCACCATTCGCGATTCGCTGCCGGCGGCTGCCGTTCAGGATCTCCGGTTTGCGGCGCTCCTGCTTCGTCATCGACTTGATGATCGCCTCGGTGCGCGCCATCTGCTGGTCCGCTCCGTCGGGCAGCTGCATTCCGCTCATGCCGGGAATCATCCCCATGATGCTCTGCATCGAGCCGAGTTTTTTCACCTGCTGCATCTGCGCGAGGAAATCCTCGAGATCGAACTCCGCCTTGCGGAGCTTCTCCGCCATCTTCTCGGCTTCCTTCTGATCGATCGTTTCCTGCGCTTTCTCGACCAGCGAAACCACGTCGCCCATTCCGAGAATGCGCTGCGCCAGCCGATCCGGATGGAACGTTTCGAAGTCGTTGGTCTTCTCGCCGGTGCCGATGAATTTGATCGGCACGCCCGTCACCGCCTTGATCGACAGCGCCGCGCCGCCTCGCGTGTCGCCATCCAGCTTCGTTAATATCAGCCCCGTCAACGCGAGCGCCTCGTGGAAGGCCTTGGCCACGTTGACCGCCTCCTGGCCGAGCGCACCGTCGGCCACGAGAATCACCTCGTCCGGCTGGACGCGGTCGCGGACGTGCTTCACCTCGGTGATCAGGTCCTGGTCAATCTGGAGCCGCCCCGCGGTGTCGAAAATGATGCAGTCGGCCGTCGCCGCCTGCGCCGCCGCCAGGGCGGCCGCACTGATGGCTGGCACATCCTTGGACGTGCGGTCGGCGTAGAAACCGAGTTCCTCCTGCTTCGCGAGAATCTCGAGCTGGTCGATGGCCGCCGGACGATACACGTCGAGTCCCGCGAGAAACGGCCGATAGCCGCGTTTTTTTAGCAGCTTGCCGAGTTTGGCCGCCGATGTGGTTTTGCCGGAGCCGTGCAAACCCACCATCAGGATCTTCAGCGGCCGCGCGCCCGACAGACCGGTGGAGCCTTCTCCGAGCAGCGTCACCAGTTCGTCGTGGATGATTTTGACGATCTGCTGGCCGGGCGCGATGCCCTTCAGCACGTCTTGCCCGATGACTTGCTGCTGGACGCGCTCAACGAATTCGCGCGCGACCCTGAAATGGACGTCGGCTGAGACCAGGGCGGTGCGCACTTCCTTGAGTGCCTCCGCCATGTTTTCCTCGGAGAGCCGGCCGATGCCGCGCAGGTTACGGAGGGCGGTGCCCAGTTTGTCGGTGAGGGATTCGAACATGGAAAAGGGAGAGGGTGAAACGAGTACCAGACACTAAGGAACACAAATTTTCCAATTCCCCCAACGCCGCATCATTTTCCACCCGGGCGCTTGGGACATCAGGGCGGCAATACCGCGACCTTTTCTCGGATTAACTCAAATCGAATCTCCGCGTCGTCCGCCAGATTCCGGAGCATCTCCGTCGTGATGTGCGCATCGATGCCCGGTTTTTCGAATAATGCCAGGCAGCGGCGCCCGTTGTTGAGCCTGCTTTCGTAGATGATGCCGTCTGGAGAACGCGGGTGTCGCATGATTGCGTCCGCCCAGGGCTGCGTGATCGTGTAGGCAGACTTGAACGTTGCGCCGTCCGCACCGATTGCCCGCAGCGTCCTCGCGTCCATGACGTTCAGGAGGCGCAATCCCGTGGGCACTCCGAACTGAACCACGATGCGCAAACGATACGTTCGTTCAGGAATCGAGCGCGTATCCGGGGCACGGTCGAGCAGGTCGTCTCCGAAACATTCCCAGAATCCGGTCGGCGTGTCCTCTGCGAGATACAGGGTCCGGAATGGAAGATCCGACCCGCTAAACCTTGATGTTGGTCGGTTGTCCCAATCGAGGCGTGGGCGCGACGGCGGAGCACACCGAAACCACGCGAGGTCGAGTGCCACACAGGGCAGTTCGCGGTCCTTCAGCCAGGCAGGCGGACGCCGCGGCTCACCGCGTGCATGGCCCGAAGCAGGGCTCACGCGGATTCGCCGTTGCGCGACGCCAGGTCGAGCAGGTCATGAATAGCCGCTTCGTCACCCGAGAGCGCCAGGTCGAGAAACCGCTGGCCGTTGAGTGATTGCCGCCGGGCAAGCAGGAAGCTGAGCGCCTCGAACCCGTTTCCCAAATGTTCGATCACCTTTGGCACCCACTGACGCACGTGTTTGCCGTCGAATTGCCACATGGGGAAACGGTCGCCCCGTCCGACCGGAAGCTTAAAGGCCAGCAGTTCGCCGCGCTTCTTCTTGTCGTTGACAGTTTGTCTCGTCGCGCCGAGTCGGCGGGCCGCCTCTTCCGACGACAGCGACTCCCCCGCCTCCTGGATAAGCCGCTCTGCAAGCTGAAGGCCCCGAGTTCGTAGTAGCGCATCGGCTTCGTCCCGAGTGACGGTTGATGCACTTTCCAGCCGCCTCGCGAACAGCCGTTCCGCGAGCACGGCCACGGCTTCCACCGGCACGTTGAAAGCGTCGACCACCTGCTGAATCTTGTCCGCCTGTTCCGCAATGTAGTCGGCGGGGCGCTTCAACTTGCCGACACTTGTGCTCATGCCTTGATCTTGACGAGGATTATGCGTTCGTCAAGTTCGTCAGGGGGGGTTAAGCGGCGGATTTGTCCGGCGATCGAGCATCCGTGACGGGTCGAGGGATGGAAACGTACGGGACCGGGATCCCGGATCGCAATGGTTCACCCGGGAAAAATAATGTGGCTAAGTCCTTCCGACTTCTGCGACCTTGCACGCGTTTATGAACCCTGTTCTCAAGCTCTTGATCGACGGCGGCAGTCTCACGACCAGCCAAATGGCTACGGTCGCGGGGATGAGCGAAGCCGAGGTTAATCAGCACCTGGAACAGTTGAAGAAGGAGAAAATCTTCCTCGGCTGGCGTCCGGTGCTCGACCTTTCCCGGGAAGCCGCCGCCGCCGCCGCGGTGCGAGCCGTCATCGAGGTCAAGGTCACGCCCGAGCGCGGGGGGGGATTCAACCGCCTCGCCGATCGCATCGCGCGCTTCGACGATGTGGAGTCGTGCTACCTCATGTCGGGGGGCTACGACCTGCTCGTGTTTGTGAAGGGCGCCTCGCTCCAGAAGGTCGCCGGGTTCGTGTCGGAGAAATTGTCCACTATCGAGGGGGTTCTTTCGACGTCCACCCATTTCATGCTGCGTTGCTACAAGGAGCAGGGTTACCTGCTCGACGCTGGCGAAACCCAGAACACCCGGCTGAACGTCGCGCCGTAACTTCTCGCGCGGCCCGACCGAAAGGTGGCGCGTGTTGTTCGCAATACGCGCGCGCCGGTTGAGCACAACCGGCACCGCCCCAGGCGCTGCATTCGCCCATGAATCCCTCGCAATTTATCGCCCGTCACATCGCGACGCTGCCGAAGAGCGGCATTCGCGATTTCTTCGAGCTCGTGGCCAAGATGAAGGGTCAGGACGTGATCTCCCTCGGCGTCGGCGAACCCGATTTCGTCACGCCGTGGCATGTCCGCGAAGCCGCCATCTATGCGCTTGAGCACGGCAAAACGTATTATACTTCGAACCTGGGCATGCCGGAATTGCGCAAAGCGATCTCCACCTATGTCGAGGAGCACTTCGGCATCA
>JBBRCR010000549.1:0-5541 GCA_038204695.1 Opitutales bacterium | reverse complement strand
CCGAATCTGGCGGCATGGTGGAGGGGTTGCCGGTGCACTCGTTCCCGACCGACGATGGCGGCGTCGACATGAAGTGCCCGACCGAAATTGCGATCACTGATCGGCGCGAGGCGGAACTGGCGAAGAACGGGTTCATGCCGCTTTCGCACTACAAGAACACGGATTTTGCCGTATTCATGGGTGCGCAGTCGCTGCAAAAGCCCGCTGTATACGATGATCCCGATGCTACGGCTAACGCGAATCTCGCTTCCCGGCTGCCGTATCTTTTCGCGACCTGCCGCTTCGCTCACTACTTGAAGTGCATGGTCCGCGACAAGGTTGGTTCCTTCAAGGAACGTGAAGATATGGAGATGTGGTTAAACAAGTGGATCAGCCAGTTCTGCTGCGACTCGAAGTCCTCCGAAGAGATGAAGGCTCGTTATCCGTTGGGTGAGGCCAAGGTGGAAGTGGCGGAAGTCGCGGGCAACCCGGGATACTACACTTCCAAATTCTTTCTTCGCCCGCATTACCAGCTCGAGGGTCTCACCGTTTCACTGCGGCTGACCTCGAAGCTCCCGTCCGCCAAGGGCGGTTGATCTTTGTTTCGTTCCTTCCCACCGAGTCGTGCCACTCGGCGCACATTCAAATTGAACTCATGGCACAGGGTTCCCGGACTAGCTAACCACATCCACCTATGGCACAAGTTGATTACTTCCTGAAAATTGACGGTATTGAAGGCGAAAGCGCCGACAGTAAACACGGCAAAGAAATTGATATCCTCTCCTGGTCGTGGGGGGAGTCGAATTCTGGTTCCAGTTCACACGGCGGCGGCGGCGGCGCGGGCAAAGTTGTGATGCAAGACTTCCATTTCACGATGGAAATCAACAAGGCGAGTCCCAAACTGCTTCTGGCCTGTGCCAGCGGCAAACACATCGCGAGCGCAGGACTCACCTGCCGCAAAGCCGGTGGCGAGCAGCAGGAATACCTCAAGATCAAATTCACGGATCTTTTGATCTCCTCGTTCCAAACCGGCGGAAGCGCCGGGGCCGTTGTGCCTGTCGACCAGATCAGCTTCAATTTCTCAAAAATTGAATATGAGTATAGTCCCCAGACAGCGAAGGGGACTGTCGCTACGAAGATCCCGGTCGGCTGGGATCTCAAGTTGAACAAGGCCGTATAACCGGCCCGTTCCTCACAATCGTCGTTTTGAACGGGTGCCTGGTCGGGAGTCGGCCAGGCACATCTGTTTTGTATGGACGCAAAGGAATTTATCGCGGCAGGCCGCCTGGCGGATGCCTTGAAGGAATTGCAGGCTGAAATCCGGCAAAAGCCCGAGGATCGAAAGCTGCGGATCTTTCTGTTTCAGCTCAACTGCCTGCTCGGTCATCTCGACAAGGCCCTGACGCAGCTTCAGGTCCTCGCCAGCCTCGATGCCGAAACGATGTTGCTGGCGCAAATATTCCGGCCGGTCATCGCGTGCGAAATGCTCCGCCGTGATGTATTTGCCGGCAAGCGCACACCGCTGATTTTTGGTGAGCCCGCCGAGTGGGTCGGACTTCTCGTACAATCGGCCGGTTTGCTGGCTGCGGGACAGCATGACGGGGCGGCCGAATTGCGGCAGCGTGCATTCGAGGCTGCGCCCACGACGAGCGGGACCGTTAACGGGACACCATTCGAGTGGATCGCAGATGCCGATTCCCGGCTCGGTCCGCTGCTCGAAATGATCCTCGATGGTAAATACTACTGGGCTCCGTTTACGCGCATCGCTCGTATCGAGATCGATCCGCCGAGCGACCTGCGGGATTTGGTTTGGACGCCGGCGCGGTTTGTATGGGCGAATGGCGGCGCCGTGACCGGGCATATTCCGGTGCGTTATGTGGGTACGGAGTCGGCGTTGGACGACTCGCTTCGGCTCGCGCGTTCTACGGCATGGACCGAACCCGGCCCTGATAATTTCGTTGGTTTGGGCCAGAGAATTCTTGCGACCGACGCTGCGGAATACCCGCTCCTCGAGTGTCGCCACATCGAACTGAAGCCGGTTGCCTGACGACCTGACGCGATGGCCGAATCCACGCCTACTGAACGACTCCAGCCGTGTCTCCTCGATCGGTTGACCGACGATGAGCCGGACAAGCGGGAAGAGAGCCGGTCCCAGCGGGTGGTTTCCCACCAGAAATACAGGCGGGGCGTGCTTCGCGATCTGGAGTGGCTCTTCAACACGAGCGCCTATATCAGGCTGCCTGGTTATGAGTCATTTCATCTAAGCGACTTTCCGGAGGCTTATCGTTCCGTAATTAATTATGGGACGCGGCAGCTTTGTGGGTTGACGGCACCCGACATGGACAAGCTGCAGCACGAACTTACCGAGGCCCTGCAAATCTTCGAGCCCCGGATTGCCGCCCATACGCTCCACGTGCGGACCGATCTCGACCGCAATCTCGTCACCTTTGAAGTGAATGGCCAGTTGTGGGCCAATCCGCTGCCGGAGCAGTTACACCTGAAAACCATGGTGGATCTCGAAACAGAGCAGTGTTTGATCGGAGACGCGTCCGGCCATGGATGAGAGGCTCCTCGAGCTTTATAACACCGAGTTGCGGCACCTGCGGGAGACCGCCGGTGAATTTGCGCGCGACTACCCGAAAATTGCCGGTCGTCTGGCGCTCGACGCGGACGCCAAAGACATCTGTCCGGACCCGTATGTGGAACGGTTGCTCGAAGGCTTTGCGTTTCTTGCCGCTCGCGTACACCTGAAGCTCGATGCGGAGTTCCCGCGCTTTACACAAGGTGTCCTGGAAACGGTTTACCCCGACTACCTTTGTCCGGTGCCATCGATGGCCATCGTCAAGTTCGAGCCGGACGAGCAGGAGGCAGCGCTGGCGGCTGGCTTCGAGGTGAAGCGTGGCACCCTTTTGCGCAGTCAGTTGGGTAAAGGCGAGCGGACGGCGTGCACGTTTAGCACCGCCCACGACGTGCGCTTGTTGCCGCTCACGATCAGCGAAGCGCGCTACTTCACGCGCGATCTGGTCGAGTTGAACATTCCCGCCGAGCTCAATGCCAAGGCCGCGCTGCGGATCCGGCTGCGCAAGACGATTCCCAACGCCTTTGCCGAGATCCGCGCCGATCCGCTGGCGATTCACATTCGCGGTGCTGATGAATTGCCTGGGCAAATTTACGAGCAGATTTTCGCCCACAAAACCCACCTCGTCGTGCAGAGCCCGGGTGATCGGCGTCGCAACCTTGGAGTCTTTTCGGCCGACTGTATTCGCCGCTGCGGCTTCGCGAGTGAGCAGGCGCTTCTTCCCGCAGCGCCGCGCGGGTTCGAAGGTTATCGCCTGTTGCGGGAATATTTCACGTTTCCCCAGCGGTTTCTCTTCGGCGAACTCGCGGGATTTCAGGCCGCGTTGGCGCAAGCGACTGGTGACGAGGTGGACTTCATCTTTGTGCTCGATGAAGTCGACACCCGCATGGAAGGGCACGTCGATCGCACGTGCTTCGAGCTTTTTTGCACGCCAGCGATCAACCTGTTCGAGAAGACGCTGGATCGGATCATGGTGTCGAACCGGGTGTCGGAGTTTCACGTGGTGCCCGACCGCAACCGGCCACTCGATTACGAAATTTTTCAAATCGCCGGGGTGACCGGCTATGGTGAAACGGCCGATCAGGAGCGCCCGTTTCTCCCATTCTACAAAGCGCGCGACATGGATTTGGAAACGAGCGCGTTTTATACGACACATCGCGTGCCGCGATTGTTCAGCGACCGCGAGCGCACGACGGGTCGTCGATCGTCGTATGCAGGCACGGATGTATTCCTGTCTATCGTCGATGGCGACATGGCTCCGTGCAGTCCGAACCTCCGGCAACTCGGCATCAGGGCGCTCTGCACCAACCGTCATTTGCCGATCCAGATGTTCAAGGGGGTGGGGCGGACCGATTTCACCTTGGACATCGGGGGGCCCATCAATGCCATCCGGATTCTGCATGGGCCGACTGTGCCGCAGCCCAGCCTGGTCCTCGCCGGCCAGAATCCGGACAATCCCAATGTCGCGTCGGGACGTTTCACCTGGCGGTTAATCAGTCATCTTTCCCTCAACTACCTTTCGTTGATCGATGGCAGCGAGTCAGGTGCGGACGGATTGCGCGAGATGCTCAAGCTCTATGCCGATCCGAACGATCGCCAGTCGATCAAGCAAATTGACGGGCTTCGGAGCGTGAAGCACCGCCCCATTGTTCGGCGCGTCGAGACCCCGGGACCGATCACTTTCGCGCGCGGGCTGGAGATTACATTGCTCTTCGATGAAGCGGCATTCGAAGGGCAGGGTGTGTGCGTACTCGGTGCGGTGCTCGAGCAATTTTTCACGCGGCATGTGTCGCTGAACTCATTTACAGAAACCGTCATTACGACCCAGCAACGCAAGGAGATCATGCGATGGCCGGCCCAAATGGGCAGACGACAGATCCTCTGATCGCGAAACTCGCCAGCGAGCCCTTCGCGTTCGATTTTTACGCCGCCGTACGCCTGCTCCAGAGCCAGGCGCCCGGAAAGCCGCGCATTGGCCACTCGTGGTCGCCGGCGCAGGACCCGGTGCGCTTCGCCCAGAGTCCGGCCCTGGATTTTGCGCCCTCGACACTGGAGCGCTTTCAACAAAGCGGTCCCGACCGGCCGCCGGTACTGTACGCCCGCCACTTCGGGCTGTTTGGCCCCAACGGACCGCTGCCGCTCTGCCTCACGGAGTTCGCACGGCAACGCGTGATGCACCACGGCGACAAGACGTTCGTGGCGTTCTGCAATGTCTTTCACCATCGCTTGGTGTCTTTCTTTTTCCGCGCCTGGGCGGATGCGCAGAAGACCGTGGATTTCGACCGTCCCGACGAACAGAACTGGACGTATTATATTGGCGCCCTGGTCGGGCTCGGCATGGACAGCCTGCTCGGACACGATCAGGTCCCTGACCGGGCCAAGTTTTTCTTTGCCGGACGGCTGGCCCAACAGAACCGCAACGCGGAAGGCCTCGAAGCGATCGTCCGCGAGTTTTTTGGAATACCGGTCGAGTTGCAGACGTTTGTGGGGCGATGGTTGGATCTGCCGCCCGACTCCACGTGTGAGCTCGGCCGTTCGCGTGCGAACGGTAAACTCGGCTCCACCGCGATTGCCGGCTCGCGGGTCTGGACCTGCCAGCATCATTTCCGCCTGCATTTCGGTCCGATGAGTCTCGCTGAGTTCAAACGCATGCTGCCGAACGGATCGTCGTTCCAGCGATTGCGGGACTGGGTGCGGCTCTATGCCGGCGAGCATTATTCCTGGGAAGTCGAGCTGGTGCTGAAAGGCCGCGATGTCCCGCCGACGCAGCTCGGCCGCGCGGGTCGGCTGGGTTGGGATACGTGGGCCACGACCGGTCGCTTCGCATCCGACGCGAAGGTTGCTTTTATGCCGAACTAGACGGTGCGCTTCCTCATGATGACACCACCCGACGAAGAGAAGGTCGAGGAAGTCATGCCGGCCAGCGGCACCACCCCACGCATTTACTCCAACTGTCCCGCGCTCGCTATCTTCAACTGAACATT
>JBBRCR010000548.1:0-5553 GCA_038204695.1 Opitutales bacterium | reverse complement strand
GCGGCCGGCCATAACTGTCCCACCATCGGACAGGCTCTCGCCACCGGATTCTTGTTGTTCTGGTGGCGGCCGCCCTCCTCCCCAACTGGACCGCTCGCGCCGAATTGTGGACGCTGGATCGCGCGGTCGCGACCGCCCTCGATCGCAGCCCTGATGCCCGGATTGCGCGGGCGCGGATCGACGCCGCCCGGGCAACCGTCGATCAGGCGCAGGCCGCCTGGCTCCCACAGTTGTCGGTCCAGGGGCGCTACACCGGCACCGACAGCCCGATGATGGCGTTCGGTTCCATCCTCAACCAGCGCGCGTTTCACTTCGGACTCGATTTCAACCAGCCGGGCACGATCGACAATCTCAACGCGACGGGCCTGGTCGCCTACAATCTATATAGTGGCGGGCGCGCCACCGCCGGTCGCACGGCTGCGCGGGCCGGGGCGGCGGCGGCCGACCATGACTTGCAGGCCGCGCGGCACCAACTCGCCGCCGAAGTCGTCAAGGCCGCCCTCAACCTGCACAAGGCCCGCCAGGCCATCACCGCGCTGGAGTCGGGCGTAAAAGCGTATGATGAAGCCGCCGGCATCGCCCGCGCTCGCTTCGACGCCGGCCAGTTGCTCAAGATGGATTTGCTGAGCCTCGAAGTGCAGCTGGCGCAAACGCGAGCGTCGCTCTCCGCCGCCCGCCACGGTGCCGCGCTGGCCGAGCGGGCATTCCGCTTCGCCCTTGGTCTCGATCCGAGCGATGAACCCATCGAAATCCGGAGCGACGACCCCGCCCTCACCCGGCTTGCGCCACCCGCCACGCGTGACTTTACCAGCCGCCCCGAACTGCTCGGCCTCCAGGAACGCGCCCGGGCCGCTGAAGCCATGGTCGACGTCGCCCGGGGCGGCCGTCGCCCCACCGTAAACGCGTTCGCGAGTTTCCAATACGATCATGGTTGGAAGCTCGCCCGCGGCGCGGACAGCTGGCTCGCCGGCGTCTCCGTTGATCTGAATCTCTTCGACGGCGGCCAGACCAGCGCGAAAGTCCGCCAGGCCGCCGCCGAACTCGCGCAAGTGCGGGAAATGCTGCGCAAAGCCACTCTGGGCATCGGGCTCGAGGTGGAACAGGCGAGACTCGGCCACGCGAATGCCGTGGAGCAACTCGCCGTGACCGCCCGCGCCGTCGAGCAGGCGGAGGAAAGCGCGACGCTCAGCCGCGCGCGTTTTGAGCGCGAAGCCCTCCTCAACGCCGATGTCATCGGCGCCGAGAGCCGGCTCCTCGAAGCGCGTCTCCGTCGCACGGTCGCGGCCGCTGACGAACGCGTCGCGATCGTCGAACTGCGCCGCGCGCTCGGACTGAATCCCATCGAAACCGCCACCCCTTGAATCGACCTTCTTCCTGTATGATCGCCACCTTATCGCTCAACCATTCACCGGAACCGGGAACTCGCCGTGCGCCGCCGGCCGACAGCGACTCGCCTGCAAAGCGCCGTTCCGTCCGGCGGCATTCGTCCGCCGCGGCCATATTCGGCATCGTCGCCGCCCTCCTCGCCGGCTGCGGCAAACATCCGACGCCCGGAGCGATCAGCGCCGCCCCGACGCTCCCGCCCGTCAAAGCCCAGGTCGTCGCCGTCCGTGCCGAGAACATGCCGGTCATCACTGAAATCACCGGCACGGTGCGCCCGCTCCAGCGCGCGACCATCGCCGCGAAGGTCATGGGGGTAATCGAGGAATTGCACGTCACCCTCGGGCAGCGGGTGCGCGCCGGCGACGTGTTGTTGAAGATTTCCGCGGCGGAAATCCAGGCGCGCGTGACCCAGGCGCAATCGCAGTTCAACGCCGCCCGCCGTGACCTCGAGCGCGAGCGGGCGCTGTTCACGAAGGGCGCGACCACCGCCGATACGGTGAAGGGGCTCGAAGATCGATTTGCCGCGGCGCAGGCCATGGTGCGCGAAGCCGAGGTCATGCAGGGCTACGTGACCGTGCGCGCCCCCTTCGACGGCGTTGTCTCCCGCAAGCTCGCCCATTCCGGCGACCTCGCGGCGCCGGGAGTGCCCCTGGTCGAGATCGAAGGCGTATCCGATTTTCAAATCGAGTTCGGATTGCCTGACTCGCTCGCCCAACGGCTCACCGCCGGCACCGAACTCGAAGTGGAGGTCCCGGCTGCTGCCCTCAGCTTCAACGGGAAGCTCGCCGAGCTCTCCTCCTCCGCCGATTCATCCGCCCGCACCATCCCTGCGCGGCTGACCGTTCCACCCGGCACCGCCGTCCGGTCCGGCCAGTTCGCCCGCGTGCACCTGCCGGGCAAACCGGTGCGGGCGCTGCTCGCTCCCGCCGGCTCCGTCTCGCAGGTCGGCCAGCTGGAACGCGTCTTTGTCGTGAGCAACGACAACCGCGCCGTCCTCCGGCTGGTGAAAACCGCGCCCAGCCACGACGCGCGGATCGAGATTCTCTCCGGGCTCGACGACGGTGAACGCGTGGTCGTCGCCCCGCCCGTCGGACTGCGTGACGGCCAACCCCTCGACCTCCAGCCGTGAGCGCCGCCCACTCTCCCGTCCCCGATTCGGCCCGCCACGGCTTCGCCGGGCGGATGGCCGCGATGTTCATCGATTCGAAGCTCACGCCAATTGTCGTGGCAGCGTCACTTCTGCTCGGCGCCTTCGCCGTGCTGATGCTCCCGCGCGAGGAGGAGCCGCAAATCAAGGTGCCGATGATCGATGTGCTGGTCGGCATGCCCGGCGCCAGCGCCCAGGAAGTGGAGAATCGCGTGACGCGCCCCATGGAGAAACTCCTGTGGGAGATCGCGGGCGTCGAGTATCTCTATTCCACCGCCAGCCCCGGCGCCAACATGACCATCATCCGGTTCAAGGTCGGCACCGACCTCGAAGCCGCCCTCGTCCGGCTGAACCAGAAACTCCAGGCGAACTTCGATCGTATCCCGATTGGTGTGACGCCGCCGCTGGTCAAGCCGCGGACGATTGATGACGTGCCGATCCTCGCGCTCACCTTTCACAGCGCCGTTTACGACCATGCGATGCTCCGGCGCGTCGCGGCGCAGATTGACGACGCGATCAAGGTGATCCCGCAGGTCGCCGAAACCACCCTGATTGGGGGCGAACGCCGGCAGATCCGGGTGCAACTCGATCCCCAGCGTCTCGCCTCGCGCAATCTTTCTCCCGGCGGTCTCGTGCCCGTGCTCCAGCAGGCCAATGCGCAGGCGCACACGGGGGCGCAGTCGGCCGCCAATACGGAAACTCTGCTCCAGACCGGCCAGTTCTTCCGCGATGTCCGCGATGTCGGCAACGTGGTCGTCGGCGTGTTCGATGACCGTCCGGTTTATCTCCGGGATGTCGCGGAGATAATTGACGGGCCCGGCGAGCCGTCGAATTATGTCCTGTTCGGTGCCGGGGCTGGCGCTTCCAGCCGGCCTGAGGCGCAGGCCACGCCCGACGCCCGCTCCACGACACTAAGCGGCGCCCACGAACTCGATCAACCTGCCGTCACGCTGAGCATCGCGAAACGACCCGGCGCCAATGCCGTCGACGTGGTCGAGTCCGTGCTCGCCAGGGTCGAAGCCATGAAAGGCACCGTCATCCCGTCCGACATCGAAGTCGCGGTGACGCGCGACTACGGCGCCACGGCAAGTGAGAAGTCCAACGAACTCCTCCTGCACATGGGCCTCGCGGTCTTCGGCGTCGCCATCCTGATCCTGCTTTTTCTCGGCTGGCGCGAGTCGCTCGTCGTGCTGCTGGCCATCCCGGTGACGCTGGGGCTCACCCTGCTCGTGTTCTACCTTTACGGATACACGCTCAACCGGATCACGCTCTTCGCACTGATCTTCTCGATCGGCATTCTGGTCGACGATGCGATCGTCGTCGTCGAGAACATCGTACGGCACATGGGTCTGCCCAGTTGCCGGCGGAAGCGGTTGCTCCAAATCGCGGTGGAAGCGGTCGACGAGGTCGGCAACCCCACGATCCTGGCCACCTGGGCGGTAATCGCCGCCGTGCTCCCGATGGCCTTCGTCAGCGGCCTGATGGGCCCCTACATGCGGCCGATCCCGATTGGCTCGAGCGCGGCCATGTTGTTTTCGCTCCTGGTCGCCTTCGCGGTGACCCCGTGGGCCGCCTTGAAAATTCTCCGCGGCCACGGGCACGCCGTGGAGTTTGTGGACGCCCCCCTTACCGAGGAGGAGGAAGCGGCGGACGAGGCGATGCCTGAAACCGGCTTCACGCGACTGTATCAAAGGTTGATGCGGCCACTGCTCGAGCATCGAGTCATGCGCTGGGCGTTTCTGGCGATCGTCGCGGCGGCCACCGTCGTTTCGATGGGCCTCGTGGGCATCGGCGCCGTGAAGGTCAAGATGCTGCCGTTCGACAACAAGTCAGAGTTTCAGGTCATCCTGAACATGCCCGAAGGCAGCACCCTCGAGCAGACCGCGCGCGTGGCCCGCGAGATGGCGGCGGCCATTCGCGTGGAACCAGAGGTGCGCGATTACCAGGTGTACGCAGGCACGGCCTCGCCGTTCAATTTCAACGGCTTGGTCCGCCATTACTTCATGAGGCGTGGTTCGAATGTCGCCGACATACAGGTCAATCTTTTGGCCAAGCACGAGCGCGATGCGCAAAGCCACGACATCGCCAAGCGCATCCGGCCGCGGCTCGCGGCGATTGCCGCCCGGCACGGCGCCGCGGTCGCGGTGGCCGAGGTGCCGCCGGGACCACCCGTCCTTCAAACGATCGTGGCCGAGGTGTATGGTCCAACCGAGGCGGCGCGGCTCGCCCTCGCGCAAAAGGTGCGGGAGATCTTCACGGCGACCGAGGGAGTCGTTGACATCGACTGGTACGTCGAAGATCTGCAGCCGAAAACGATCCTGCACATCGATGCGGAAAAAGCGGCGCTGCACGGGATCAGCGAATCTGCAATCACCCGCACGGTGCAGATGGCGGTTCAGGGAATGCCGGTCACGCTGCTGCACGCGCCCAGCGAACGCGAAGACGTCAACATCACGCTTGAATTGCCGCGCAGCATGCGCGCCCGGCCGGAGGATCTGCTCGCGTTGCCCGTACGTTCGGAGATGAACCCGCAGGCACCGCTCGTGCCGCTGCGCGAGTTGGTCACGATTGTACCGGCCAAAGCCGAGCGGAACATCTACCGCAAGAACCTGCAGAACGTCACGTATGTCACCGCGGATGTCGCCGGTGTGGTGGAGAGCCCCGTGTATGCGATCTTCAAAATGAACCGGGCGCTGGCCGCGCTCGATGGGCGCGACTTCGGGGGCACGCAGCCACAAGTGAAAATCTACAACGCCTCCATGCCGGAGAGCGATCGTGAGCCCGCGATGAAGTGGGATGGCGAATGGCAGGTCACGCTGGAGGTCTTCCGCGATCTCGGCCTGGCGTTTGCGGCCGTGCTCATCCTTATATATATGCTGATGGTGGGATGGTTTAAAACCTATACCACTCCCTTCATCGTGATGACGGTGATTCCGTTCTCGCTCATCGGCATTCTGCCTGCCCACGCAGCGCTGGGCGCCTTTTTCACCGCCACGTCCATGATCGGCTTCATGGCCGGAGCG
>JBBRCR010000547.1:0-5555 GCA_038204695.1 Opitutales bacterium | reverse complement strand
GCACAAGGGCGAGGCTGGTCGCGGCAACCGCGAGTCGCCGTCGTCGCCGGTGGCGGCTTCGTCGACGCAGCTCGAGCAACAGCTCGAGGCGGCTGCCCGTCCGCCTTGGCCGGCCGAGAGCGGCCCAGGTTGCGGTAAACCGTGCGACTGCCTCGGCGTGCAAAACGCTCGCCGCGCACCAGCGTTCGAACTCGGCCTCCTCGTGTTCATCCAGACCGGCATCGCGGCGCGCCAGCCATTCGGCTGCCGCGGCGTCGATTTCGCCCAACGTGGACACATGTCGTTTCATCGCCGGCTGCGCTCCCGGGCATAACGATGCATGTACGCCTCGAGCCGGCGCAGGCCGTTGACAACATGCGTCTGCACCGTCAACTCGGACAACCGAGTTGTCGGGCAATCTCCCTCTGGGAAATCCCTTGAACCTGGCGCATAATCATGACTTCGCGGCAACGGCTCGGCAGCGCGTCGAATGCCCGTCCGAGCAAGGCGATTTCCTCGCGCGAACAGGCAATCCTTGGCGAGGCGATTTTTCGCGAGTTCGTTTTCTCGTCCAACGAAGCTTCAGGGTAGCGCGCGAATGCGCAGGTGGCGAAACCGGACCTTGAGCTCGTCGCGGACGTGCAATTGCAGTGCGATGTGGCCGCGCAAGCCGACGTTGCGCTGACGATGGCCTTCGTTGTCGAGGACACCCTTGCCGTCGTAGTCTGCCATGGTGATGCCGTTCAATACGGACGTGATCGATGTGCCGCGGGCGACGATGCGCAGCTGGTTCCACGCGTCTCCATCTTCTCGATACCGAAAGGTGAAGCCGGGGGGTGGGGGACCGAGGTCGATTTTCGAGGAAGGCAGACTGGGGTGAATCCAGCGCTTTTCGGAGCGGGTCTCATCGTAGATCAATCCGGTGCGGGACGGCGTGGGCGGATGAATGTCGATCTGAGGACCATCGAGCCAGCCGCCGTTGGGAGCGGAGGCCGAAGCGTCATAGCGGCTGCGAATCTGCACCCCGGTGTTGCCGGGCGACGGGCGGAAGGCCTGAAATTCGAGCTCGAGTTCGAAATCGGCCCACTCGCTCTCGTGGATGAGCCAGACGTACTGATGGTCCTTGCGGCCGATGGAATCGCAGGCGATCGCCCCATCGGCGACGGTCCAGAATGTTTTCTGCGCATCGGCTGGAAGGCAATGGACGCGCCAGCCGGCGAGCGTCCTGCCGTCGAAGAGTTCGGTCCAGCGAAGCGCTTTTTCCGCGGATGCCGGCGCGGCGACGAGACCGGCGCTGCCGCAGCCGATGGCGAGGGCGACGGTGAGGGCAAGAGCGACGAACGGGCGATTTTTCATTGGTGATGCGAAGCCGAGCGGGAAATCGGCAAAAGCACAAATCGTGAGTGAAGCCCAAGGCTCTTGGAGCTGTTGAGGGTCGGCTGGTGGAACTCGGTTCAGCGGGAGAGCCTGAGTTCACCTCGCGCCCTCGGGCGCCACGGCTTTGGGAAGTCTCTCTCGATGGTGTCGGTTGGCGGCGGACGAACCGATAGCTTCTGAATTCGCGAGTTGACCCGGGGGCGGGCGTGACATTTCTTCCCCCGTTTGGGCAGTGCGCAGCGTTCGATTGCAGGGCGCGGCGGCATCACCCGGAGAGGTGGCAGAGTGGTCGAATGTGCGTGATTGGAAATCACGTGTAGTCGAAAGGCTACCGAGGGTTCGAATCCCTCCCTCTCCGCCACTTTTCTCCTATGAGGAGCAAAAAACCGAAGCTAGGTTGCCAGTTGACGTGGCAACCTAAAAATGAATGAGACAGAGTTTGCCGTCACCCGGTTTTCAAACCGCAACGGCGTCACGTCCTGGCGAGTCACTGGATGGCTTCACGGCGTTCGCATCCGCCGAAACTTCAAATCCAAGGACGAGGCCGCGGCCGAGAAGGCCGCTCTTCAACTCAAAGCGCTGCAATTCGCGTCCGGGATCCGGACGGGAACCACATTTCTGACCGACGAGCAGTTGCGCGAAGCCGAAGACGCTTTTCGGCGAATCAGCGGCAAACGCCGCTGCCGGACGACGTGGTCGACTTTCTTGAAGGCGCAGTGGCCCGGGTTTGCCGCGATTGACTTCACGACGGTCGAAGTTTGGACGAAAGGTGGCCTGGTGACTCACTACGTGTTGTTCGTGATGGAACGGGCGACAAGGAAAGTGGTTTGTGCCGGCATCACGCCGTATCCCGACACCGCATGGATGCTCCAGATTGGTCGCAACCTTACGGATGCCTTCACCGGATTCCTCAAGGGGAAGCGGTTCCTCATCATGGATCGTGATGCCACCTTTCATGCGGCGTTTCGTGGTTTGCTCGAAAAATGCAGGCGTTCGGCCGGTGCGGATTCCGCCGAGATCGCCCAATTGCAATGCCCATTTGGAGCGCTTTCATCTGTCGTTCAAAACCGAAGTCGCCGACCGGATGATATTTTTCGGCCAGGAGCATCTCCAGCGCACGGTAAACAAGTATCTCGCGTACTACCATTCGGAGCGGAACCATCAAGGACTGGAGGGGCAGATCATCGAGCCGGGAAAGGAAATTGGGCAGCGACAAGGGGAAATGCGCCGACGGGAACGCCTCGGTGGCATGCTCAACTACTATTACCGTGACGCCGCGTAAGGGATTCGAGTTTTTGGACAGCACGCCGTACTGTTTTCCGGCGACCGGTCCGCCGGTGGCACGCTGCGCATGACGGGCTTTCTCTATAGTATATCGGCCGCCACCGACGTCCCGCGAACTTGTTTATCCGAGCTCGCCCGGCGGAGCTATATCATCACGCGAAAAAACCGGAATATTTTGCTCCGGCACCGACCACGAAGCCGTCCAGCGCCGCTGGGCAATGGCGCTTTGCGCCGCGATCGGGATTCAGGTCGCCGGCGCCAGGAAAAAACCGTCCGGTGTAGCCCCGGCGGTGGCCGCGGTCGCGACACTATCCGCAGTAGGGCGCCGTTCACCCCCGTCCGTCACTCCCGGGCTTGTTCAACACGAGTCGTGTGACGGCTGCTGCGTCACACAACTCTCAGGGTTGGCCTATTTTCCGGCAAGCGGAAGCTCAAACTGCCCGGAGACAACTCCGCGCACGGTGATGTCCTCGTCGATTTCTTCCCATCGTAATGCCGCTCCTCCAATTTCGAGGGATACCTTCCTCAATTCTTCATCGGAAGCATCCCTCAATCGGCGAAACCGAGCCGCAGGAAATCCAAAAATTCGTCCGTCGTGCAGTTCGAGGAAGACTGTCCTTTCTTCAACCCAAACGCGCGTGGCCAGGACTTCCCTTTCCAGTTCAGCGGTCGCGTTGGAATTCATGATAGGCGGCAAGTAAGGTCGACTTGTGCTCAAAGACAAGTCGCTCAATCTCTCGAATCTCGTGAGGCTTAACGCCCTTGGAAGACGCAAGCGCGATCGGCTGCAACCAGAACTTGCACTCCCCATTTGGAATTCGGACGTGGATGTGCGGCGGCTCGCTTCCCTCGTCGGAATAGAAGTGAAACCGGAACGGTCCGATCCGCATCACTGTCGGCATGGGAGCGAGTCTCGCGTTTTGACGTCACCACACAAGAAGGGATTCTCGTTTTGCCCAACGTCAAAGATGAGCCACGCGCACAGTGGAAACGCCCGTGCGAATGGAAACTAAAGATGGAGGTGCTCTCATGATGTTAATCGCGGACCGACTGTGCGCGTTGGCTCTGGCGACTGGTTCTGCCCAACGCAGACGTGGAAAACCGCGGAGATGAGAATCGAAACTTTCCTATGGAATACTCAGGACTCTCTTCCTTCGGTGGGGCTGCAACCATCAATCACCACTGAACATCGGCACCGCAAGGTTTTCCTTTCTCATCACGAGAGTGGCACGGCAGACAACTTTTTTGCTCGCTATAGACGTCCGGCTGCACCGTCTCCGCTTTATAGGCTCGCCTCATGATAATCGCTCGCCACGCAGAACAGTGTTATTGGGACCAACTGAGATTGTGTTACTGCTGATGTCTACGATGCCAGCGCCGGCAGGCTGAGCAACCGGTGCCGCGTCGTCGTGGACACGAACCGTTACTCGGTGCCGCCGCGCCACGCGTCGAGCCAGCTCACGCTGAAACTGTATGCGGATCGCCTGCGATTGTTCGCCGGCGAGAACCTCGTCGCCGAGCACGTGCGCTCGTTCGAGCGCCAGCAGGACGTGCAGCATCCCGATCACGAGCAGGCCCTCTTGCAGGGCCGGGTGGCGGCCCGGGAGCAAAAGATCCTGCTCCGGTTCCTGGGCCTGTGTCCCCAAGCCCAGGCGTATTACGAGCAATTGGGCGAGCGCCGGTTGAACGTCGGTCATCATCTCCAAAAAATCGTGGCACTGAGCGAGATCTTTGGGACCGATAAGACGGCCCGGGCGATTGCCGACGCGCATGATCTTGGAGCCTACAGTTGTGAATATATCAGCAACCTGCTCGAGCAGCGCGCACGCTTCCTGCCGGAGCCGGGGGCGCTGCAACTGACCCGCCGCAGCGACCTGCTGGAACTCGAACTGCCACCACCCGACCTGTCCCCCTACGATCAAACATGAAACCGTCACCGCTCGATCAATATCTCGACTACCTGCGTTTGGGCCACATGGCCGAACACTACGAAGCGCTGGCCCGCGAGGCCGCCGAAAAGGGCTGGTCGCAGGTCGACTACCTCCAGCGGTTGCTCGAGGGGGAATACCGCGCCCGCCAGGATCGGGCGCGGGAGCGCCGGGTGCGCGCCGCTCGCTTCCCGGTCGTGAAGGCGCTGGCTGACTTTCGTTGGGACTGGCCGAAGAAAATCGACGAAATGCAAGTCAAGCATCTCTTCCGCCTCGATTTTGTGGAGCAGAAAGGGAACGTCATCTTCTGCGGAACGGTGGGAACCGGGAAGACACACTTGGCGACCGCCTTGAGCTACGAAGCCTGCCAGCGGGGATACTCCGTTCTCTTCACGACGGCGGTCGACGCGCTCAACCAACTCCATGCCGCGGTGGCCGCCCACCGCCTGCCCGCGGAGCTCAAGCGGTATCTGTATCCGGACATATTATACATTGATGAATTAGGCTACATCCCCATGGACAAAGCCGGCGCGGACCTGCTCTTCCAACTCATCAGCAAGCGCTACGAGCATGGGTCCATCATCCTGACCACCAACCGGGCGTATAAACAGTGGCCCGAGATTTTTAACAATGATGCGATGATCGCCAGTGCCCTGTTGGATCGCCTGCTGCACAACGCCGAGACGGTCGTCATCGCGGGCAAATCCTACCGGATGAAAGACCAGATCGAACCGCCGCTCTGACCCTGCGCCTCCCGGTTCGGCGCAAAGCTTCAACCGCTGATTGCGCCGCGCTTCTCTGCTGGCCTCGCCGATGGTCACCCACGCCATCGGCTTTTATTTTGCTTTAGCCCGACTTCGGCCACTGGGAAGGTTTTGGCAGTTTTTTTCGCGGTCTCCGCGAGGTAAGTGCCTGGAGTGACGTTCAACGCCTTCTCGAATGAGCGTGTGGGGCCGACCTACCCTCTATCGTGGCGAGGCGCGAGCT
>JBBRCR010000546.1:0-5566 GCA_038204695.1 Opitutales bacterium | reverse complement strand
GATATCCCCATGAGTTCCGAGGCCTGCGGTCGTGAGATTGGGATCAAGTTCAATACCCCAGGTGAACAGGTATCGGGATCCCTAGCCTGGTTTTCGGTCGACTCCGAAAAGGAGCAAATCCGCATGGAGACCCAGATCCAGAATTACATTAACCCCAATGGACTCAATGGAACTTATAAGTCGCCCGCCAACTGGATGAATGTCGATCGGTATGTTCGCGGTGTTGAACTCGCCTTGACGGCTTCGCCCACCCGCAACTGGCGGATGCGACTTTCGTCCGCCCTCACCGATGGGAAGCTGGGAACAACCATAAATTTCGGTCAGCTCTACAACGATCAGTTCTATCAAGACAGCCAGGGACAGGTGACTTATAATGACGGCACGGTGGTATATGTTCGATCGACGGCGACCGCCAGCCAACTCGCGAGCCAGCCGACTGTGCCGGCAAGCACGGCTGGGGCGGTGCCGTTGACGATCGCGATGATGAGTTCTCCCGCCAACAACTATTACGCGAACCCGGTGGCGGTGACCGGGCAAATCAGCGGCGCCTCCAACGCTGCCACCGTCTTGCGCTGGGTTGATCCCGTGCACGGCCCGATTCTCACCGGCGTGACTGGACTGCCCATCTCGGCGATGCAGATCAATCCGGGTTTCAAGCCACCGGGCACGATTCCGGCGGCAGTCGCGGGTGATCTCACTACTGGTTACCCGAAATACAGCCTTAATTTCACCAACTTGTACACGTTTACCTCGGGCTGGGGGAAGGGGTTTCGCCTCGGTGGCACGGTCGGCCTGGCTTGGCAGCAGCGGGGACACTACTATTACCCGGGTGGAATCGCTCTCAATTCCGATCGCACGCTGCTTTACCGGCCCGACCGGCGTCGCGTCGATCTCATCGCCGGCTACGAACGCAGGCTCGGGCGGCTCGGGCGCTTCACTTGGACCACGCAGGTGAACATCTCCAATCTGTTCAACCGCTATAGAGTGGTCATTTTGCCCAGCAGCGTCACCGGCTATGCCGGGGTGTTGAATGCCGTCTTCAGTGAACAGCCGCGTACGTATACGTGGACGAATACGCTCAAGTTTTGATCCGTGCGCGCTTGTGAAACCTCTTCTCCTTCGATTTGCCGGAGTGCTGCTCGCATTCACCACCACTGGCTTTCCCCAAGACGGTACGCACCAACCTAACATCATTCTGATCGTCAGTGACGATCAGGGGTTCCATCTGGCCACCTTTGGCGACAAGCGATTCATCACCCCAAACTTGGATCGAATGGCCGCCGAAGGCATCCGGGGCACCAATTTCTATGTCACCGCGTCGGTCTGCACGCCGTCGCGGAGCGGGCTGATCACCGGCCGCTATCCCCAGCGAAACGGCACCTATGAAATGATCCGGAACGACATGGTGAACTACGGCCATCACTACACGGCCTCCGAGTACGCCCTGTCGCCGGAAATGACCCTGGGCATTGACCCACGGGAAAAGACGTTTGGAGACGTCCTCAGGACGTCGGGTTACGTCAATGCCGTCCTCGGGAAATGGGATCTGGGGCAGGCGAGGCGTTTCCTGCCTTTGCAGCGCGGCTTCGACTATTTCTACGGCCATGGCAACAACGGGATCGATTACTACGCCCACGAGCGCTATGGCGTGCATTCAATGTTTCGAAACAACGCGCGCAGCACGGCGGACAAGGGGATGTATGCGACCGATCTTTTCCGGCGCGAAGCGATCGAATTTATCCGGGACAGCGACAAGATGTTCCGGCAAGGCCAGGATCGGCCGTTCTTTCTGTATCTGCCCTTCAACGCGCCCCACAGCGCGTCCAATCTGAAGAAGGATCCGTACCAAGTTCCGGCATCTTATCTCAAGCAATATTATCCCACCCTCGACCCCAACGATCAGAAAACCAAACTCGCGGGCATGGTGACAGCCATGGACGAGGCGATCGGGGATGTCTTCAAGACGCTCCGGGAACTCAAGCTCGCCCGCAACACGCTCGTGATTTTTTTCACCGACAATGGGATGAGCGACAGCTGGCTCGACGGCGTGAAGCTGCGAGGCGGGAAAGGTTCGGGCTACGAAGGCGGCTTGCGCTCTCCGCTCATCGCGTGGTGGCCCGGCGTGATTCCGGCGGGGGTCGTCACCCACGAGTTTCTGAGTTCGCTGGAAATCCTCCCCACGCTGGCCGCCGTCGGCGGGGCGTTTCTGCCCGACGTGCACCTCGACGGCTTCAACATGCTGCCCGTGCTCCAGGGCAAGGGAAAGTCCCAGCGCACGGAAATGTTTTGGAACTGGCCGTCAGCCTATCAGGCCGCGCGGGTGGGACAGTATAAATGGGTGGCCTCGGTGCCCCGCGGCAACAAGGACAACCGCCCGCCCATGGAGGAGCTGTTCGATCTGTCCGCCGATCCGAGCGAAGCGCACGATCTGGCAAAAGAGAAACCCGACGTGTTCACTTCGGTGAGGGCCCGTTACGCTCGCTGGCGCGCCGAGATGGATGCGGCCGAACCCCGCGGGCCGTTCCGCGATTTTTGAGCCCAACCGTTATTATATTCTCCGTTTTCCCTCACGGGATTTCCTCACTTCTCAGGCAAAGTAGGTATAAATTATCACCAGTTGGAGTTGTGCTATGCAAAATGATAATCGCAGAACCTTTCTGAAAAACGCCGGGACGGCTCTGGCCGCCGGCACTTTTCTCAACCTCAATGCTTCGGCGGCCGGTGCCAACGAGAAGATCGCGTTGGCTCTGGTCGGCGGCAACAACCAGGGTCGCGGCGTGGCGCTCAACGCGATTCGGGACGGCGCCGTGATCAAGACGTTTTGCGACCTCGACGATGCGGTTTTGAGCCGGACCGGCGCCGTGCTGGCCAAGGCCCAGGGCAAAAATCCTGGCTTCGAGAAAGACTTCCGTCGCGTGCTAGATGACAAGGACATCAATGCGGTAATCATCGCCACTCCGGATCACTGGCACGCGATTCAAACCCTCCAAGCCTGTCAGGCCGGCAAGGATGTCTATATCGAAAAGCCGCTGTCCCAGACGATTCACGAGGGACAGCTCATGCGCGATGCCGCGCGTAAGTACAAGCGCGTCGTGCAGGTGGGAATGCAGCGACGAAGCGGCGATCACTTTCGGCAAGCCATTGAATATGTAGCCTCGGGCAAGTTGGGCAAAGTTTGCCTGGTCAAAGCGTGGATGAGCCAGGTGCGGGCCAGCATCGGCAATCCCCCGGAAGAACCCGCACCTCCAGGAATCGATTACGACGTGTGGCTCGGGCCCGCACCGAAACGGCCCTTCAACAAGAATCGTTTCCACTACACGTGGCGGTTTTTCTGGGATTACGGCAATACCGAACTCGGCAACCAAGGTGTTCACATGCTCGATATTGCCATGTGGGGCATCCAGGCGCTGCGCGGAGTGGACCAATGCCTGCCCAAACATGTTTCGGGCAGCGCCGGCATCTACTGGCTGGACGACGCCAAGGAAGTTCCCGACACCCAGATCATGACCTATGATTACGGCGACCTGGCGCTGGTCTGGGAACTGCGCAGTTTCCAGAGTCTGCTTTCCCTCGAGGGGACGACTGCGGCCACCGCGTTTTACGGAACCGAGGGCGTGCTGATCGTCGATGGCGGCGGTTGGAAGGTGCAGGTCAAGAGAGGCGAGTTCGCTCGCGTCGAAAAGGCATCCGGCGGATCGCACACGAGAAACTTCCTCGAGTGCATCAAGAGCCGGAAGCAGCCCAATGCCGACGTGGAACTGGGCCGGCTCAGCACGACCATCTGCCATTTGGGCAATATCTGTACCCGCCTGAAGCGCGACATCCGCTTCGATCCTCGAGCCGAAAATTTCGGGAATGATCGCGAGGCGAATGCACTGCTCACCAAGGAATATCGATCCCCGTACACGTTGCCGCGGGTGTGATTCGCTTGGGTGCGGTGCTGGTGGCGAACAACACCGCCGAGTTCGCGCGAGTCCCAATCCTCGGCTTGGAGGACTGGCAGAATTGATTCACCGGTGCAGCCCGTGTGGTCCAAAAAATCGAGGTCAGGCTGGGGGTTCAGGCTGCGGAAAGTGACATTCCATACCATAAACTGAGTAGATGGAGGCATGGCACTGGCCGCGAAAGCACGAAGTCGTATGAAACCATCGAGGACGACGCCGACAGTCCGGCCGCCACCGTGCCGAGAATCGCCGCCAACAATCCAGCGAGCACGACACCCGCCAGGCCGGGCGGCACGTAGGTCGATACGAGTCGCGCGTAATCCTGATCCGGATGCGCCAATCCGGGGAGCAGTTTCGCCGCAATCACGCCGGGTGCCGCGATGATGAACAGCGCGAGCACTTTCAGAAAGGCGGCGAACAGCGCGCCCATTTTCGAATGGAAAACGCTGCGCGCCGCCAATGCCCGCTGCACGTAATCGTGATCCGTGCAATGCGAGTGCACGCCGAGGATCAGCGCGCCCGTAATCAAGGGAATTTATCATGCGCTTCAGGCCGACGTGGTGGCGCGCGGGTGGAGCGGCACCAGGCGCCAGACGCGAGACGCGACAAGCGGGCGACCGCGAAGCCCGGCCGCTCGCCCACGAGCGCTTCGTCCGCGCCCGCCGCCGTGGCGCTCCAGAATGACGATTCCGGGGTCGTCACGCTCGCTGCCGTTGCCGCCTCACTGCACGGTGGGCTCACGTATCGCGCCGATCAGGAGAAGATCGGCCAGTGGGCGAGCGTGAACGATTGGGTGGAGCCATGTCAACGGGGTCAAGCCATGTCAACGGGATCAGCCATGTCAACGGGGTCAGGTTGTTAATCTATCACTCAACCGCCGCAAGATTTGCGCGCCGTCCGAGTCTGGCTGCCGCGCGACGACCGCAGTGACTTGGCTCACGCGGGAAGCGCTCCCCATCGCCAGACGTTCCGCCAACCAGCCGTTCGACGCCTCGGTGTTTTGTTTCATCCAGGCGGCCACGGCGACTTTCCAAGGCGCGCCCTTGGGCTCGGCGGCCGGGTCCGCCTGCGATGGTCCGACTGCACCCAGCGCCGCCTTCAACTGCTCCTCGCACCGCACCCGGCGCATCTCGCGCGCGCCGCTCGTCTCCCACGCCCGCGCCGATGCCGTCAGGTCGTGGTCCTTGATCAATGCCGCCCGGAAGTGCTCGGTGCCGATGGCCCAACCCTGGCTCAGCGACGCGTAGGCCGGTCCCTTGCCGGCCGGCCCGTCCGCCGCCTGCCACGCCAGATAGCGATCATAGGCGGCCCACCCATCCGGTCCGTCCGCCAACCCGCCCGCCTCGGTCAAGGCGGTTTCCGGCCGCAGCCACGCCGGGCGCTCCGCCTTCGCCCGCAGCCAGCGGTAACTGGACCAGCGCCAGGCGCCCAACCGGCCGACGGGCGCGAGCTCCGCCCGCACCGGATTGAGCTGGATGTATTCGCACACCATGCCCAACGCCGTGCCGGCCTGCACCAGCAACGCCTTGTAGCGCCCCTGAAAAATCGACCCGTGCCCCGCCTGCCCGCGCACACGATTGTAGCGGTTGGTAAACGTGGCCTGCAGCCACTGCATCCCCGCG
>JBBRCR010000545.1:0-5571 GCA_038204695.1 Opitutales bacterium | reverse complement strand
AAAGAGCCATTCAGGACGCGACGCGGACGCACAACCGGTTTCTCCAAGAGCTAGGTCTGCGCTGGCCCCACAATTCTGGCCAAGCACGTCGGCATTCGCACCGGAGCGGCGGCTTTCCTGCCGCCGAAGTACGTTCGGTCGACCGGTCTCGGGCGACAGGAAAGTCGCCCGTCCGGTCAACCGCGCCCTTGGCGCGACGCCATACGCGATGGCAAATTTGTGGGCAAAGGGCAGGGCTAACGCGACGGCGGCGCCAGGCGCAGCGTGGTGCCGTCGCGCCAGACTCCGTCGACGTGCGTGCCCTGCGAATATTCGTGCGGCCCCCGGTGGCTTAGTAGCAGCAGGCTGTTCAACACATCGACCGCAGCAGCACCCATGATTTCGCGCGGTTGAAAAATTCCACTCACCCCAGCGGGGTCATCAATCACGTTTAGACTCACGTATCCAATTTCTCGAGGCACCAGCAGGCCCGCGGCCACCATGGACTGGAACACGCCGTCACTCCGGCTGATGACAGCATCCGGCTGGTGCCGGCGGACCCACTCGACGACGCGAGCGTCGGAATCCGCCGACCGCCGCAAGAGGGTCGGCACCGATGCGCGGCGGTTCTCGCACCTGGACTGCTCAAAATTATGCGCCGCCTCCCATTGGTGGGCCACGCGGTCGGCCAGGGCGCCATCGAGGGTCAGTCCGATGCGCTGATAGCCGCGGGCGCGAAGTTGTTCCCACGCGAGCAGCATGTCCGCATAATAGTTCGGCACGACATGATGGAAGTGGCTGTACAGCGCCGGTCGCTCGACCGTGACGACGGAAAAGTTCTCCCACGCCAGGTCGAACCGGGCCGCCGGCTGCTCGAACGGGGCGAGAATCACGCCGCGAATCCCGCGGCTGACGAGCACACGGCTGAAGCGCGCAGGCGACGCGCCGCCTTCACGCGACCAGAAGTGCTCCAGCTTGTAACCAAGGGCGTTCGCCCGCGCGGTGGCGCCCGCCGTCAGCGCCTGCGCGCTCTGCCGCTGGAGCCACTCGTCGCGTCTCCGCCAATTGGAGACGAACGCGATCACCGCGAAATCCCGCCGCACGCGCTGCCGGTTGCGATACGCGGCCAGCGCGCTCAACGCCGGGTCCGGCTGGTAACCCAACTCCTCCGCGGCCCGTTTCACCCGTGCCACCGTGCTGGCCGGCAGGGCGAGCGGCTTGCGCAGGGCGAGCGAAATGGCGGACACACTCAGTCCCGTCTGGCGGGCAATGTCTTTCAGCGTGGCGCGAGCGTGCATGAGTTCCCTGCTGTACTGTTGCAGCTTGAAAGGATTGGAGCCAGCGACCGCAAGCGCCAATCTGCCCCCTCCGGCGCCGCCGCCACCCGCGCCCCGCTTCATGCCCCGTCCCAACCTCCTCCTCATCATTGCCGACGACCACCGGGCGGACGCCCTGGGCGCGCTCGGTCATCCGGCGGTGCGCACCCCCGTACTGGATTCCCTCATACATCGGGGCACCAGCTTCACCCGCACGGCGATCATGGGCAGCCTGATGCCCGCGGTCTGCGCCCCGTCGCGGGCCTGCCTGCTGACCGGCCGGGGATTGTTTCAGGCCGATGCCGCGCCGGAACTGGAGCGTGGGCCGGAGTTCGAGGTGCGGCTGCCGGAAGAGGCCTGCACTCTGCCCGAACGTTTTCAGGCCGCCGGCCATGCGACGTTCTTCACCGGCAAATGGCACAACGATCTGCCCGCCCTCCTCCGCTCGTTCGAGCAGGGCGACCACATTTTTCACGGGGGCATGTGCGATCACCGGAGAGTTCCGGTCCGCACTCTCGCTGAAATCCGCCGCGGCGATCCGCCCCGCGTCGCCCCGGGATTTTCCTCCGACCTGTTCTGCGACTCGGCCGAGACGTTCATCCGACGGCAGCACGACCGCCCTTTCTTCGCCTGCATCGCGCTCACATCGCCGCACGATCCGCGGACGCCGCCGCCGGAGTTTCGCGCGCTCTACGATCCCGCGCGCCTTTCGCTCCCCGCCAACTTCCGGCCCGCCCACCCGTTCGACAATGGAGAACTCGGGATCCGTGACGAGCAACTGGCCCCCCACCCGCTCGCGCCCGCCGTGGTCCGCGAACATCTCGCCGATTACTACGGCATGATCTCGCATCACGACGCCTGTCTGGGCCGCGTGCTCACGGCGCTGCGGGAGACGGGCCAGCAAGACCGGACCATCGTCGTGTACGTCTCCGACCACGGTCTCGCCCTCGGCAGCCACGGCCTGCTCGGCAAACAGAACCTCTATCAATCCAGTATCCAGGTTCCGGTTATCCTCGCCGGGCCCGGCATCCCCCGCGGCGTGCGCAACCCGGCGCTCAGCTATTCGCTCGATCTGTATGCGACCCTGTGTGAACTCGCGGACTTGACGCCACCGGCCGGACTCGAAAGTCGCAGCCTCGTCCCCACGTTCATGAGTGGCGCCGCGGTCCTGCGCGACTCCCTGTGCGCGGCGTATATGGATTGCCAGCGCATGGTGACGGATGGCCGCTGGAAGCTGATCGTGTATCACGTCGACGGTGCTGAGCGCCGCCAGCTCTTCGACCTCTGCGCGGATCCCGACGAGTGCAACGATCTCACGCTGTCAACCAGTCGGGCAGCGGAGGCGGGAAGCATCATCGATCGCCTGTCGGCCCAACTCGCGCAGTGGCAGGCCCGCAGCGGAGACCGCTGGATGCCGCTCGGCCCGCCCGCCACCACCGCGGTCTGACGCGCCCCATGAATTCGCTGCGCATCACGGCGTTCGACGGAGCGATTGTGGGAGGATACTTTTTCCTGACGATTGCGCTCGGGCTCTGGTTTGGCCGCCACAAAATCAAGGACGCGGAGTCGCTCTTTCTCGCGAATCGCGAAGCCACATGGCCGCTCATCGGTGCCTCGATGTTCTCGGCCAACATCTCGAGCCAGCAATTCGTGGGACAGGCCGGACTCGCGTATACGATTGGGCTGGCGGCGGGCGCGTTTCAGCTCGTGGGCGCGCTGTGTTTCGCGCTGCTCGCAGTATTTTTTGTCGATGTGTATCTCGCGATGAAGTTGCGCACCTCGCCGGAATTCTTTGAGCGCCGCTACAGTCCCGGCGCGCGCATGTTCGTCTCCGCGATCAACATCGTGATGATTCTCGCAGCGAACATCGCGACGGCGCTGTATGCCGGTGCGACGGTGCTGAGCGATCTGCTCGGATGGAATTCGGCGGTGCAATTCAACCTCGCGGTGGCAGTGATCGCCGGCGCGGCGGGCACGTACACCATCCTCGGTGGTCTGCGTTCGGTGCTGTGGACCGATCTCCTGCAGGCCGGGCTGCTGATTCTGGGCGGGGCGACAACGCTGGTGCTGAGTTTATCCGCCGCGGGTGGCTGGGCGGCCGTGTTGCCCACCTACAACGCGGATGGCCGCAGCCTCTGGTCGGTGGTGCAACCTTGGGACCACGCGTTCGGCTGGCTCCCGCTGATAACGGGCGCGCTGATCCTCGGCGTGCACTCGCATTGCACGGATCACGATTATGTACAGCGCGCGCTGGCGGCGCGCAGCGTATTCCATTCGAAAATGGGCGCGCTGTTTGCCGCGTTTTTAAAAGTGCTGGCGCTGTTCATCATCGCGGCACCTGGCGTGATTGCGGCGAAACTGCTCCCCGGACTGGCGCATCCGGATCAGGCCTACGCGCGACTCGTGTCGACCTACGTGCCACCCGGCCTCGCCGGCCTCGTACTCGCCGGATTGCTGGCGGCAATTCTCGGCACCGTGGCGGCCGGACTGTCGGCCTCGTCCTCGATGGTGTCGTACGACTTCGTGTTGCGATTTGCGCCGAAGCTAACGGAGCCCGCGCGGGTGCGGCTGGGCCGCGGACTCATGCTCGGCGTGCTGCTCCTGTGTGCCGTGCTCGCACCCGGCATCCGGCAATTCAAAGGCGTATTCACTTATCTGGTGCAACTGTGGTCGTTGCTGGCGCCCCCCGTGTTTGTGTGCGTGGTGGCCGGGGTGTTCACGCAACGCGCCACCGCCCGTGGCGCGGCGGCCACACTGGTCACCGGCACCATGCTGGGCGCACTGACGTTCTGGGCCTTGGGGACTCCCGCCGTTGTCGAGCAGCTGCCCCGTTACCTGCGCAGCGCGCTGAATTGCGGATTCGTGATCACGCTCGTGTGCGCCGGCGTGATGACGGTCGTCAGTGTCGGCTCCAAGCCAGACGCCGCCGCTGCGGCATTGGCGGGCGCCCAGCGCGCAGCCGCCAAACCGATGACCTCGCACGAAAGGCGACTCTACCAAATCGTGCTGCTGGCGCTGGCGGTAGTCTGGCTGGCAGTGACGATCACGTTTTCGCCCTTTGGGCTGGCGGCATCCCGCTGAACTCCCGGCGTTTGGTTGCCAACGGCGGGTCTTCGTCGATCGCAGCGTGGTCGAGGTGTTCGTCAACGGCCGGCAACACGCCGCCGTGCGCGCAATCAGAAACGCCATTTCACGCCGGCGATCCAACTCCAGCCGACGTATTCGAATTCCTCAGGGCGGGCCGGACGGCCGTTATACCTGCGCAACTGAGAGTCGCTGCATCCGAAGTTGTGTTACGCCCACTTCCCGGCGGTGCTGGAGCGGCTGCGCCATCACGCTCCGTGGGTGCAGCTGGGTTTGCGCTCGGGTTTCGATACGGATCTGGCGGGCTGGCTGCGGGAAGGCGAGGTGGACATGATGATCACCCCGCTTCATGGGGGGCCGCCCGCGCAGACGCAGTCGCTCTCACTCGTTCGGCTGCCGCTGGTTTTGCTCGTGCCAAAATCATGGCGCATCCGATCCGCCGAGGAGATCTGGGCCCATCGCCGGCCGGAGCAGACGCTCATCGGCATGCCGGCGCACGAGAGCGTCACGATTCTTTTTCAACGTGGGCTGCGGAAGCGAGGCATCGACTGGCCGCTGGCGATCGAAGCGAGTTCGATCGATTTGATCACGCAATACGTGGCGGACGGTCGTGGGGCGGGCGTCACCCTGATGTTGCAGGAACTCGTGCGGAACCCACGCGTTCGCGTGCTGCCGCTCGACGGTTTCGAGCGCATGGAAGTGGCAGCGTTGTGGCGAGGCTTCGTCGCTGCTGCTGGCGTTCTTGAAGGAAAGCGTCCGCTATGCACGCGAGATGTGGCGCCGTCTTCCGCAGAATTCAACCGAGCCCAATCATTGAATCGTTGCACGCGAAGCCGCGAAGCACGCGAATCAAGGCGGAGTTTTCTTCGCGCCCTTCGCGGCTTCGCGTGAGCTGGCCTGGAGATTCGTGAATTGTACGGTCTCAGAGCCGAAGAGGCGGGACGGTCTCAGAGCGAAAAGGCGTAGTGTCGCACATCATGGACTTCATGGGCGGGACGCCCATGCCACTTCAAGGCAGGCTCCGATTCCGTGGACGAGTGGACGTGCGTATCTGTAATCATGATGGTGATACACTTCGGAACACCACGTCTTCCGCAGAATTCAACCGAGCCAATCATTGAATCGTTGCACGCGAAGCCGCGAAGCACGCGAATCAAGGCGGAGTTTTCTTCGCGCTCTTCGCGGCTTCGCG
>JBBRCR010000544.1:0-5606 GCA_038204695.1 Opitutales bacterium | reverse complement strand
CGGGTCACGAAGGTCCAGACTTCGATGGCGTTTCGACCCGTGACGCAATCGTTCGAGCGAACCCGCTACTCGGCGACCGCAGACTGGCGCGTGAACCGCGCGAACGCGTTTCGACTGATGCTGCAACGGTCGAACGAAGACGCCGTCACGACGCAGAGCATCTCGACCGTAAACTTCGGCGCGGGAGCCACCGGCGGTCCGACGTTCACGCAAGGAGCCGCCACGGGGGTCGGAACGGCCGCGCAATCGTTCGACGGCAGTAACATCTATCGCGATACGGACGCCGCCTTCCTGCGCTATAATTATGACGGCGACACGTGGAAGGTCGCGGCGAGCCTTTCCTATTCGCAGGCCACACGCACGCGCAAGGACGTCGACAACGGCTTCTTTCGATCGATCACCAGCAGTTCTATTTCCGCGTTGATCATCCGGGCCGACGGCCTCGACGGGCTCTGGTCGGAAACCCCACCTAAGTTCACCGCTACAACCCGGACGGGCACCCCCGTGGACATTTTTGATCCGAGCAATATGTCGCTCACCGCGGGTACGACCAACCAATTCGAGGAACTTGGCCGGCGCGATGGGGCGACACTCGAACTCAGCCGTATCCTTCCGCTGCGAATTCCGGCCAGCATCAAGGTTGGCGGCTCCATCGGCCGGCAACTTCGCGACACGCGCACGACGACTTCAAGTTGGGCGTTTTCCCCGCCTGGAGGGGCGGACGCGCGACTCGCGCAGAACTACGACATATTCGCCACCGGCTTCACCGCGCGGAAACATTGGACCGACATCTCGGGCGGCGATTTGCACGTGCAATGGCTCGACCCGTCGAAGTTCTACCAGCTCTACCAAAAGCATCCGGAGTATTTTGTTTTCGATGCGGCGACTGATTACCGCAACGCCGTGCTCAATTCGAAGGCACTGGAGGAAGTTATTACAGCGGGCTTCTTCCGCAGCGATCTGAAGTTCATGCAGAACCGGCTGTCATTGATCTCCGGCGTGCGCTTCGAGCGCACGGACGACGAAGGCTGGGGACCGCTCAACGACATTCGCGCGACGTTTGTGCTGGATTCGAGCGGCAACCTCGTGCGCGATGCGGCGGGGAACTTCATCCGCGTGGCCGGCGACACCGCAACGCGCGATAAACTTCAGTACAAGGATCGTGGCTCGCACGCGACCAAGAGCTATTCAGGTTATTACCCGAGTGTGAACGCGAGCTTTACGCTTCACGAAAACCTCGTCGCCCGAGCGGCATACGCGCGCACGATCGGCCGGCCCAGCCTCAACGAGATTATTCCCGGCGTCACCATTACCGACCCGACGTCTGCGTCCAGCAACCGCACGATTACAATCGTAAACACCGGGCTGAAACCATGGACGTCCGACAACTACGATCTCTCGCTCGAGCTCTATCAACTGAAGGGAGCCGATGCGTCGGTCGGCGTTTTCCGCAAGGACATCACCAACTTCTTCGGCCAGACGCGCGTGCCCGCCACGCCTGAGCTGCTGGCAGATTTCGGGCTGGCGGAAGAGCAACTCGATTATGACGTGGTGACGAAAGCGAATTTTGGTGCCGCCAGCATCACCGGCGTCGAGTGGAGTTATCGTCAATCCCTGTTGTTTCTGCCGTCGTGGGCGCGCGGTTTCCAGGTCTTCATCAACCTGACGAAACTGAGCCTCAGTGGAGCGAATGCCGAAGACTTTTCGAGCTTTTCGCCGCGGAACGTGAACTGGGGCGTCACCTTCGCGCGGCCAAAATTCGTGGCCAAGTTCAATGTCGCGCAGCACCAGGGCGTGCGTCTCGCCAGCGTGAACGCCAGCAACTCGGAGGTGGCCGATTCCTACCAGTGGGAGGCGCCGAAGACGACGATCGACGTATCGGCCGAGTATCGATTCAACCGGAAATTCGCGGTGTATATTGGTGCGCGCAATCTCAGCCGCACGCCGAAGCGCAGTTCCACGTTCGGGCCGGGCGTGCCCGATTACGCGACGCTCCGCGTGGTGCAGCATTACGGCTCGCTCTATACATTTGGCGTGAAAGGTGAATTTTGATGCGCGGTTCCCCTCACCATTCCGTGACGGCTATCTCGAGAGGAAAGCACGACATGGATCGACGGCGTTTCATTCAACAGCTCGCCGGTGCGGCCTCACTGGGTGCGCTGGCGATCACGCGCGCGCGCGCCGGGGCGGCACGACCGGTCGGAAGGTTCCAGGTGCGCCGTGAAGTCTTCCTGAAATCGCCGGCCCCCGGTACGGCGGTGGGCGCATCGAGTTACTACACGCAACGCGGCGGCGGTGAACTTCTCAGCCGCCACCGGTATTCCACGCGCTCCGACACATCAGACCACGCCTTCCTTCGCTTCTCCCCGGACAACGGGCGCACGTGGACCGACGCACAGGAGGTGTTCACGGTCGAGCAGCGCAAAGGCGGAACGTTTCGGCGCTCGGTCTCGAGCGGACTCGTTGATCCGACGACGGGCGCGCTTCTTGAATTCCGAATCGAAGGCTTGTTCGAAAAGGACGAGCCCCTCGCGCGATTGCGCGGCTATAGCATCAGTTACGGGCTCTCGCACGATGGTGGCCGTACGTGGGCGGTGGAGTCGCCAGTCATACACCAAGGCGCAGAATTCTCCGTGGAGCATCCACTGCCCGGCGTTTGGCGCGGAAAAAATTGCGCTTACATTGGCGACTTGGGATCGGCCCCGCTCGCGCTCGCGGAAGGCACGCTGCTGCTGCCCATTCAAATCGTGCCGCTGGGCGCCGACGGAAAACTTTTCAATCCCGGGGGCGGTTATACGTTCACCCAAGCCGCCGTGCTGCGTGGTGCCTGGACCGCCGGCAAGACCTTGATTTGGGAGATGTCTACCGTGGTGGAAGCGGATCCCGCTTTGTCGACGCGCGGCATGATTGAACCGACAGTGGCCGAGTTGGCTGGCGGCCGGCTGCTGATGGTTATGCGTGGCTCGAATGACAAAAAGCCCCAGGCGTTTGGTGGCAAATGGTGGTCGCTTTCGAGCGATGCCGGCCGCACGTGGTCGCAGCCGCAGCTCTGGAAGTATACGGATGGGGAACCCTTCTATTCACCAAGTGCGTGCTCGCAATTGGTGCCGCATTCGTCGGGCCGGCTTTTCTGGCTCGGCAATATCACGCCCACCAATCCCCTCGGGAACCGCCCGCGGTACCCGTTCGTGATCGGTGAAGTGGATCGGCAGAGCGGCTTGTTACATCGGGAAAGCGTGACGGTCGTCGACGACCGGCGGCCAGACGACGGTGAACTGCTTACGCTCTCCAATTTTTTTGGACGCGAAGATCGCGAGAGTCACGAAATCGTTGTACACCTGAGCCGGCAGGGAGCGAAATCCACCGCGAGGAAAGCGGACTTCAGCGCTGACGCGTATTTATATCGGATAACCCTGGGCTGAGGTGCTTTTGCCATTGCGTGGCTCATGTTTCTTAAAGGGGCCGGGGAATCCGGGGCGGCGGTGGTCGCCCGTGCAGCGTGATTAAGCCACGTGACGCGCATTCCGTGGCTTGACGGGTAAAGTAAACGAGGGTTCGTGCGTACGCCGCTGGCGTGCATCATCCGGGCCAGACGACTGCCCCCTCCGCTTACCCCGGAAAACCATGTCCGATTTACGACGTTACCTCTCTCTCCTCGCGACGCTCGGAGTGCTCGCCACGGGCGTGCCCGCCCAGACCCCGGTTACTCCGCCCCGCGACGAGCCCGGCTCACAGGAGGCGGTACAACTCTCGCCCTTCGAAGTCACCTCCGACCGTGACATTGGCTACCGCGCCGCCACGACGCTTGCGGGCAGCCGGATGAATGAGGAAATCAAGAATATCCCGGTTTCGGTGTCGGTGATGACCAAAGAGTTTCTGGCCGACATCGGTGCGACGGACTTGATCCAATCCTCGGAATACATGATCGGGGGCGGTTATGCGCCGTCCGCCTGGGTCGATTTTCGCGGCTTCAACTTCCGTGGTATTCGAGCGCCCATTACGTTTCGCAACATGTTTTCGTGGTTCAGCGTCAACGACAACTTCAGCACGGAACGCGTGGATATCGTCCGCGGGCCGAATTCGCTGCTCTTCGGCATCGCGCCCGCCGGCGGCTTGGTCAACACGACGACGAAGCGGGCGACGTTGACGGATTCCACCGCGTTGAGCGCGCGTTTTGCGTCCTTCGCGGGCTATCGAGCGACTGCCGATGTCAATCGCCGGATCAACGACACAATGGCGGCGCGACTCGACCTGGTTTCGTCGACGCAGGGCGCGGAGCAGTCGTGGCAGAAAGAGAATCGCCTGGGTGCACACCTGACGGGCACTTGGCGCCCGCTGGCCAAGACGACCATTCGCGCCGAGGTGGAATATTTCGATCGGCCTACGGTGCGGTCTGCGCCGCTCGGGCGGGATGCGTTCACGCGCTGGCAGGGCGATGGGTTTACCTTCGATGCGAACCCCGCGGTGGCATCCGGACTCCAGCGCTTGGTCGCGAACACGGCGACCACGAATTACTATATCTACAATGGCAATCTCGGTGCTTTCGCCGACTGGCGCGGTTTTGGGCAGACGACGGGCCCCGATGGCAACGCTTCCCTGCCGATCAAGGATGAGTCGATCCTGCCGCGCGCGGCGAATTATGGTGGGCCTGATTTCACGCAGGACGTCCGGCACTGGTCGGAGACGATCACCCTCGAGCAGCGCGTCGGTGACGATCTTTTCCTGGAAGTGGCGGCCAACGAGGGCACCCACCGGCAGCGCGCTCATGAGTTGTTCGGCCTCGCCACTGTGCGCCGCGATCCCAACCGCACGATGCCGGGAGGCGCGCCCAACCCGCACTTTGGGGATTATTATTACGATGCCATCCGCGATCGAAATCATGCGGGCAACACCGTTTGGGAAGGGCGGGTGTCAGCCATCTACGACTGGAAACCCGGGAAAGCACACGGGATGCAGCACAAGATTTTCGCGAGCACGAGCCGCCGTCAGGAGCGCTATTACACGTATAATTGGGTTGAACGCCTCGTGAACAACCCCACGAACTCCAATTTTTCCAATGCCGCGAATGCCGTCCGCCGTCGCATTTACGTGAGCCCAGGCGACACCCGCCGGAATACTTCGGCCGCATCCCTGATCAACGATCCCGTCACGGGCCTGCGGTCGGAGTTCGTCGACGTGGCCAGTAACGCCGCCCGGCAGACGGCGCGCGGCCGCTCGACCGACGATTCCTATAGTATTTCCGCTTCGAGCAGTTTTTTTGACGGCCGGCTGCGCTCGCTGATTGGCCAGCGGCAGGATAGCTATACCGATTACTCGGACCCGGTTGTGGTGAACACCGTGACGGGGATTCGCGAGTTCAAGAGTTCCGTCCTTGGAAATCGAAATGTGGCGGCCAAGCCGTTCTACGGCGTTCTCGTCACACCGATTTCGTGGCTCACGGTCTACGGCACGAAAGCCCAATCGTTTTCACTACCGTCCCATGGGACGAAAACGAGCTGACGCAAGTGCTTGGTAGAGAACCAAAGCACAGCCGGCTGACGGACGAGAGCAGTTGAGAATTTTGGCGGTTACGCGCGTAGTGGCAAAAGTCTATATATAATACATCA